>NZ_SULK01000002.1:139708-260853 GCF_007115085.1 Clostridium sp. HBUAS56017 | reverse complement strand
TGAATCTGTTACCATTCCTACCTTTAAAGAACTTTTTTTACCTGTGTCACCATTTCCACATCCAGCCATTAATCCAGTTAATAGTAAACTAGTCAAAGCCAACGCTATTGATTTCTTTTTCATTTTTAACCCTCCAAGTATCATTTTACATCTTAATGATATTGCGATAATTCTTTCCATATTTATATACAAAAAAAATTAGCTAATCTAAATATCAAGATTTACGATATTATTTTATCCTTAAACTTTACATATTGCAATAGCAAGTTGAATATTTATTCTTTTAGTAAAGAAAACATTCACTTTTTCTTTACTAATTAGGCTTTTTTCTATAATTTTACGAAAAAATATTAATAGAATTAAGCACTTATCCTTAAATATCCAAACATTATTATTAAGAAATTAAAAAATATAATATCACTTTTTTGTAAATTCAGCTATTAAATCTATATTTTTAAATAATATCTTTCCATTATATTTTCCCCTATATATCCAAAAGGAATTCATCTTTTTCGATTCACAATTGAAATTTTCAGCAAACCCATCATCATTTTTAATGTCTGACATCATAGCCTTTAAATTTTCTATTTTCCATCGCCTAGAATCATCATTGATTTTATTCAAAATATTTTTACTATCTTCAAAAACAAATCTTGGTCCACAAAGATCTTTCTCAAGTTTATTTAATACATTTGTATTTTGACCACCGTCTAGGATACAAAAATATCCATAATCCATTTCACTACGAACTAGCCTTCCATAAATCTGCTTCAACTTTATACATACCTGAGGATAATTTACATCAATATAACTTTCTTTTTTATAAGTAGTTACTGCTTTTAGTAGTGGATCCTCAAGACTTTTGTTAGGTATTTTATCTACCATGACACAAGTTAATGCATCACCTGGAATATCTATTCCTTCAAAAAATCCTTTACTCCCTAAAATAATAACTTGTCTACTATCATCTTTTAGATATTTTAATGATTTTTTATGTGAGTATATTTCAAATTTTGTATTCCTCGCAAGTTCAGCAAGTTCTTCTTCCACAGCTTTTCTTCTTAAATTATTAGTAAATAATATTAACATATGCCCATTAAGTTTTAGTGCCATCTCAAATATAAACTTAGCAGAGTTCTTTAAAAAATTACTACTATTGTATCTACCAATATCATTTAAAACAAATATTTTAGTTTTATCTTTTAATCTAAATGTTTGAGGCAGTATTAATTCCTTTGCTTCATTTTGTCCAAGAAAACATTTCATTTTCCTTAATGAATTATTAATTCTAAAAGTAGCGGATAAAAATGTAGTACTTTTCACATCTTTGAGTATCCGATCATTAACGAGTTCTTCAATATTTAATGGTATATTTGTAATTTTAAAATAGCTATACTCCTTTGAAACTTCAATAACTTTTGCATGAGTTTCCTTTTTTGTTGAATTCTCTAAAAAAACATCTAGTATTTCATATGATGATTTAAGCTTCATAATATAATCATATACTATTTTATAATCCTTATCTTCCTTACTTTCCTCTTCTGATGTAATGTTATTTAAATATCTATTTAGAAGACTATATATTCCATATATATTTTCTTTTATTTTAGATATATGAAATCTTAAAACATTGATTTTTTCTTTAAACGCTTCTTCAGGCAAAGAAAATTCACTTCTAAAATTGTACTCATCTTTAACAAGCTTTAATTCAATAGACTTGTTTAACATAATACCGATGTTCGTTTTAATTTCAGTTATCCAATATTTAATTTTAGCAAGTTCCACATTTTCTCGATACCCATTACTTGCATTTAGATTAGTTAATTGTCTATAAATAGTTGGTTCTACTTCATATGCATTCTTAAGTAGTTCTACAAATTCTTCTGAATTAAACTCTTCTGAAAAAAAATCATAGCATTTCTCCATCAAATTATGTGCTTCATCAATTACTAAATGCGTAATTTTCTTCTTTTCATTATAAGGCCAACTTGCCAATAAAGAATGATTTATAACAGTAATATTTTCAGCTGGAAGTTCATTATATCTATTTTTTAGAAAGCAAGGTTTTAAACATTTTTCTATATTACAGCTCTCATTTTCGCACACTACATCAGATAAATACTTTTCTAAAGAAAAGTAAGTATACGCAAAATAGCTTATGTTTTCAATATCACCATACTTTCCATCTTTACATAATCTTTTTAAGAAAACTTCTGCCAAAATACTTTTTAATTCACCATTGAAATTTTGTGATTTCTCTAACCTCTCACTACATATATAGTTACTTTTTCCTTTGATAGAACCATATTTAATTTTTTCATCTAAATCTAACTTCATCAGAATTTTAGGTATATCTTTCGAAATAAGTTGATTTTGTAATTCTTTTGTATCAGTAGATATAATAAATGATGAATCTTGTACTTTATAACTTCCTTTATTTATATATGCCTTTAAAGTTAGTATTAACAAATAAGCAAAAGTTTTTCCACTACCCGTAGGGGCTTCTATAAATATTTTTTCCTCATTTTCTATATTTGTTTTGATTTTTTCAGCTAAAACTCTTTGTTGCTCTCTATACTTGTATCCAAAGTCTCCACCATTAGTCCATATATCTGTTTTTCTTAAAAGATTTTCATATTCATCATATTTAATCTGCATCTTCTTTAGCTTAGGCTTAGCTATTTTATTTTCATCATAATTTATATATTCATATCCCTGAAATGTAAAAAGTAATGGTCTCTTAATATATTTTGTCCAAGCCCATCTTTTCTCTAAGGCATACTCTTTTACTAATATTTCGTAAAAAGTAACTTTCCTTCTTTTAAATACCCTCTCTTCCCTTGCCCATTCTCTACACAAGAGAGCATTAACTACTTTTATACTACACTCAATATTACTAAATTCATTCTTCAAATGCTTATTTTCTGAAATGTTAGTAAGTTTTTGGACTAAGTACTCAAGGGTATATTCCTTTAACCACGGTTCAAGAATTGCTGCTAGTTCCATAATATTTAATACATTATTTTTGATTTCAGGAAAACATCTGAGCATAACTTTACACAGATGAATACCATTGAAACAGATTAGTGGATAATCCTCTAAGAATTCTGATAAGCTTTTTGTAATTTGCTCTAAAGTCTCAACTTTTTCCTCTATTTTTTCAGAGTATTCTTTTTCTCTTTGAATTTTAGTTAAAGTTTTTTTCTCATGTTGAACTTTTCTTTTATAAGTATATATATTGTTATCTATAATCTTTATAGCATTTATTTCAATAATATCTAAAGATAATTCATCAAAGCCTGTTGTTACTATATCTAAATATATAACGTTATCTAATACACTTTTATCTCTTGAATTCATAGATTTACTCCCAATCATTATAAAATAACAATTAATTATATCATAAAGAAAGTGAATTCATTGCAATTTTTCTAAGGATTTTTACGTAGTTAATTTACTTATTTTTCACTAAATCCAAAGTATCTCTAGCTATAACTAATTCTTCATTGGTTGGAATAACGAATACCTTTACATTCGAATCATCTGTGGATATTTCTTTGAATTCTCCTCTAACTTCATTTTTTTTCTTGTCAATTTTTATTCCAAAGAACTCCAAATCCTTTAATATTAACTCTCTTGTGATTGGCCCGTTTTCTCCTACTCCTGCTGTAAACACTATGGCATCAACTCCCCCTAGCTCTACTATGAATGCACCAATTTGTTTTTTTATACTATTGTGATAAATATTAAAAGCAAGTATTGCTCTTTCATCACCATTTTTATATGCTGTCTCAATATCTCTAAAATCTGAACTTATTTGTGAAATTCCTAACACTCCTGATTTTTTATTCAATATATTACCTACTTCATCTATAGTTAATTTAAGTTCACTCATTAAATATAATGGTATTGCAGGATCTATGCTTCCTGATCTAGTTCCCATTACTACCCCCTCAAGTGGAGTAAATCCCATAGTAGTATCTATAGACTCTCCATTTTTTATTGCACACAACGAAGCTCCATTCCCAAGATGGCAAGTAATTATTCTCAAATCACTTATATTTCTTCCCATATACTTTGCTGCCTCTTCAGAAACATACTTATGTGAAGTACCATGGAAACCATATTTTCTTATTCCATGTTTTTCATATAGTTCATATGGTAAAGCATAAAGAAAAACATCTTTTTTCATAGTTTGATGGAATGCAGTATCAAACACAGCTACCATTGGAGTAGATGGCATAAGCTCTTCACAAGCCTCTATTCCAACAATATTAGGTGGATTATGAAGTGGTGCTATTTTACTACATTCATTTATTGAATCCTTAACCTTCTTATCGATTAAAATTGATTCAGAGTACTTTTCGCCTCCATGAACAACCCTATGTCCAACTGCAGCAATTTCATCCATTGATTTTATTACACCATTCTCTTTATCTATCAAAGTATCCAAAACGAAGGAGATTGCTATTTTATGATTTTCCATAGGCTTATTTAAAATAAACTTATCCTTACCTTCAACTTTTTGTACTAACATAGACCCTTCGATTCCTATTCTCTCAACAATACCTTTTGCTATAACATTTTCTGTTTCCATATCAAATAATTGATATTTTAATGATGAACTACCACAATTTATTACTAAAATTTTCAAATCTTTTCCCTCCACTTCTTTATTAATAACTATAATTAAATTTTCATATATTTTATTATTATAAAATTATATTTAAAATATTACATTATTTAAAATATAATCCAATAATATTATTGACACTATATTACAAAATAATTCATTTACTAATAAACGTTTTCATATTTAAAAATACTTAACTATTAGTTTTTGTCTTTTATATATTAATTGCATAATTCATTATAGTCAAGATATATTTTGATCATTTTTGAATTTTATTTATAATTTAATTAAATCTATAGAAATCACCTTTTGTATTTTTTACAAAAAAAAGATCAGGATTATAATCCTAATCTTTTTTATTTCTATCTAACTATTCTGGCAAGGATCTATGTCCTATACCAATAACAACTTCATCTAAATGCAGAAGCCCTATACTTAAAAATATGCATACAGAAATATGTTCACCTTTTCTTGCAATACCAACTTTACCACCTACATTTTGTCCATTGGCTCTAGTACTTATTTGCATTAGAGCATCCCTAGTAGCACCTATTACAGCACCTTCATGAAGATGTTCTTCTCGAATAAGTCCATTTCTCTTTGATGCAACCAATGCTCTTTCTAATATTTTATGAATTGACTCATTTATATTTCCACCTATATTTACAGCTGTAACCTTTGCAGACAACTTTGCATACTCATTCTTAAGGAATTCTTCTTCTTCTCTACTACTAATAGCCATTCTTGTTGCAATTTTTGCAACTTGAGTACTAGTCTCACCACTCATTTATTTATCTCCATTCGTAAAATAAAATTTTAGCGACAAACTGAAAAAACTATACATTCTTCTAATGTTAATAGAATGTTCATTTCATCATTAATACTTATATCAATTAGATCAGCCTTTACTTCCTCTATATACCTATCTAGAACTATTCCTATTGAAAAAAGCAATTTCAGCTCTTTATTTAAAAAGAACTTAAAAGTTTTTTTCTCATTTACCATATCATAAACATCTTTAATTTCTTTAGAAAAGTTCTCCGAATCATCTATTAACATAGCCGCTAATCCTAATAAAGGATAAGCATCAAATGGTAAAAAAGACATTTCACTTTTTATGTTACACACTATTTCAAATGCTTTTTCTACCTTCTTTTCAATTTCTTTATCTTCTAAAATAAGAGAAAATGTAAGACTTTTTATCATATCTTCATTACAATTTCCTGCTTGTCTTATATTTTCTGATACTAAATTAAACTCGTTTTTAATAACATCAATTGGTTTACTAGTTGTTGCTAACAATACATATCCAATATAATCATCGCCATTTAACGCATTCTTAACTTCTAATAATCTCTGTAATTTACTATCTAATTCTTCATCACAAAATCTATTTGCTAACATAAATGAAGAAAACAAAGTAATTTCTTCTTCTAAAAATCCTTTAGAAATTAAATGCTTATAAACTTCAAGAGTATCTCCATATACTTTTTTGTATTCCTTATTTTCATTTATCAAAATTGAGAATATATTTTTAAACTTCTTGGTAAAATTAATTTCTCTTGAAGTTACTAAATCTAAATATCTTCTAACTTCCTTCACTTTTTTTAAATCAATTTCTTTATCTGTTCTACCATACAAAAGTGCTTCAACTATATTTAATCTTCTCCCATACCATCTTAAAACTTTTTTTACCTCTCTATAATTCTCAGAAAGTAAATCAACCTTACTTCTCAGCTCAATATCCATATCATCATCCTTTTTTATATGTTATTCTCTTCTTATATAATACCATAAAAATAATTTATCTTGGATATTTTTTATTAAAGAAAATCTTGTATTTTTTAAAACTTCCTAATCATTTTCTAAACTCTGGACAACTTTCCTTTAATCTTTCATTTTATGTATTTAGAAGGCAAAAACCTTTCAAATTTAAGTTATGCTCTTAAATTTGAAAGGTTAATTTCTAGGAATTAAAATTTCCCATATGTCTAAATTTCTTGTATCTTTCTGATACAATTTCATCTATTGATGATTTGCTCAAATATTTTAATTCTTCTACTATAACACTTTTTAGTATCTCAACCATTTTTATAGGATTCTTATGAGCTCCGCCTCTTGGCTCAGATATAACTTTATCAATTATGTTATATTGCTTTAAGTTCTCTGCAGTTATTTTCATAACTTCAGCAGCTTCCTTAGCTTTACTTCCATCTTTCCACAGTATAGAAGCAAACCCTTCTGGTGAAAGTATTGAATATATAGAGTTTTCAAGCATTAAGACTCTATCAGCAACACCTAATGCAAGTGCACCACCACTTCCTCCTTCTCCCATTAAAACTGATATTATTGGAGTTTTAAGCCTACTCATTTCAAGCAAATTTCTTGCAATTGCTTCACCCTGCCCTCTTTCTTCAGCATCAACTCCACAGAAAGCTCCTGGAGTATCGATAAAACAGATTACTGGTCTCTTAAATTTTTCTGCATTTTTCATAAGTCTTAAAGCTTTTCTATACCCTTCCGGCTTTGGCATACCAAAATTTCTCTGTATATTTTCTTTAGTATTAGCTCCCTTTGATATAGATATAACTGTAACAGGTCTACCTTCAATAGTAGCTATTCCACCTATTACTGCTCCATCATCTCCAAACAATCTATCTCCATGCAATTCTAAAAAATTATTAAATATATTTTCTATATAAAATGCTCCAGTAGGTCTTTCTTTATGTCTAGCAATATTTACCTTATCCCAAGCTGTTGCTTTCATAATATCTCTACCCATAATTCTTCACCTCATGTATAGACAAAATATTATAAATTTCTTTTCTTAAGTTTCTTCTATCTATAATAGTATCTATAAATCCTTTTTTTAATAAAAATTCAGCCTTTTGGAAATCATCAGGTAAAACTTCCTTTATTGTATCTTCAATTACTCTTCTTCCTGCAAATCCGACTAAAGCATTAGGTTCACTAATTATAATATCGCCTTCCATAGCAAAACTAGCAGTGACACCTCCAGTTGTTGGATCAGTCAAAACAGTGATATACAATAGTCCTGCATCATCATGTTTTGCAATAGCTGCACTTACCTTTGCCATTTGCATAAGTGAAATAATTCCTTCTTGCATTCTTGCTCCACCTGAAGTAGTAAATATAATTAATGGCAATCTGTTTTCAGTTGCATATTCAACTATAGATGTAATTCTTTCACCAACTACAGATCCCATGCTTCCCATCATAAAAAAGCTATCCATAACTGCTGTAGCTACTTCAATTCCATTTACCTTAGCAATTCCTGTAACTACCGCCTCACTACTATCAGTACTCTTTTTTCCTTTAACAACTTTTTCTTCATATCCTTTAAACTTCAATGGATTTGATGTTTTTATCTCTTCTCCATAAGCTCTAAATGAACCTTTATCAAAGAACAACTCAATCCTCGTGCTAGCTTTTATTCTAAGATGATTTTTACAACTAGTGCAAACATAATAATTACTGATTAAATCTTCTTTATAGATAATACTTCCGCACTTATCACATTTTGCCCATAGCCCAGAAGGAATATTGGGTTTATCTTCGCTATCTCTACTAATGTTCTTTACAGTAGCATACTGACTCTTTTTAAATAAATCCTTAAGCATTTCCAATCACCATCTTTTCTCCGATAAAAGAAGTATCATATTCTCCTTTTAAAAATTCTTCTTGTTCTAAAAGCGAATATTGAAAATCAATATTTGTTTTTACTCCACCAACACCGAATTCACCTAGAGCTCTTTTCATCTTTATAATAGCTTCATCCCTATCTTGGCCAAATGCTATAAGCTTAGCAATCATAGAATCATAACAATGTGGTATTTTATATCCACAATATGCAGCTGAATCCAATCTTATTCCCATACCACCAGGAACATATAATTCTTCTATTTTTCCTGGACATGGCATAAAATTTTTACTTGGATCTTCAGCATTTATTCTACATTCAATTGCATGTCCTCTAAGCTTAATGTCTTCTTGTGCTAATTCAAGTGGAAGTCCAGCTGCTATTTTCAACTGTTCCTTTACTATATCAACACGAGTAATCATTTCTGTAATAGGATGCTCAACTTGAATTCTTGTATTCATTTCCATAAAATAATAATTACAATGTTTATCTACTAAAAATTCAATGGTTCCTGCATTCTTATAATTAGCTGCTTTTGCAGCTCTTTTAGCTATTTCACCCATTTCATTTCTTAATTCTTCAGATAGAAATGTTGATGGTGCTTCTTCTAATACTTTTTGATTTTTTCTTTGAAGGGAACATTCTCTTTCTCCTAAATGAATTACATTCCCATGTTCATCTGCTAAAACTTGAAACTCAATATGCCTTGGTTTTTCAACAAACTTTTCAATATAAAGAGTATCATCACCAAAACATGCTTTTGCCTCTGCTTTTGCTGTATTAAAGCCTTTTCTAAACTCTTCTTCATTAAAGGCAATTCTGATTCCCTTTCCACCACCGCCAGCTGATGCTTTTATCATTACAGGATATCCAATTTCTTTTGCAATGCTAACACCATGGTCTTCATTATCGATTACACCTTCAAATCCTGGAACAACAGGAACTCCAGCTTCTTTCATAAGTCTTCTTGCTGCAGCCTTATTTCCCATAAGTTCGATTGAAGTGTAATCCGGTCCTATAAATGTGATATTACACTCTTGACACATCTTAGCAAACTTTGAGTTTTCTGATAAGAAACCAAAACCTGGATGTATAGCCTCAGCACCTGTTAAAACACAAGCACTAATTATATTTGCTTCATTTAAATAACTATCTTTAGCTGCTGCAGGTCCAATACATACTGCTTCATCTGCAAGTTGAGTATGAAGAGCTTCTTTATCAATATCAGAATAAACAGCTACTGTTAAAATTCCCATTTCTCTACAAGCTCTAATTATTCTAACGGCTATTTCTCCTCTATTGGCAATAAGTATTTTCTTAAACATTTTATCCACCTATCCTATTGCAAACATTATCTCTGCTTCACAGGCTATCTTGCCTTCAACAGTAGCTATACCTTTTCCAATTCCAATAGGGCCTCTCAACTTTATTATTTCGCAACTTAATTCTAATTTATCTCCTGGCACAACTTGCTTTCTCCATCTAACTTTATCTGCTCCAGCAAATAAAGGAATCTTTCCTTTATATTGATCCATTTGCAATATAGCTATGCCTCCAACTTGAGCTAATGCTTCTAATACAAGTACTCCTGGCATTATTGGCTCACCTGGAAAATGTCCTTGGAAAAAAGGTTCATTCATAGTAACATTTTTATATCCCTTAACGCTTTTTCCTTCAATAACTTCTGTAACTCTATCAACTAATAGAAATGGATATCTATGAGGCAATATTTCTTGTATTTCTTTTATACCCATCATAATTAATCCTCCTTAACCATGAAGATAGGTTGACCGTATTCTACCATTTCTCCATCTTTCACTAAGACTTTTTTAATAGTACCTTTAACTTCAGCTTCAATCTCGTTCATTAGTTTCATAGCTTCAATTATACATAATGTATCTCCTACATTAATGTTATCGCCAACCTTTGCAAAAGCATCACTATCTGGTGATGAAGCACTATAGTACGTTCCCACCATAGGAGATTTAATTACAGTTAACTCCTCATCATTTTCAATTGTTTCTTCTGAGACCTTTAGCGAAGTATCAGGTTTAAGTTCCTTTTCAACATTTGTTTCTTTATTTGTTTCTTTTGATTTAACAACTAAATTTTCATCTGTAACTGTCTTTTTTTCTACACTATTACCTCTACTAAAAGATTTATCCATTTTTATTTCAATATTTTCTGTCTTTATTTCAAATAGTGCTATATCTGATGAATTAATTGTATCTATTAACTCTTTAACTTCTTTAAAATTCATTTTATTACCTCCTACTACTTTTCCCACTTTTTGAAAAGTAATGTAGCATTATGTCCTCCAAATCCTAACGAATTAGATAAAACATATTTTAATTCTTGCTTTCTACCAATATTTGGTACATAATCTAAATCTAATCCTTCATCTACATTCTTTAATCCTATAGTTGCTGGAACAAAACCATCCATAAGAGATTTTACACAAACAACTGCTTCAATAGCTCCAGCTCCACCTAATAAATGTCCTGTCATAGATTTAGTTGAAGAAACTGGTACTTTATAAGCATGTTCACCTAATGCTTTCTTTATTGCAATTGTTTCATATTTATCATTTAATGGCGTAGATGTTCCATGTGCATTAATATATGATACTTCTTCTTTAGCTATTCCTGCTTCAGCAATAGCATCTAACATAGCATCAGCTGCACCTTCACCTTCTGGATCTGGACTTGTTATATGATAAGCGTCACAAGTACTTCCATACCCAACTATCTCTGCAAGTATTGTAGCACCTCTCTTTACTGCTGATTCCTCAGTTTCAAGTACAAGGACAGCTCCACCTTCACCCATTACAAATCCATTTCTATCTTTATCGAATGGAATTGATGCTCTAATTGGATCTTCAGTTGGACTTAAAGCTTTCATGCTATAGAATCCACCAAGACCTATAGGTGTGATAGAAGCTTCACTTCCTCCTGCTATCATAACATCTGCATATCCGTTTTTAATTAATCTAAAAGCTTCACCTATATTATTATTCCCAGTAGCGCAAGCTGTAACCATAGAAGTACATGGTCCCTTTGCTCCATATCTTATTGCTATATTTCCTGCTACTAAATTTACTATAGCCATTGTTATAAAAAATGGAGAAACTCTCTTATTAGTGCTATTTTCATGCTTTCTTATATCTGCGTCTATAGTCATAAGACCACCTATACCAGAACCTACATAAACTCCAAATCTCTTTTTATCTACTTTTTCTAAATCTAATCCTGAATTCTTTATAGCTTCATCTGCTGCTACTAATGCAAATTGAGTAAATCTATCAAGTCTTCTAGCTTCCTTTTTTCCTATAAGTTCTTCTGGACTAAAATCTTTTACTTCCCCTGCTATTTTTACATCAAGATTTTCGCTGTCTAAATTTTTAATATAGTCTATTCCAAGTTTACCTTCTTTTACACTGTTCCAATAAGTTTCTACATTATTTCCTATTGGTGTTACAGCTCCCATTCCTGTGATTACAACTTTTCTACTCATAATATCCTCCTACATAACCATTCCGCCGTCTACATTAATAACTTGCCCTGTTACATAACTAGCGCCATCACTTGTAAGGAAAGCAACAACCTCTGCTACATCTTCTGGTTTACCTAATCTCTTTAGTGGAATTTCTTTCTTAGCTTCTTCTTTAAATTTGTCGCCTAAAACTTCAGTCATATCTGTTTCTATAAATCCTGGTGCAACAGCATTTACTGTTATCCCTCTTGCTCCAATTTCTTTTGCAAGTGATTTAGTCATTCCTATAACCCCTGCTTTAGAAGCTGCATAATTTACTTGCCCTGCATTACCAACTAATCCAACCACAGAAGACATATTTATTATTCTTCCACTTCTTTGCTTAACCATAACTGGAGTTATAACTTTTAGGCAATTAAATACTCCCTTTAGATTAACATCAATTACTGAATCAAAATCATCTTTACTCATTCTTAAGATTAAAGTATCTTTAGTTATCCCTGCATTATTTATCATTATATCTATTTTACCAAATTTCTCTTTTGCTTTGTTAATTAGGTTTTCGACATCCTCAATATTGCTGATATCACCCTTAACTCTTAATACTTCAACACCTAATTCCTTAATTTCATTTTCCACTTCTATAGCTTTTTCTTCACTACTTCTGTAATTAAGAACTATGTTTGCACCTAATGATGCAAGTTTTATAGCTATAGCTCTTCCTATTCCTTTGGCTCCACCTGTTACAATTGCACATTTTCCAGTTAACATAGAAAAACCTCCTAATCTATTTTATTAACATATCTAATGTATTATTTAATGATTGTAAATCTTCAACATTCAATACATTGGCACTCCTGTCAATTTTTTTCACAAAACCTCTTAAAGCTTTTCCTGGTCCAATTTCTACAAAAGTATCAACACCATCATTAATCATATTTCTGATAATTTTCTCAAAATAAACTGGTGACATTATATGGTTTTTTAATAATAACCTTATATCATCATCTTCTCTATATAATTCACCCTTAATATTTGAATATACCTTACCTTGTAGTTTATTTACATTAACACCTTCAATAGTTTCATAGAATTTATCACTTGCATCTTTCAATAATGAACTATGAAATGGTCCACTTACTTTAAGCTCTATTCCTTTTCCACCAAAATCTTTCGCTATTTCAACAGCTTTTTCTATCGCCTCATTCTCCCCTGCAATTACAACTTGCCCTGGACAATTATAGTTTGCTCCTTCGCATACTCCAAAAGTTTTAGCTTGACTTATTAGTTTTTCAACTTTTTCATCATCTAGTCTCATTATAGCTGCCATTTTCCCAAGTCCTTTTGGGAGGGCACACCCCATAATTCTTCCTCTTTCTTTTACAAGTAATAATCCATCTTCAAAACTCAATACACCATCATTTATTAATGATACATATTCTCCAAGAGAAAGTCCTGCAGAAGAATTACATTCTACTCCTCTATCTTTCAATGCTTTTAATATAGCCAGCTCTGTTAATACGATAGCCGGTTGAGCATTTTCAGTAAGCATTAGTTCTTCTTCTGGCCCATTAAATATTAAATCTTTAATAGGCATCTTTAGAATTTCTTCTCCTTTATCGAAAATCTCTTTGCACTCTGGAATATTGTCATATAACTCTTTAGCCATTCCAACATATTGTGCTCCCTGCCCTGCAAACAAAAAAGCTACTTTATTATTCATTTTGTCCTCCAAAATATCTTAATCTTTCATTTGTTTCATTTATAATTTCTTCAATAATTTCTTTTGCACTTTGCTCTTCTTTTATAAGTCCTGATATTTGACCAGCCATAACTGATCCATTATCTACATCGCCCTCTACTGCAGCTTTTCTTAATGCTCCAGCTCCTAAAGCTTCTAGTTCTTCTGGCGTTACATCCTTCATCTCTAATTTTAAATACTGCTTTGACATTTTATTTTTTATAACTCTAACTGGATGTCCTGTAGATTTACCAGTCACATCTGTATCAATATCTTTTGCTTTAATAACTTTAGCTTTATAATTTTCATGAACTGTACATTCATTAGCTACTAAGAATCTTGTACCAATCTGTACCCCTTCAGCTCCAAGCATAAAACTTGCTGCCATTCCTCTTCCATCGCCAATTCCTCCTGCTGCTAAAACTGGTATTTCAACAGCATCAACCACTTGCGGCACTAAAGCCATTGTTGTTAATTGACCTATATGTCCACCTGATTCAGTTCCTTCAGCTATTATGGCATCAGCTCCAGCTTTCTCCATCCTCTTTGCTAGTGCAACAGAAGCAACTACTGGAACAACTTTAATTCCATGTTCTTTCCACATATCCATATATTTCGCTGGACTTCCTGCACCAGTTGTAACTACAGGTACTTTTTCTTCACATACTAATTTTGCCACATCATCAGCATTTGGCATCATTAACATTATATTTACTCCAAAAGGTTTGTCAGTAAGCTCTTTTGTTTTTCTTATTTCACTTCTAATCCATTCAATAGGTGCTGTTCCAGTTATTATACCAAGCCCTCCAGCTTCACTAACTGCTGCAGCCAAGGATGAATCTGCAATCCAAGCCATTCCTCCTTGAATTATTGGATATTGTATATTAAACAATTCACAAATCCTACTACTCTTCATTAAAATATCCTCCTAAATCCCTACTATATTAAACAATCTAATTTCAAATAAATAATAAATCGGGAAACTAACTTTTAACCCCCGATTTATTAAGTAAAATATTTTATTATGCCTTAACTTGTGCTTCTACGTAATTAACTGCGTCTCTAACACTTTTAATCTTTTCTGCATCTTCAAGTTGTATTCCATACTTCTCTTCTATTTCAATAACTACTTGGAATAAATCTAACGAATCTGCTCCTAAATCTTCAAAAGTAGTATCTAATAAAACTTCCTCCTTTGATACCTCTAATTGTTCACATATTACTTCTCTAATTTCTTCAAATATCATTTTAAAATCCTCCTAAAAAATCAAATAATTCCTAACTAAAAATTTATATTTATAATTCAATCAATGTTGAACCAAATGTTAAGCCACCACCGAAACCAACCATTATCAGTTTCTTTCCTTTTGTCAGCATTCCAGCTTCATACATCTCATTTAATGCAAGTGGAATAGTTGCCGACGAAGTATTTCCATACTTTTGTAAGTTTATATAAAATTTTTCTATACCTACTCCAAGCTTCTTAGCTGCATATTCTATTATTCTTATATTAGCTTGATGAGGTACTAAATAATCAATTTCATCTAAAGAAAGATTATTTACCTTTAGTAATTCTTTGATAGAATTAACCATTGCAGTTGAAGCAAACTTAAATACTTCTTTTCCATCCATTGCTACCTTTTTATTTTTAACTATAGGGTTTTCAACAAACGGATTAAGCACATCAAAAGATCCTGAACAAAGAGCATCGCCTTTTTCCCCCTCAGATAATGAATAAAAGCTTACAACCTTATTTTCATCTGATTCTTCTTTTGATAAAACTACTGCCCCTGCACCATCTCCAAATAATACACAAGTACTTCTGTCTTCCCAATCTAATATTTTCGAAAGCACTTCTGCCCCAATAACAATAGCTTTTTTAAACTTACTATTATTATTCATCATGGAAAAGGCAATTTCTAATCCATAAATAAACCCAGAGCATGCTGCACTAACATCAAAGGCCATAGCATTTTTAGCTCCTGTAGCTTTCTGGACCATACACGCAACAGATGGCGTAGCCATATCCGGAGTTATTGTTGCAACTACTATCAAATCAATCTCTTCTGCCAACACATCTGCTCTACTTAACGCTATTTGAGCCGCTTTTGTAGCTAACATAGATGTATCTTCTCCCTGAGAAATTCTTCTTTCCTCAATTCCAGTTCTAGTTACAATCCATTCATTGCTAGTATCTACGATTTTACTAAGATCTTCATTTGATACTACAAGGGGTGGCGCATACGCTCCATACCCTTTAATATTAATCACTTCCATTATTTCTCCTTACCAATACTTACTATTTTTCCTTTAAAGAATACATTTATCTTATCTAAGGATGAAATCAATATTTTTTCTTCTTCTTCATTTAATCCCTCGATAGTTTGACTAACCATATCGTTATGGAATTTTTCATGTAATCTATAAGCAAGTTTTCCTTTCTTTGTTAAACGAATTAGCACTACTCTTCTATCTTCTTCTATTCTTTTTCGTTCAACATAGCCCTTTTTAATTAACTTATTAATAGCTGTAGTTAAAGTTCCAACAGTTATTCTTAAATCTTGAGCAACTTCTGTCATAGTTCTTTCTTTATACATGCCTATTCCTTCAATTGTATGCATCTCTGTTATAGAAATATCTTGAAGTGGCCCATTTTTTAAAGTCTTTTCTTCAATTTCCAAAATATCATTAAAAAGCTGAACGAATAATTTGTTCATCACTCTATTTCCCACTTCCATTAAAATCCTCCACTTCTAATAGTATCTAGCCCCACAAAAGAATTTCTCCCATGGGAACCGGAAATAGCCAAAGCAGCAAAAATACTTTGATACTCAAAATATACTACAATCAAAATACTTTGTCAACAACTTTGAAGTTTACATGGTAAAAACTATTAATATTTCATTTCTTTGTACATGAAGGTTTTGCATATTCTAAATTTTTTTTAGTAATCTTTGTTATTATTCCTCATCTTTTTTACTTTTATTACTATAAACCCCTCCTAATTTTGAAATAAGCAATACTATATTAATGCTATTTTCTATAAGTAATATAAAGAAAACTAAGTTTAAGAATAGTTGTCCATATACTGAAACTCACCACTCTCATCCATAAAACAAAACTTTTCTTTTGCTCCTTTTGTTATATAAATTTTCTTTTATAAAGAGTGATTATAGATCCATTCATAATTTAAACGACGTCGAGTTCAAAAAAGAACTTTTAAGGCTAGGAGAAACTCCTATAGAAGTGTTAGAAAACGACGATTGGGCTAAAATTTTTCTCCCAGTTTTAAGAGCAGATTTTAAAGTTGTAGAAGAATACACATATACTATTAAAGCTAATAAACTCAACTGTGATCTCACAATTTTATATGGTGAAAAGGACTATCTGACGATCAATAACCTAGAAAAGTGGAAAGAGCATACTAATAACAAATGTACTTTTTTAAAGTTTTCTGGTGGGCATTTCTTTATAGATAACAATACTTGGGAGATTGTAAATATAATCAACAACACTCTTATCCCCAAATTGGAATAGCAATTTTTCAATACATATTCAAATTAGAAATACTAAAATAATATTCTTTTCATAAAACTTATTAAAAATAGTATATAATAAAATGATAAAGTTACAAGAATAATAAAATGGAGGTTATATTGTAATTGAAAAAATTTTTAAAATACTTTTTATTAGTTTCTCTCATTTCTATCATTTTTATTACTATAATATTTAGACAAAGACTATCACTTTATTATGACATATATAGACAATATGATTTATATAAAAATGAATTTAGTTCTCTTGACTCATCCTCACTACTTGTTGGTGCTAATACTGATGATTTAAAGAAGGAAACTATTCAATACAAAAATACAAAGAATACTCCTGTATATTTAGATATTTACAGGCCAGAAAATATACCATCAAAGGGATCCCCCGTAATTCTTTACGTTCATGGCGGAAGTTGGGCTTATGGAAACAGCGAATTCCCCAAGGTATTATCACCAATTTTAAAATCTTTCCTTAACCAGGGATATACAATCATAAGCGTTTCCTATGAACTATTAAATAAGAATGTGAATTTTTCTAAGCAAGTCTCAGATGTAAAAGATTCTATAAGATGGATATATAAAAATAAAACCACTTATAATTTTAATGTAAATGAAATTGGTGTTATTGGCATCTCTGCCGGAGCACATCTTTCTCTTTTAGCTACTTACTCTGATAATGAAGAATTTGTAGATGATGGTTCTCTTAAAGAATATCCTTACAAAATAAAGTATCTTATAGACTTTTTTGGTCCTACTGATCTATCAAGTTTAGATGAAAATCTTGCAATTAAAGAATCAATTCCGTTCATTTCATCAATAAAAAATAAAGATGAATATATAAAAAAATTTAGCTCCATTAACTATGTAAAAGAAGGGCTTCCTAAGACCCTTATTGTTCATAGCAAGGCTGACACTATGGTTCCATATACTAATTCTTCTAATTTGTATGATTCTAGTAAAGCTTTTGGTAATAAAGTCAGTCTTGTTACACTTAATAATACTGACCATGATTTATCAAACTTGGGAGATGAAGATTTGAAAAATTTAATTTTCAAAGTTTTAACCTTCATGATTAATAACTCTCCTTTGTAGAATAATATAAGATATTGTTATATTTATCTATTTATTATATAATTATATTAAATAATAGTAGGAGGTGTATATTATGAAAAAGTTATTTTCCTTTATATTATGTCTAACTTTGGGTCTAACTCTTATATCTTGCTCTTCAAACGAAAAGCCTGACAATGACACAAAGACTTTAACTGAAAATTCTAATAATCAAAAAAAAGAACAAGATTCACAAAATAGTACAGATACAACATCAAAGGACACTAAAAATTCCAATACTTCTACTCCTAAATTAGTTACTTTATCAATTTATACTGTTGATATTAATAACTTGAAAGCACAAATTGATAGCACAATTCAAATTGATGATAGTTTATCACTTAAGGAAAAACTCTCTAAACTTGCTAAAGAGCTTTCAATAAAAGAATTTAAAGGACTACCTATTGAAGTTCTTAAGGTAGAAAATATAAATGGAATAAACAAAGCTACCATAAATTTAAAAGATTTAGCTAATAATACATCTATAAAATGGGGCAATACTTATTTTGAAGGTACTACAGGAGGAGCAGTGACTACTAAGATATTAACTGAAACTTTTAAACAATCATCATATGCTGGTGAATGGATTAATTCAGTTGACTTCTTATACAATAACAAAAAAATTCAATTTCAACATGTTCCTACTTTAGAAAATACTATAAAACTTAGGTAATAAAAATAATGGCAGCTGATTGCAATCAACTGCCATTATTTTTTATATTCCTCTTGGATCATAATCAATTTTATCAGTTTTTCCTGACCAAACATTGAAGGCTTTTAAAGATTCCTCTCTTAATAGAGGTATAACTTCCAATCCATTTATAGGTTTTTCATTTCTAAGAAAATCATATATAAATTTATCTGCAAACCCTATTTTTTCAGTGTCTTCAGCGCTGCACCCAAAATATACTTTTTTTATTCCAGCCCACATTATAGCTGATAAACACATTGGACATGGTTCTGCTGAAGTATAAATAATACAATCATCTAATTGGAATGTTCCAAGTTTTTCACAAGCTGCTCTTATTACATTAACTTCGCCATGAGCTGTTGGATCATTGTCCTTAATCACAGTATTATGCCCTAAAGCTATTATTTCATGATCTTTAACAATAGCCGCTCCAAATGGACCACCTTCACCATTCTTTACTCCTTTAATAGCTTCCTCTATACATTTTCTCATTATCTCTTCATCATTCACCAAAAACTCCCCCAAACTTTATCTTGCCTTTTCAACTCTTAATTTTTTGCCTTTTACAGTCATATTTTGTAAAGCTTCAAGTACTATTTTCCCTTTACCATTTAATATTTCCACATAAGATCCCATATCTTGTATATCAATTATACCAATATCTTCTGATGTAATACCATTAATGTTTGAAATAGTTCCAACTAAATCTAATGCTCTAATCTTTTTCTTTTTTCCTCCGTTTAAATATAACTTTGTTATCCCTTTATTAACCTCTTTTGCTTTTAATGCTTTTTGGGTACCAGTCTTCCTAAGAAATTCATTTCCTATTATTTCTTCATCCTTACTTAATTCTAATTCCTTCAAGTTTCTTTCTGGCACTTTAAAATCTATGTATTGTTGAATTTCTTCAAAAAGTTTCTCTTCATATGAAGTAACAAAAGTTATTGCCTTCCCTTTCCTCCCAGCTCTCCCTGTCCTTCCTATTCTATGGACATAGGCTTCCTTTTCAACTGGCACATCAAAATTAACTACATGAGTTATTCCTTCCACATCAATTCCTCTTGAAGCAACATCTGTAGCTACTAATATTCTAAAAGCACCTTTCTTATATCTTTCCATTGCTTCTATTCTTTCTTTTTGAAGCATTCCACCGTGAATTTTATCTATAGAAAATCTTTTTTTTCTTAACTTTTCATAAACTAAATCAACTCTCTCTTTTGTCTTGCAAAAAATCACTGCTGTTTCAGGTCTCTCTTTAATTAAAAGCCTAATTAAATTATCTAACTTTTCTTCTTCTAGAGCCCTATAAATATAGTGATCTATTTTATCCGTAATTACCCCATCACTCTTAACCTCTATATCTTTAGGCTTATTCATATACTTTTCGCATAGAATTTTTATTTCCTCTGGTAAAGTAGCTGAAAAAAGCATAGTTACTCTTTTTTTTGGTATCCTTCGAAGAATTCCTTCAACTTGCTTTATAAAGCCCATGTTGAGCATTTCATCTGCTTCATCAATAACTAAATACCTTATACCTTTAGTATTAAAACTACCTCTGTCTATATGATCTAAAACTCTTCCTGGAGTCCCAATAACCATATGAGTTTTTCCCTTTAATTCTCTTGCTTGATCCTTAAAAGGCGACTTTCCATAAACTGCTATTCCCTTAATCCTTTTAAATCTTCCAATATTTCTTACATCTTCAGCTATTTGAATTGCAAGTTCCCTTGTAGGACTAAGAATTAAAACCTGTGGCAAATTTTCTTCCCATATCACTTTTTCACAAAGTGGAATAACAAAAGATGCTGTTTTTCCCGTTCCTGTTTGTGCTTTTACTATTAAGTCCTTATTATATAGCGCTTCATTTATAACACTTTCTTGAACCTCTGTTGGTTTTTTATAATCTAAAGCTTTTAAGGATTTTAAGATATCCTCGCTCAATTTAAATCTATTAAATTCGTTATTCATATTTTTCTCCTCATGTAAAATATATAATGTATAACTATTATTATACATCATATATTCTTATAAACAACTTACTTTAATATTCTCAACTTTTGTTTCAATATCAGAAGAACATTTTCTTCTTAAATCTAATAACGAAGAAGATACAGCTCTAGATAATATGCTCATGAAATATATGTCTCTTTCTCTATTACTTAAGTTATTATTATAAATCAAATGCATATCTTCAATATACATTATTATTTCTTCAAAAGTTCTTAGTTTAATTTTTGCCTCTTCAGAATACTTATTCCATATTTTCTGAAGTTTGCTCCATAGAACTATTCTTTGTACCTGTTCATAAAGCTCATGTTGAATTATTGACTCCTTAAATCCTCTATTATGAGGAAAAGTAAAGAAGTCACATAAATAGTGATTTAACATTCCTAACTTAATAGATATGCTTCTTACTGTTAACTTGTCATTTCCAATCACTAAATCCTTCATAAGTTTAATTACATCAGTATAATTAGTTTCTTTAGTATGCATTGAAAATCTATAAAATGGACTTATATCTGGCAACATACTCCCATAAATAAAATAACCTACATTAATATTGTATCCTCTTCTATTTAGATCTTCTCCTAAAATCTTTCCAAGTTTTCCATGAAGTAATGTATCCATATATAATCACTCCTAACATTTTTCTTTATTCTACCTTAAAAAAGTTAAGAGCAAATTATAGGTAAGTTAATATAAAATAAATATTTATTAACCTACCTTATATGTTTTAGTCTTCTTCAATAAACCCTCTAAGTTTAAAGCTACCACATGTGAAAAATACTAGAGAAGTCAGTATCAAAACGAATATTGCCTTAATTAAAGATACATTATTTAATATTTCTATAAACCAATAAAACGGAGAAATTAATGATAATCTAATAAATATATTTGGCACATTAGAAAATTCAAGTAAACTCATATTCATAATACCTAAAATAAAACTAATTAAAGAAACCATGACAACAGTTAAATTCGCCATTGATGGTATCTTTATCCACCTATTTGTAGCTACAATTATTGATGTTGAAACCAAGCTACATAAAGTTATCACTAGTATTCCTAATAAAATGTTCATATTACTTAAGGTTATTACCTCACTAACTACTATAAATGCTACTGAGCTTAATATTGCCTGTATTATAAAAGTTCCGAGAAACATTCCACCTAATATTTGTCTATCAGAATTAGGTGTAACTATGGTTCTTTTTAAAACTTTGCAGGCCTTTAACTTTATAATATCTTCAGTAATTATTGATGATCCTATCATCATAAAATAACAAATCATCAAAGTTGCAATGATAAAATCGGTATTATCTTTACTTTCATCTTTTTCAATGCTAGTTGATATTAAATTTTTACTTACATTGAAATTATCCTGTAATTTTTCTTTTATATACTTATCAATTGTATTCTCAGCTATAATAGCACCACTTTCATCTTGTTTTTTGTATGCTTTAATTTGAGGTGCTACTTTGTTTTGAATATTTTTCTGAAAGCCATTATCTATTACATATAAAGCTCCAACCTGGTTATTTCTCAATGCATCAAAATTTTCTTCTGCTATACCAGTATATGTTATAACTTTATAATTATCTGAAAGATTACCGATAATGTTCTCTGAATACTCAGATTTATCACTATCAATTATGCCAATAACTTTACTATTATCGTTACTATCTCCCATTATTCCAATAGCCATAGCAACTGGGAAAACAAATGACATAATAATAATTAGAGGATTTTTTAAATATCTTTTCATATTGATTAGAGTTATCCTTATTAAGCGCACCTTCTTCCCCCCTTACTTATCCCTTCTTTTATAAAAACTATTATAAATAGCAATATTGAAATTCCAATTATCCATAATAATTCTTTCTCACTCCCTGTTATACTTCCATTTAAACTGAACGACTCAAATGCCTTTGTAATATAATGTGTTGGTGCAAATTTAGCTAATAAGTTTCCTTTTCCAGTAAACATCTCCATTCCTAAAATTGGCAAAGCAAATATCATAATTCCAACAACTTGCCCATATTTTTTACCAATACAACAAGTTATAAATTTACTCATAGTTGTTATCAATAATGCTGCTGGAATTATTATTTCTAAAATTACTAATAAACTTCCCTTAAAGGCTATCCCAAATGCTTTAAAGAATAATGTGTAGCAAAGTAAAATTATGAATGAATAAAAAAAGATTCCAATGGACTCATATACTAGTACTCTTTGTCTAGTTATCGGTGTGACTAAAATTCTCATATTTATATTTCTTGAAACCTCAACATAACTAGCTCTAATCAAATTAAGAATCATCATACTAATTACAAATTCACTTAAAGTAGATGCCATTAACTCATAAGAAGTCAAATCTTTTTTATAATCAATTATCTCATTCTCTATAAAGCTTTCATTTAATATTTTAGATAATTCCCGAGCATTTTCTCCATGCCGAACTAAATTTAAATTTTCATGATATTTATCAATTACAACCTTTAATGTACTCAATACAGAATGTCCTTTACCACTTTCCTCTAATATAATATTGCTATCTTTTTGTAATAATAAACTTTCTTCATACCCTTTGGGAATCTTAATATAAGCATCACCATAATTAGTTACTTCTATAAGCTTATTTATATCATCGGTTTTTAAAAATTCTATTAATGAATTAGATGCTTTAGAGTTATCCTCATCTATAATGCTAACCTTAAGCTGTTTCAACTTTAATGAATTTTCACCTTCATCACTCTTTACAAAGCCCATGACTCCTGCTATAACAACAGGTAATAGTATAAACATAGCTAAAGTCGGTACCAAAGTTGCAATTACCCCTTTAAATGTTGTTTTCAAGTAAACTAAAAGTTTCATTTTCTCTCCTAATCCCTAAGATTTTTCCCTGTAAGAGTTAAGAAAACATCTTCAAGTTTTGCTTCTTCATAGCTGATCTTATTTACACTTATATCTTCTTCTTCAAATATTCTCAAACACTCCCCAAGCTTAAACTTATCATTTACAGTTAAGCTTATAGATTTTTCATTCTCTGTAACCTTTATTACTCCATTAATTTCTCTAATACTTAAAATAGTTTGCCCTTTTATCCCATTTGTATCAATAACTACTTTATTATTGGGAAATACTGAATATTTAATATCTTCCTTATTACCATAAGCAATTTCTACACCTAGATCCATAATCATAACTCTCTCACATAACTCTTCAACCTCTTCCATATAATGTGATGTATAAAGAACTGTTGTCCCCCATTCCTTTCCTATCTTCTTAATAAAATTAAATATATGCTGTCTTGATTGTGGATCTACCCCTACTGTTGGTTCATCTAAAATTAGAACCTCCGGATGATGCATAATTGCAGCTGCTATGTTTAATCTTCTCTTCATCCCACCTGAAAATTTTTTAACCTTTTCCTTTTTCTTATCCCTTAATCCTACAATATCTAACACTTCATTTATTCTATGCTTAAGCAATGTTCCTTTTAATCCATATAATACTCCAAAAAACTCCAAATTATCATAAGCATTTAAGTTCTCCATTAAAGCTATATCTTGTGGAACATAACCTATGTGCTTCTTTGATTCTATTGAGTCTTTTACAACATCATTGCCACATATAACTATTTTCCCACTATCAGGTATCAATATATTAACAATTATATTTATTAATGTAGACTTTCCAGCACCGTTTGGTCCAAGTAGCCCAAATATTTCTCCCTTATCTACCTGAAAGCTTATATTATCAAGAACAAGCTTATCACTAAATCGTTTAGATATATTATTTATCTCTATAACCTTCATAAAAAACCTCCTAGATTATCTTAAATTTATAATACGATAACCTAGGAGTGTTAACCATACCTTATAGTCACTACTTAAATGACTTAAGTCACTATTCTATTTTTAAAAGCAAAAATTGCAATTTGTGTTCTATCCCTTAGCTTAAGTTTAGCTAGTATATTTGTTATATTATTTTTTATTGTACCTTCAGATAAAAATAATTTATCTGATATTTCTTTATTGGTAAGTCCACTTGCTATTCCTTCAATTATTTTAACCTCTTTTTCAGAAAGATTAAGCTTTTCTATATTAATCTTTTTCGTTCCATTGCTTAAATTGAATATTTCCTTAGCAACCTGTGGATTTAATGCCATATTACCTTTATGTGCACTTTTGACTCCTTCATAAATCACCTCATAAGAACTGTCTTTTAAAAGATACCCAAAAGCACCATAATTCAAGGCTTCCTCAATATACATCTTATCCTTAAAGGTAGTAAGTATTAAAACTTTAATCTTTTCAAATTGTTCTTTAATAAGTCTTGTTCCCATAACACCATCACAAGTTTTCATTCTAATATCCATTAACACTATATCCACATTTTCTCTCTTGCACACTTCTAAAGCTTCATATCCATTCTCAGCTGTACCTATAACTTCAATATCTTCAAAGGTTGACATCATTATTTTTATGCCTTCTCTTATGAGTTTTTCATCATCTACTATTAAAAGTTTTATTCTGTCCAATGTCTTAACCCTCCATCTCTTTTGGTATTATTATTTTAATAAAAAACCCTTTACCTTCCTGTGACTTCATTTCCAATATCCCATCCATCTCCTGAACTCTTTCCCTTATTCCCGTTAAGCCAATTCCACTTTCTAGTATTTTTTTAGTTCCTACTCCATTGTCCTTGAATGAAATTACAAACTCATCTAGAGTAGAATTTATTACTACATTTATTAAAGTAGCTTTACCATGCTTTAATGAATTAGATAAAGATTCTTTTGTTATCTTTTCTAAATGATGAAATTGTTTTTGCGTCAAACGCCAATTACTTTTTGCTATTTGTGTTTTAATCTTCACTCCCGAAAGTTTTTCGAAATTTTTGCAAATCTCCTCCAGTCTAAAAACCCCTTGATAACTATCGTATTCATCAGACTTTAATTCCCTAACAGCACTTCTTACATCTATTAGGCTATCATTTATAAACTTCCTTAATTCTCTTGCCATTTCTCCAATCTTTGGATTTTCTTTTTGTGAAATACTTTCCATAGCAGCTAGTTGAATCATTGATGTAGATAATGCATGTCCAACACTGTCATGAATTTCCCTTGAGATTCTATTCCGTTCTTTTAATCTTGTTAATTCTTCAATAGAATCAGCATAGTTTTCAAGATTTTTATTTACTTCTTTAAGCTTTATTTCAGATATTCTTAATTTATCATAAAGACTTTGAGCATCTAGTTTACTATTATAAAGTTTTTCAACATAAGCTAACAAAAATGTAATTATCGGTAATAAAAACATTGTAACAAACCATTCCTCACTCCAATTTGTTATAGATATTATTACTGAAATTAAATTAATCATAATTATCAACAAATTCTTACTAGCTTTATTTTTAATTACAAATACATCTATTAATGCTCCAAGCAGGTAAAATACAATACATCCTCCAAAATAACACTCACTAAATGATACTATAATCACTTCAATAAAAACGGATAAACATAACTTTTTACTATCTTCAATAAAATTAATCCTTAATTGATTATTTATTATAATACTCAATATAAAAATGGTACTTAAAAATTTATCATTATTATTTTCTATAAATATCTGTACAAACAATATAAAAAAACTTATATATCTTACAGCTAATAATTCCTTACTTTTATACATTAGCAACAATCCTGTCTAGCATTATATTTTTATAACTATGTTCCTTAAAAGCATATTGACTATAAAATATTTATTTTATCATTTTTAATAATATCTCGTTTACTCTCACCAGATGGAACCATTCTAAAAACAACAAATTTCGCCCATTCATTTGTTATATTTTCAATAGTATGAATAGAATCTTTCACTCTAACTATCATATCTTTAGTTACCTTTTTACTATACTCCCTCTTATCATCTCTCCATTTAACACTTACTTCACCTTTTGTAACTAAAAGTGATTCTTCAATTGTTAAATGTTTATGCCATTCTTGTATTGAATTTGGAGGCATGTTATTTAAATGAATTTCATATTCATCAAATATGAAATAATTTACTTCTGTACCATTAGCTTTCTTAGCAAAAATTGAATCCATTTTATTATATATATTTAACTGGTCCATTTTAATCATTCCTCTCAAAATCTAATTTATTCCTGTAACAGCACTTCTACGCTCCATTAAAACTACATCATGCCATACACCGTTACTCATTCTTGCAACCTTTTCTCTTATTCCTAGTTCTCTAAACCCACACATTTTATGTAATTCTATACTTTTTACATTTTCTCTAATTATTCCTGATTGCAGTGTCCAAAATCCATTTTCTTCTGATTCTTTTATAAGAGCATTCAATAAAGCCTTCCCAACCCCTTTTCCTCTGAACTCTTCTCCTATATAAATACTTACTTCTGCCACACCATTATAAACACATCTGCTAGAAACTTTACTTAAAGCAGTCCATCCTAAAACTTTTTCTCCAAAGCTAGCAACTAACCTACATTCCTTTATATGACTACTATCCCATTCCTGAAATGTTGGAACGCTTCTTTGAAAAGTGGCTATATTAGTGCTAATCCCTTGAAAATATATATCTTTTACATTTTCCCAATGATATTTTTCCATTTTAATTATCTCAATCTTCATATTAACTCCCCCAATCATTTGTAAATATAATTACTTCTGCCAATATTCTATAATTTATCAAAAACTTCCCTACTTTTTAGCATATAATAATAGGTTTTAATTTACAACCATTTTTAAATAAATTCTATGCAAACCAGCATTAAATCAGCATATTCTTAAGAATACTACCATACAAGAATATACTTAACTTTGCTATTTAAAATATTACCAAAATAATTTCAATACCAAGTAGATAAATCATTACAAATAAGTTTTGTAAATGATATAATAGCTTAAACTATAATTATATTTATGACTTTTAGTAGGAGATGATTGTTTATGATGAACGTTAAATTAAACGAATCTCTATCTATGTCCAAAATCGTACATGGATACTGGAGATTGGATCAATGGAATTTATCAAAAGAAGAACTTTTAAAATTAATAGAAGAGGTAGTTTCTCTAGGTATTACTACTATGGATCATGCTGATATATATGGCGCTTTTACCTGTGAAGAAAAGTTTGGAGAAGCCCTTTCACTAAAACCATCACTTAGAAAAGAAATTCAATTAGTAACCAAATGTGGCATAGTCTTTCCATGTGAAAAAAGACCAAATTACAAGGCACATATTTATAACACTAGCAGCAGTCATATAATTAATTCTGTTAACAATTCTCTTAAAAACTTTAATACAGACTATATTGATTTATTATTAATACATAGGCCTGATCCGTTAATGGATCCTTCAGAAGTTTCTGAGGCATTTACCAAGTTAAAAAAAGATGGGAAAGTCTTAAATTTTGGTGTTTCTAACTTTCTCCCATCACAATTCAACTTACTAAGTTCCTATTTAGATTTTCCTTTGGTCACCAACCAAATTGAAGCTTCAATCTTAAACTTAGAACAATTTAAAAACGGCACTATTGACTTAATGCTAGAAAAAAGAATTTCTCCAATGGTATGGTCTCCACTTGCTGGCGGCACATTATTTACTAATGAAGATACTAAAACATTAAATATTAGAAAAGTATTAGAAAAGGTAAAATGGGAGACTTCTGCGAGTTCAATTGATGAAATTGCATATGCCTGGCTTCTAAATCATCCTGCCAAGATGATTCCAATTGTTGGCTCCAGCAATTTAAACCGTATACATTCTGCCGTTAATGCTACAAAAATCAAATTAACAAAAGAACAATGGTTTGAAATTTATGTTGCTTCATTAGGTCATGATATTCCATAGACCTAAATAATTTAATCTATATAAAAGACCATTTATATAATAAAAAAGTATATTTTGTTACTCATCATAACAAGATATACTTTTCATTTTAAGATTTGCTTTTACTTATTACTAAAATTTCCATTACTCTTCTCTGTTTTCTTCATGTTGTAGCAAGCTATGCTTTCTTCCATAAAAATAATACATTAAAAGTCCTATGAAAAGCCAAACTAGAAATCCTATCCAAGTTTTTATATGTAATCTACTCAATAATACTAAACAACATATTATTGCTATTGCTGGAGTAAATGGAACTCCAGGAGCTTTAAACATTCTTTTGAAATTTGGCATAGTAATTCTAAGTACTATAACAGCTAATGATACAACTATAAAGCTTATTAATGTTCCTATGCTTAAAAATTGCACAATGAAATCTAATGGCAAAAATCCAGCTATTACTGCTGCTATACTACCAGTTATAATTGTTGAAACATATGGCGTTTTATGTGTAGGATGTACCTTTGAAAATATTTTTGGCAAAAGTCCATCTCTTGACATAACCATAAACACTCTAACTTGACCATAAAGTACTACCATCATAGTAGAGATCATTCCAAGTATAGCTCCTGTTCCAACTAATGCTGCACCCCAATTAATACCTACACTTGCTAAAGCCCCTGGTACAGCATTTTCAGAAATTATTTCTTTGAATGGTACCATTCCTGTAAGTACAAAAGCAACAGCAACATAAAGTATCGTAACAGCTATTAGACAAATAATAAGCCCTAAAGGAATATCTCTTTTAGGATTTTCAGCTTCTTCTGCTGCTGTTGATATCGCATCAAAACCTATAAAAGAAAAGAAAATAGTAGCTGTTGCTGCAAAGATTCCACCAAATCCAAATGGAGCAAAAGGTTGATAATTAGCTGTATCTATATGTCCTACCCCAAGGGCTACAAATATAATAATAATAGCTATTTTTATACCTACTATTAGGTTATTTACCCTTGCACTTTCCTTCATGCCATAAAATAAAATATAAGTTATTACTGCAATAATTAAAACAGCAGGCAAATCAACTATTCCACCTTTACTTGGTGATGCAATAAAAGTTGCAGGTAATGTTATTCCCATTGATTTTAATATACCAACAAATGTCCCTGACCATCCAGATGCTACAGCACTACAAGCAACTAAATATTCTGCAGTGAGACACCATCCAATTATCATTGCAATTATTTCTCCAAACACAATATAGGAATAAGAATATGTACTTCCTGCTACTGGAAACATAGTTGAAAGTTCACAATAATTTAATGCACAAAGGCAAGCAACTATACCAGCTATGATAAATGAAATAATTACTGCAGGCCCTGCTAAGTGTGCACCTTCTCCCGTTGCAACAAAAATTCCCACTCCTACCACTGCACCTATACCAAAAGCAGCTATATCTTTAGCTTTAAGATTTTTCTTTAAAGCTGTCTTATTGGCATCTTTCAAAACTTGATCTACGGATTTTTTCTTAAAAATATTCATAATGCCCTCCTAAAAACGTTATAACTTCCATACCCCAAGAAAATTTCTTTATACACTATTATAATTAACAACATATTATATATTGCACTAAAAATTATAAAAATACAACAAAATGACATATTTTTTTTCATTTTCAGATTATTTAAGGTGAGTAATTAATATTTTGATAATTTTCACTCATTTTCTCCCCAAAAAATTAACAAATAGTTTTCTGTTTAAATTTTTATATTAAAAAATAAAATCAAATATATGTATTTATTGTATTATATACTAGATTATCTGCGTTTTTAGTTTATATTTCTTTTTGACTTTGTTATAGCATCTTTAGGTACATATCCTTTAGATTTCCCTATGTAAAAGCAAGTACCATACTGATATACAATTTAAAAGAGCGTACTCAATTAATGATTACGCTCTAGGAATGCCTTGCAATTTATTGAATACTTGAAATGTATGGTATAAGTTTTTCTCTTAAATCTGCTCTCTTTAATGCATAATCTATATTAGCTTGTAAAAATCCAAACTTGTCTCCAACATCATATCTTATCCCCTCAAAAGAGTGGGCATATACAGCTTCTTTTCTTGCAATTTCTTTTACTGCGTCAGTTAATTGTATTTCCCCACCCCTTCCAGGCTCAACTTTTTCAAGTACATCAAATATATTAGGTGTTATTATATATCTTCCTAAAACAGCTATATTAGTTGGTGCTTCTTCAATCCTAGGCTTTTCTATCATATCTTTAACCTTATAAACATCCTTTTCAACTTCAACACCGTCTATTATACCGTACTTTTCCACCTCGGATTCAAAAACTGGTTGTACTCCTAATATTGTAGTTTTATATTCATCATAACAATTTATTAGCTGCTTAAGACAAGGAACCTCACTATCCACTATATCATCACCAAGCATTACTGCAAAAGTTTCATCACCAACAAAGGTTTTTGCAAGGCTTACTGCATGACCTAATCCCTTAGGTTCTTTTTGGCGTATATAATATATGTTAACTAAATTACTTATATTTTGTACTAATTCAAGTAATTCTTCTTTATCCTTACTTTCAAGTTCATCTTCCAATTCTACTGATTTATCAAAATGATCTTCTATGGCTCTTTTATTCCTTCCTGTAATTATCAATATTTCTTCTATACCAGAAGCAACAGCTTCCTCTACTATATATTGAATTGTTGGTTTATCTACTATAGGTAACATTTCCTTTGGCTGTGCTTTTGTAGCTGATAAAAATCTTGTACCTAGTCCAGCTGCAGGAATTACTGCTTTTTTCACTTTCATATTTATTTCAACCCTTTCTTATATTAATTAATTAAGTAACCTTTTAAATAAGTATAGTCTTTCCGTTTTCAGCTACCCAATTTATTAATTCAACAGAAGTATTAACTCCATCCGTTTTACTTATGATTTCTCTAATCCTATCAGCATTTTCCTTATATATAGGATCATCAAGGATACTTTTCACTTTTTCTAATACTTCATTACTACTAAAATTTGAAATATTTATTTTCTTAGCAACCTTTAAATACTCAATTTTACTAGCATTGTCTCCCTGTTCACCACCTATAGGTATCACAACAATTGGTTTTCCAGCTGCCAAAGTTTCATTTATTGTATTATTTCCACCATGACTAATAACAAGATCAACCTTTTTTAAAATTTCAAGTTGAGGCACTCTTTTAAATATCAATATATTATCACCAAATCCACATTTCATTAGTTTGTCATAAGATCCTCCAGCACTAACTATAACTTGAAAATTCTCTTTTTCAATTCCATTCAAGATTTTTTTGAAAACTTCAGGTTTATTATTAAATACCGTTCCCAGAGATACATATATTTTTGAAACATCATCTCTCAAAACTTCAAAAGGAAATTTTTCTATTAGATCTACTCGTTTACACGAAACGCATGGCCCTACAAAAATTGTACTATTATTTAATTCTCTTGGTGCTTCAACTTCTTTTACTGTAAGTAATAAATTTAGCCATTTTGAATATGGTTTACTCCAATCAACTTCTCTAATATCTGAAATGCCCATTCTTTTACAAGCTTTGACATATCTTTTTGTTACTAATTTATTAGTATTTCTTGAAAGATTATGATATAGTTTTCCTTTCCATCCCCATTGTCCATTTATATCTAATCCACTTCCAAATGGTGGTATGCCATCTCCGCTAAAGGGTAATCCACTATGATATATAGTTATACAGGGAATAGTGTATTTTTCTGCAACAATATATGGAGGCAAAAAGAAAAAATCATTCACTATCACATCCGGTTTTTCCTTTAAGACAATATCTTCAATTAGTTTAGAATATTTATATAAACAATCTGAAAATACATTCATAGCATATTGAGTTTCTGTAAAGCCTTTAGCCAAAGGCAATAGCATATATTTAAAACATAATTTATTAGGCATATCTATACTAATGTAGTTAATTTCGTTTACTTTCACCTTTTCAGGTACTGACAAGGCAGTTTTAACAAACTCTGGGAACCTATCAATTACTTTTTTAGAAACTCTCTCTACAGTAGGAACCACAAACGAAACATCATGTCCAAGTTCTTTTAATCTTACCGCAATACTTAACATTGCATTTGTATGTCCCATAGTTGGTTGAGCAAAAAATATGATTTTAGACATTGTATCCTTCCTTTCTTAACATATTTTAAATATTTATAATTTCCTATTTTAACATTCTTTTAATATTATATACTTTATCAAAATAAAACACATGTTGAACTTTGTTTGTAATTATATTATAATGGGCTTAAATATATGAAACAACCATCAGATTCTCTAGATATATTCAAAATTGGACATATCTGATTTAATCTGTTGGATTTTAGAAACTTTTTTTGAGGAGCATACATATGGGTGGAAAAGCAGAATATAAAAGTGCCATAAGATCACGGCGATTAATTCGTCAAGCATTTGTTGATTTGATGCAAGAAAAAAATTTAGAAAAGATTACAGTTACAGATATTGTTACCCGTGCTTATATTAATCGTGGAACTTTTTATGCCCACTATCAAGATACACGAGCAGTTATTGAGCAAATTGAAAATGATATTATAGAAAAATTGTTGGAATTCTTGGGCGAATCACACTATAAGAATTTTTTTCAAAATCCTCTGCCACTTCTTTTAAAGATTTCAAAGTGGCTAGAAGATGATTTAGATTTCTATAAAATTCTGATCAATTCAAATGGTTCTGAACAATTCCTTGTAAAACTCAAGAATATATTTGTAAATTATATGGAAAATGATAGTGACATCCAAAAGCACATAAAGAAAACGCCTGAATTTCTTATACAAGCGCATTTCTTTACTGGTGGTATAATTAATATATTTCAAGTATGGTGCCGTGGTGAAATTGAAAGTTCACTTAATGAACTTTCAATTGAGCTAAGTAAAATTATCACAAATAATTCAAACTTGTTTTTTTAATTTACTACTAGAATTCAGCAACAATCAGCAGTTATGATATTTCTTGAGAATATAGAATAACTATTGTAAATTGAATATTAGATAAAAATATAACTGGAAATTTCATTTCCAGTTATATTTTTGTCTTTCTTTTGTTTAACAATTTAATTAAATCATAATTTACTTATTACTACTATTTATCATCAAATTTTAATCCACCAAGAAGTGCAGCAAATGGACTTTCTTCCGCTTGTTCTGCTTCCTTCTTAAGTTTCTTCATATAATTATTAACTTGCCTCTTATCTACCTTACCAGTCTTATCAAATCTCTTTTCGAATTGGCTAGCCTTTTCTCTAAAGTTACAGTTAGTTCCTGGACAAACGTAGATTTTACCTTCCCCTTGTCCTCTAAGCTCTAATTTCTTCTTACACTCAGGACATCTAGCGTTAGTAAGTCTTGCAACATTTTCTCTATATCCACATTCTCTATCTTGGCATACATACATTGTTCCATTCTTACCCTTTACTTCAAGTAAGTACTTACCACAGTTAGGACACTTTCTACCTGTTTGATTGTCATGATGGAACTTAGAAGTTCCTCCTTTAACATCAGTAACAAGTTTAGTAGCATATCCCTTCATATTATCAACAAATGCTTTTGAATTTGCTTTTCCCTTAGCTATATCATCAAGTTCTTTTTCCCACTTAGCAGTTAAAAGAGGCGATTTTAAATCTGTTGGTACAAGATCTATAAGTTGTTTTCCCTTTGAAGTTGGAACTATTTCCTTACCTCTCTTCTCTATAACAAAGGAATTAAACAGTTTTTCTATAATATCGGCACGTGTTGCAACTGTTCCAAGGCCCCCTGTTTCTCCTAAAGTTTTAGCCGCTTCCTTTTCAACCTGCATATATTTATGAGGATTTTCCATAGCTGATAAAAGTGTAGCTTCATTAAATCTTGCTGGTGGTGTAGTTTGCTTTTTAACTAGATTTACTCCAGCTATTTGAATCTTATCTCCCTTTTTAATCTCAGGTAGCTCTTGATTTTGTTCTTCCTCATCAAAAGAATCTTTTTCATAAAGCTTCTTCCAGCCCTTACTCTTAGTAATGTTTCCTTTAGCTATAAAGTTTTCTCCATTAATAGATACCTTTATAGTAGTTTGTTCATATTCATAAGGTGGTAGTAATACGCTTAAAAATCTCTTAATTACAAGATTATAAATATGTTTTTCTTCGCTACTTAAATTTGCTAAACTTCCCTTTTCTTCTGTTGGAATAATAGCGTGGTGATCACTTACCTTACTGTTATCAACAAAACTCTTATTAGCCTTTACTCCTGATTTCAATAAGCCTTCTGTAATAGCTCTATATTCCCCAGTTCCAACAGCTTTTAATCTATCAGGAATAGTAGCTACTATATCTGTAGTAACATATCTTGAATCAGTTCTTGGATAAGTTAATACCTTATGATTTTCATATAGTCTTTGCATTATGTTTAATGTTTGTTTTGCAGAATATCCCCATATTTTATTAGCATCCCTTTGTAGTTCTGTTAAATCATAAAGAGCTGGAGAATACTTTTTCTTAGTTGTTTTATTTACATCTATTACTTCTCCTACTCCTCCTTTTGTCTTAGCTACAACTGAATTTGCAAAGTCTTCTTTAAATATAGATGAATTTCCCTTATCATTTATCCAATTTAAAGTAAATCCATTTCCTTTTGCATTAATTGTATAATAATCTACTGGCTTAAAGTTTTTAATCTCTTCTTCTCTATTAACTATCATAGCTAAAGTTGGTGACTGTACACGTCCAGCTGATAATTGAGCATTATATTTGCAAGTCAAGGCTCTTGTTACATTTAATCCAACAAGCCAGTCAGCTTCTGCTCTACATACTGCTGCTCTATAAAGATTTTCATATGCTTTTGCGTCTTTTAAATTATTAAATCCATCTAAAATAGCTTTGTTTGTTTGTGATGATATCCAAAGTCTTTTAAGGGGCTTTTTAACTCCTGCCTTTTCAATTATCCATCTTGCTACAAGTTCTCCCTCACGCCCTGCATCTGTAGCTATAACTATTTCACTTACATCATCTCTTAAAAGTTGTTTTTTAACTGAAGCAAACTGCTTTCCTGTTTTTTTTAATATGCTAAGCTTCATATACTTAGGTAGCATTGGAAGTGTCTCAATACTCCAAGTTTTATATTTATCTCCATAACCTTCTGGATCCATAAGACCAACTAAATGCCCTAATGCCCAAGTTACTATATACTTGCTTCCTTCTATATAACTTCCTTTATTATTATTACATTTCAAAACCTTTGCTAAATCTCTCCCAACTGAAGGTTTTTCAGCTAGTACTAATATTTTACTCATTTCTTATCTCCTATTTCTCTGTTTATTCTAATAATCATTATAACCTAACTTTTAAAATAAGCCTAATAAATCATATATATTTTATAAATAGTCTAATGTAAAAAACGCAGGAAAGTTTTTTAGTCTTTCCTGCGTTTTTATTCTAAGCCATAAGTTTTCTTAATATATCTTTACACTCATCTTCATTCATAATTTTAGGGACAGGATATGCTGGATTAGCTTCCTTCATAACTCTCTTTGCAATAATATGAAAATCCTTTTTTTGTAATTTCTTTACCTTTGTAGGTATATCCATATTTCTATTCATTTCCTTAATTCTTTCAACTACCTTTACAGCCAAATCTTTTTCTGATTTTCCTTCTATACCTACATATGTAGCAATCTTCGCTAACTTGCTATAAACTGATTCATCATAAAATTCTAATACATATGGAAGTACAATTGCATTAGCTAATCCATGAGATACACCATATAATCCTCCCAAGGCATGTGCTATTGCATGAACATAACCTACATATGCTCTTGTAAATGCTAAACCTGCATAATTTGATGCTAAAAGCATGCTATTACGTCCATCTATGTTACTGCCATCATTATATACAAGTTCTAAATTTTCAAAAATCATTTTAATAGCCTTTAAGGCATGTTCATCTGTAAATGGTGTGCCATCATTTCCTACAAAAGCTTCTATTGCATGGGTTAATGCATCTACCCCTGTTGCTGCAGTAACATGCTTTGGCAATGCAATAGTTAATTTAGGATCTAGAACTGCACATTCTGGCATAAGTTTTGGATCTCCTATAGCGTACTTTTCATGATCAACTGAATCTGTAACTACTGCTGCAACTGTACTTTCAGATCCAGTTCCTGCTGTAGTTGGTACTGCAAAAAATGGTGGCATAGAATTTTTAATCTTTAAAAGTCCTTTAAGTTCCTTAACTTGTAAATTCTTATTTGTAGCTCTTACCCCTATAATTTTAGCACAATCCATTGGAGACCCTCCTCCAAAGGCAATTATAGCTTGGCAACTATTTTCTTCATAATATTTTAATCCTTCTTCGATATTTTCTACAGTTGGATTTGCTTGAACATTATTAAAAACAGTATATTTTATGTCATTTTTCTTTAAGCCCTCAATTAACTCATCTACTAATCCAAGACTCATTATTATCTTACCAGTTACAATTAAAACATTGTTTATTCCAGTTTCTTTAATTAACTCTGGCAGCTTATTAATACTTCCTTCTCCTGAAACTATCTTTTGTTCCTTATATTTTATTCTTTTTAGAACAGCTCTAAAAACAGCTTGATTTAACCTATAATATCCTTTTTTTATTGTCCAAATCACACCATATTCTCCTCTCTAATTTATTTATCATATCTGTTCATTTAAAATTTATTTCTCTAAAACAGAATACATCTTATTACCATTTATGTCCATAAAATCAAGATAAATATTTTCACAACTAAAGATAATATATAAAAAAATGCTGAAGTTATTTCAGCATTTTTTATATATCACTACATATCTTACTATATCTAATATTTGATAACACTTCATCAACTAGACTAGTAGAAGATAAGTTCTCTCCTTTTATAATAAACTTAAATATCTCATTAGAATAACCAAATGCATACTGGAAGCCATTACTATCAACTATTACTTTACTATTTTCCTTATAACCATCAATTCTCCAAAAACAAAGGTCTGGTATTCGATATCCACTTTTATCCCACTTTTCCTTAATTCTATTATAATCTTTATCATCAAAAAAATAATCTTTGTGATTAGAATGTCTTTCTTCGCTAAAAGAAATTTTGCACTTATCTTCTAGAATAAATAGAATTCTATTTGGTATTGAATTTTGATTAATACTATTTTTTATAGCCGCAAATAAAACTATATCTAAAACTGATTCTACATTCACCTCATCAGTCACTGACTTTTTAGTAATTTCTTCAATTCTCTCTCCCAAAACTTCTGTTCTTATTTTCACCAAATTTGGCTTTGGATTCATAGTAATAATGTAATCTTTATATTTACCTCTATTTTTATCTAATAAATATAATGCAGTTCCAATCCCCCCATAGAAGATTGATGGCTTGTAAAGTTTATTAATACTTTTTTCTGACATTCCTAAACATACTATAGTATCTCCGTATTTGCAATTAAAGTTGCTTAATACTTTTTCCCACATCTCCCGATAATAATTTTCCTCATTGCTTGAATCTTCAATTATACTTTTAACTATATTATATGGATATATATGTCCGAAACTTAAAACTTCATCTTTTTTTATCTTTTGACTTTTTAATATATCTAAATAATCCATATATCTTTCTTTATCGTGTTTAAAAAAAGCTTTGCTATACTTATGCATAGCACCTGAACTTAATTCGCCATATTTAACTTTATTCCAGTTCCCTCTACTTATAATAGTTTCTACTGGTTTAATTCTTTTTCTAAGATGAGAAAGTAATACTCTATATTCCTTTGAAGTCAAATCTAAAGCTAATCTTGTTTTCTTCGCTAATTCCTTTGATTCCTCAGATGAAGAATTTTCTGATTTTAACCATTTACTCAGTGTAGATGGATTTTCTGATTTTAAATCAATACCTATTTGTTTACGGATTAAGCTAATAGCCCTCCCTTGAAGATTGGTATCAAACAAGCTATATAAATCATCCCATCTACCATAAATCGGAATAAGATTTATATTGGCAGCTAAGTATGAACTATTAATTCTCCCAAGATGGTTTAAAATAATTCTAAAGACTCTTCTTTCTCCCAAACCTTTCTCTTTATCTCTAACGTAAAACAGTAATTTCATGGAGGATATAGGATCTTCATCATATGCATCCATAAATAAATTAATTATTTTTTCCTCTTTTTCTCCTCTTAGAAAACCTGCCTTTGCATAAAAATTTAGCAAGCTATCATTTTGGACATCTTCAACAAGTGAATATTCTTCAAGATCTTCATACAACTCTTCTTCTGAATAAAATATATCTTTTTTTAAAGAATTAAAAAATTCAAAACTCAAGGTATTCCCTCCTTTGTCCTAGAAAATAAACAAGACACCTTACATAAGCAAAGCTGTAGGTGTCTTTTTCAAGATACTTTATTTCATAAATACGCTGTTTGTATCTTTTTATTATATGTATATGTAAAATTATACGTAATAGTACATATAAATTATGTTAATTACTTATTTATCTCTTTTATTTTGGTTATTAAGTTTTCTTGTATATATTCGGATTTTGAAAATCCTTTTCTAAAAAATCTTATTTGTTTATATTTTAAGCCTTGCATTTCAAAATCTAATACGTCTATTCTATCTCCTTTAAATAATAAAGGTTCCTTTTTCCCTTTTATGGTTATATGCACTTCCACTTCATCACCTTTTTCTACTTGTTATTCTTATAAGCTTCTATTTGCTTTGCTAGATCTTCTAAATAATCATATCTCTCATATTTTCCCATTAATTCTTCCTCTAACTTTTCCTTTTCTTCCATTAGCTCTTGTAGCTTTCCATAAGATGAAGAATTTTTAACCATTTCTTCTTCTATATTAGAAATTCTGTTTTCAAGTTTTTCAATAACTTCCGGAATTTCTTCATATTCCTTTGTTTCTTTAAATGAAAATTTAGGTCTATTATCTCTTTCTTTAGTTCTGCTAGTTACTGCTTTTTTATCTTTCTTATCTTCAGGTTCAATTCTGCCTTTTTCTATTTCAATTGTAATTTGATAATCACTATAGTTACCATTATATACCTTTATACTTCCTTTGTCTCTATAAGCAAAAATCTTATTACATACCCTATCTAAAAAGTATCTATCATGAGAAACTACAACTACAACTCCAATGAATTTATCTAAAAAGTCTTCTAAAATATTTAGAGTGTTTATATCTAAATCGTTAGTAGGTTCATCAAGTAATAGTACGTTTGGTGCTTCCATCAATACTCTTAGCAAATAAAGTCTTCTTCTTTCTCCACCAGATAATTTTTCTATCTTTGTATATTGCATCGTACCATCAAACAAAAACCTCTCACACATGGTAGAGGCTGTTATCTTACTACCATCAGCAACAGGTATATACTCTCCACCTTCTCGGACATAATCTATGACTCTCATATTCATATCCATTTCTCTATCATCTTGAGCAAAACATCCTATCTTTACTGTTTCACCTATTACTATTTCACCGCTATCGCTCTTAATGTTACCTCTTATTAAATTGATAAGTGTAGATTTTCCTGCACCATTAGGACCAACAACACCTATTCTATCTTCTTTTGTAAAAATATAATTAAAATCTTTAATTAGTAGTCTATCGTCAAAAGATTTATTTAATCCATTTATCTCAATAATCTTTTTTCCTAATCTTGTTCCCACAAAAGACATCTCAACATCAGTTGCTTGTTTAATATACTCTCTACTAACTAATTCGTCAAACCTCTGCAATCTAGCTCTTTGTTTTGTGGATCTTGCTTTTGCTCCCCTTTTAACCCACTTTAATTCTTTCCTAATTAATGATTGCCTTTTTTGTTCTTCTGATTCTTCTCTCTCTACTCTTTCCATTTTCTTTTCCAAGAAACTTGTATAATTTCCCTCATAACTATATAAATTTCCTCTATCAAGCTCAATTATTCTATTTGCTACTCTATCTAAAAAATATCTGTCATGAGTAATCATTAAAAGAGCACCTTTTCTTGAATTTAAATATTCTTCAAGCCATTCAATTGAGTCTGAATCTAAATGGTTAGTTGGCTCGTCTAAAATAAGTAGATCGCATGGAGTTATAAGTGCCGATGCTAATGCAACTCTCTTTTTTTGTCCACCAGATAAGTTTTTCATCCTTTCCTCATAGTTTGTAATTCCTAACTTATTTAATATACTTTTAGCTTCACTTTCTAAATCCCAAAGGTTAAGACTATCTATTTCTACCTGAAGTTTTAGCAATCTATCATTTAATGCATCAGAATTAGTATTGTGGAGTTTTTCTATAATTTTTTCATATTCCATTAATAGCTTAAGTTCTTTAGTATCCCCTCTAAAAATCTGCTCTATTACCGTTGCATCTTCTTTAAAATCTGGATTTTGTGATAAATATTCAATTCTAGCATTTTTATTTTTAATTAAATCACCTTCATAAAATTCATCTTTTCCAGCAACTATCTTTAATAAAGTTGATTTTCCTGCCCCATTTATTCCTATAATTCCAATCTTGTCTCCATCATTTATTCCAAGAGAAATATTTTTTAATAATATTTTTTCACTGTAACTCTTACTTATATTCTCTAATGTAATTAAATTCATATTAATACTCCTTCTAATATATAAAACCTCTATTTTTATTTAATTTCAAACTACAAGTTCTTTGCATAAAGATCAACATTTTTGTAATCTCTGTTAACCTTGCTTACCATAAGTATATACTTTTTTGCCTCTGCAATTTTATCTAAATGATAACATGCTACGCCTAGGAAATAATAATATTCTAATGTTTCACCTCTAAGTTCTCCTTTAGGTTTTTCTAATCCCTCAAAAAGCTCATATGCTTCATAATATTTCTCTAACTCTAAGTAAGCCTTACCTAAAGTATATATTCTCTCTCTTTCAAGTCTAGAATTAGTATCATAAGTTACACTCTCTAAATACTCTACTGACTTATTGTAGTTTTCTATATGATAATAACATCTTCCAAGAACAAAGGCTAGACTGGAATCATTAACTTCATCAGCGCCTCCTCTTTTTAGGTACTCTAGAGCATTTGTATAATCTTCCTCATCAAAAAATAGACATCCTAAGAAAAAATATGCCTCTCTATTATACTTATTAAATTTAATAGCATTAATTAATAGATGTTTTGAATTTTTAATATCTCCATTTTTCACAAGCCTTATTGCCTTATTAAAGCAAATTGCTGATTTATTATAAGAACTTTTCTTATAAATCAAAAAAAATAGTAAGGAGAGCATTAACAAAATTATAGCAAAATATTTATTTATAAAAAAACTTATAATTCCAACTATGCCTAAGTAAATTACCCATCCCCCTTTAATATGTTGATAACCAATTTTGTAAGTAGTTTTCTCCATAATCCCACCCCATTGCACTTATTTACAAAAAATTTTATTATTCAATAACTTTTGTAATCCTCTTAAAAGCAACCTCTTTTGTTATTTTTACTGTATCCTTATCTATATTTACCTTATATATTGTAGGACATCCTTCTTCTCTCCATTTTCTCATATATTTCGCATTAGCTTCTGTAGCATAGTAATATTTATCATCATAATCGTCAGAAAATTCTAGATAGCTACATATAGAATCTAAATCTAAATTTATAATTTCAACTGGAATATTATTTAATATTATTGGCAAGAACCTAACTGGTACCTTGTAATTATATTTTCCAGATATCTCTCTGCTTTCTAACACTACTCTTTTTAATATTTTATACTTATCTATAAGTTCATTTTCTACTCTTAATTTTGCTATAAATTCATCTCTTTTGTTTTTCTCTAATTTAATCTTAATCATTACGTCACCTCTAATTTCAGTAAAATAATAAAATGTACCCATTTTAACATTATTAAAAGGAGTACACTTTATTTAAACTTATTTACTTTTTACTACAAATAATGAATCAATTCCATAAATAATATAAAACATTACCGAAACTGCTGTTGTAAATGTTATAAATTTATTTGAATTCAATTCAACTCCCAAAGTAACTTGAATTATAAATACAAATAACAACAATGTGGCTATTGTTCCTATTAAATGAAGAGGTACTCTCTTCTTAATTTTCTTATTTATTGCTCTAATTAATAAGGATGCTTCAAATATAAAAAAGCCAAATATGAATAAACAAATCAATATACTAATTGTTCTCCACTCCTATCTAAATGAATTCACGCATTAAATTATATCATTATCTAGTATTAAAAGTCTATTTAATTATTAATTCGACTGGGCAATGATCAGAACCTAAAATATCAGTATGTATTTTTGCATCTACTAATCTATCTTTTAATGCACTCGAAGCAAGAAAATAATCAATTCTCCACCCTGCATTATTCTTTCTAGCATTAAATCTATATGACCACCAAGAATAAATGCCCTCTTTATCAGGATAGAAATATCTAAAGGTATCAATAAATCCTTTATTAATAAGTTCCGTAAACTTCTGTCGTTCTTCATCAGTAAAGCCCGCATTTTTTCTATTATTTTTAGGATTTTTTAAATCTATTTCTTTATGTGCAACATTCAAGTCTCCACATACTATAACAGGCTTATTTTTTTCTAGCTTTTTTAGATAATTACAAAAATCATCTTCCCAAGTCATTCTATAAGAAAGTCTTGCTAGTTCATTTTGCGAATTTGGAGTATATACTGTAACTACATAGTAATCCTTAAACTCTAATGTTATTACTCTTCCTTCTTTATCATGCTCTTCTATTCCAATGCCTAAAGTTACACCTATAGGTTCATTTTTAGTAAAAATAGCTGTTCCTGAGTACCCTTTTTTTTCAGCATAGTTCCAGTACTTATAATACCCAGGTAAATCCAATTCTATCTGACCTTCTTGTAATTTTGTTTCTTGCAAACAAAATATATCTGCATCTATAGAATTAAAAATCTCTACAAAACCCTTTGTAACAGCAGCTCTAAGTCCATTTACATTCCAAGAAATCATCTTTGTCATATGCTTTTCCTCCTATTAATTAAGATTAATGAAAGTATAACATATGCAAAAGTATAAAAAAAGTATTAAACCTCTAAGTATAAATTAATTTAATCTTAGAGGTTCTATAATATATGTAGTTATTTATTTTTATTCTTTATTTGTATATGCCTACAAACCTCTTTATATAAGTTTAGTTCTGCCAATTTAACCTTAAGAGGTTCAAATTTTTTATTATATCTATTCTTTATCTTTATTTTAACCAAGACCTACTCCTAAATAACTATTTCTCATTTATAATATTATAAATCTCTAAAAAAGTTACTTAGTACCTGTAAGTATTTCTTTTTTTATTCTATCAAATCTATCATTATTGCTAATCGCTTCTTTTCTAGAAGTATCCTTTAAAATTTCAGTGATAGATATTTGAGGAACATCAATTACTTCCTTTTGATTCTCATTTCTAAGAATTTTAGAAATGTTCTTATATTTTCTACCCAACGTAACTTTAGAACTCATCTAACTATCTCCTTTCCTATAAATTGCTCATGTATTCATCTAGTTCTTGCAAGGCTTTATCACTTAGCACATTTGTGATTACTGTATCAGTATATTTTATTAATGCATAAATTATGTTCCCAAAATAAGTAATACAATTTTCCTCCTTATCAAAGGATATAATAACTATAGCATTCGTCTCAATTAAATCAATTGAAACTGGAACAAATAAATAATTACTCAATCTTACAATATGATCTGAAATAATTTTATCAAAAGTATTAGCTTTTACTATTATACTACAATCAACCTCATCTACAATAGATTTCAATTCATTTTCATCCCTTTTTGATACCACTCTTGCATTAACATTTTCCATAGTTTCTGAAAATAATGTTGTAACAATTTCAGAATAGAAGTCAAAAAATATATCTAAATCATATTCCTTACTTAGATCAATATCATAAAACCTAGTTCTTACGATATTTTCCATAGCATCTATTAACTTTGCATTACTAATGGTAATGCTACTTGTTAATGACGAAATATCATTAAGTCCTTCTATAATTTTAATCTTATCTTGAAATTCCACTTCAAAGGAGTTTGCACTTATCTTTAACATCTTTATACTTTTTGATACTGTTCCAATAACTATAAAATTAATAACTAAGTATATGGAAAAATAAAGTAAAAACACAAACGCTGTTTTAGAAATCCATTTTGGAGTATTATCTATAGAATTTATAATATTTTCGTAGTTTATTCTATAATAATAAATAAATATGAAGAAATCTATGTTAATGAATAAATATTTGTATTTTTTCAGATTAACATTTAAATTATCTATATAATCATAAGTAAAAGAATAAAATATAGATACTGTAATTGATAGTAATGCAAATAATGTTACTAAATTTACTCCCCCTTTAATAACCCAGCCTTCCTCACTAAGTTTCGATGCGCAAAACCCTAAAATGAATGATATTACTAATGATAAACAATATGTTACACACTTTATTTTATTTTTCTCTATAAATGGTCTTAAATATTTTCTTATAATTGTAATCTCCCCCTCATTTTAGAACCCCACAATTATTATACTCCATATCTACCTCATTACCAACATTATTTACTATTTATGTTTAAATAATACATTTAGTTCAAAAAATAAAGGGAATGAAATCTCATTCCCTATTTTTTTAATTTTTAAATGAATGTATTGGTGCTGGAATCCTTCCACCTCTTGCTGCAAACAATTCAGAAGAATTTTCATTAACTTTCATAACTGGTGCTCTTCCTAGAAGGCCTCCAAATTCCACCATATCACCAACTTTACAACCTGGTGCTGGTATTATTCTAACAGCTGTTGTCTTATTATTAATAACCCCAATTGCTGCTTCATCAGCTATCATAGCTGAGATTGTTGAAGCTTTTGTATCTCCAGGAATAGCTATCATATCAAGTCCAACAGAACAAACTGCAGTCATTGCTTCAAGCTTTTCTAAATTTAATGACCCATTAATAACAGCGTCTATCATTCCTGCATCCTCAGATACTGGAATAAAAGCACCACTTAATCCTCCAACATGACTACATGCCATAACTCCACCCTTTTTAACAGCATCATTTAATAAAGCTAATGCAGCAGTTGTTCCATGAGTTCCTACACATTCAAGCCCAATTTCTTCCAATATATGTGCTACAGAATCTCCAACAGCTGGAGTTGGTGCTAAAGAAAGATCCACTATTCCAAATGGAACCCCTAATCTTTTTGAAGCTTCCTTAGCTACTAGTTGACCCATTCTAGTTATCTTAAATGCAGTATTTTTTATAGTGTCTGCAACTACATCAAAAGATTCTCCTTTAACCTTTTCAAGTGCTCTTTGAACTACTCCAGGTCCACTAACTCCAACATTTATTACTATATCAGCTTCTCCTACTCCATGAAAAGCGCCTGCCATAAATGGATTATCTTCAACAGCATTAGCAAATACCACTAGTTTTGCACAACCAAATCCCTTTTTATCTTTAGTAAGCTCAGCTGTTTCTTTTATTATTTCTCCCATATCTCTTACAGCATTCATGTTAATTCCACATTTAGAAGATCCAACATTTACTGAAGAACATACTTTTTCAGTAACCTTCAATGCCTCAGGAATCGACTTAATAAGTATTTTGTCTCCCTTTGTGCATCCTTTATGTACGAGTGCTGAAAAACCACCAATAAAATCTATTCCAAGTTCATTTGCTGCCTTATCTAAAGTTTTAGCAAACTCTACATAATTTTCTTCATTTGTTGCTCCACCAATAATAGAAATCGGTGTTACAGAAACTCTTTTATTTACTATAGGAATTCCAAATTCATTTTCTATTTCTCTTCCAACCTTAACTAAATCTTTGGCTGAAGTCATAATCTTATTATATATTTTCTCTCTTGCCTTATCCCCATCTGAATCTATACAATCTAGTAAAGATATTCCCATTGTTATGGTTCTAATATCTAAATTTTCTTCTTCAATCATCTTTATTGTTTCTAATACATTTTGTGGTGTAAAATTTGTATTCATTGTTTGCCCCCTTTTCTTCTTATAGTGAATGCATTGAATTAAATATTTCTTCTCTTTGTATCTTTACATCAACTTTTAATTCTTTTCCCTTTTCTATTAAGGCGTTTTTCACTTGATCAATATTAGCATTTGCATTTGTTTGATCTAAAAGCATAATCATTGTAAAATATTCATCCATTATAGTTTGTGTAACATTTAATATATTAATATTAAACTTTTGCAACTCACAACTTATACCTGCAATAATACCAACTTGATCTTTACCAATTACTGTTAAAATAGATTTCATAACAACAACTCCTATAAATAAATTTTTATAAAATAAAAAAGCCATACCAAACAAAGGGACGAAAAAATTCCGCGGTTCCACCCTTCTTGGCACTAGCCCTACTTTACTCACACTATGCTCCAAGGCTCCATTCATAATAATCACCTAACTACTCTCAGCTACACGCAGTCTCTCTAAAAAGTTCCTATTATTACTCTTCCTCTTCATTACATTTATTAATTTAAATCAATTTTATATAAATAATTAAGATTTGTCAAATAATTTTTTAGTTTTAGTGACAGTTTCTTAAATAAATCTGTCACTAAAACTCACATACGAATACTTATTGGTACCACAACAACTGAAACTCCCTCACATTTAAGCCTTGGCATTTTAGGCATTATAATTCCATTTGAATCAAGCATGTCACAATATGGACTACACCCCTTCAAAATGTTTTCATAATACTCATGTTGTGCTGTCTTTCTAAGGAGGCTTATACATTTCCCATTAGGTGCTATACTTATAACTTTACCAAATACAGTGCATGGACAATCCACTCTGTCATAAATATATGCATTATTATTCATAAAAAAATTTTCATTAACATTAATGACTACAGGCGTATCTCCACAATTTAAAATCATATCTTTTGTAGAATTTTTATTTAAAATATCATTTAAATGTCCAATAATCGAATTGATCGCAGTAAAATTCATAATCTGACTATTTTTATTGCTAATAATTTTATTTAATGAATCGCAACCAAAGCAATTAAATACTGTAAGAAGTGAATCTAAATAAGAGTTAACTGATTCTGTAGTTAACTTTCCTCTTATCTGAACGTAATCTCCTTCTGATAAATCTCCTTCATTTATTGTTTTATTATCAAAATTTTTTATAGCATTAGAATCATTTAAACTACTAATTATTTGTCTGTGAAATGAGAATGTTGTGTAAATTTTTTTTAGTTCTTCCTCCATTCTTACAAAATTTCTATTCTCTACTCCAGCCGAAGTACTATTCCCATTATCAGTCTGTTCAACATTTACACAATTATTAGTTTTATATCCCTCTTTCTCATCCTTAGTAAATCTATCTTCACCAAAAATTCGCTCACGACTATCTGTGCCAGCTCTTCCAGTTATAGTCTTATCTTGAATTAGCCTTGTTGTTCTTACCTCAATATATCCACTTAAAAATAGAGATGATAAATTTTTAACCAGACCTTCATCTAAATACATAAAAAGGCCTAAAAGATCTTCATCCATAAATCCACGTCCTAAATTTGTAGTTTCATAATAATCTACTATATTTTTAAAGTTTTATTCCTATTACCTAAGAATTAAAATAAAGTTGAAAAAGATTTCATTGGAAGGATAAATCTAAAATCATATAAAGAGAATTAAAAAAGATTCCCTCTTAGGAATCCTTAATTTTTCATCTTATACTTTTATCTCTATTTTGTCTTTCTTTGAAACATATGGATTGTCTTTAAAGTAATATCTATATAAAAAATCCTTTGCTTCTTCCGCATAATCAACTCCAATTCGTTTGCTCTTTATTATTTCTTTGCACTCCTCTTCCTGAGCTTCAAGTAACTTCTTAACTTCCCCATCTAATTCAGCTATATACATTTCTCCCGAAGTGAAAGTTGTATTATTTAATTCTTTTGTAATATCCAAAGCAATACATAGCTTAGATGGGCCTGATGTTAAATTAAGCTTTTCCTTTTTAGTTAATTCACTATAATTTTTTTTACATCTTTGATTTGCTATAAAGTCAAGCCCTATTAAGGGTTCAAGAGCACGGATAAGAACTCCCTGTGGTTCTCCTTCTTCTTTTGTAATTGCATTAAGACATAAATACATACCATAAATATTGAATATATATACAGTTCCGCCTGGACCATACATCGGCATTACTCTAGCTGTACGCTTATTTCCATAAACATGTGCTGCTTTATCTAACGCTCCAACATATCCTTCTGTTTCAACAATCTTTCCTGCAATTATTTTCCCATCAACTTCATGGATTAAAATTTTCCCCAATAATTCTTTAGCTACTGTCAGTGTATCTCTTTCGTAAAATTCTTTTGTAAGTATATTCATAAAATCCTCCTTATTTTAAAAGAGTTACTTCATCTTAAATATTATTTTTAACATTATCAATTACTTTTACTAATAAAAAATAAAAATTTCAAAACTCATAAATTATGAAATCTTTAATATTATATTTAATTAATATTATCTTATATTATATTTTATCATACTTATCCGTTAACCCTGAGTATCCTTCTATCTATGTAACAAACCCTCCTTCTATAATATTAATCCTGCTTTTCTCCCATAATTAGCAAATTTTTTTCACATTTCTTTTTATTTATACATAATATGATTCTATAGGTATAAGAATGAAACGAAAGGAAATATGATTATGTACTATCAAAGAGACGACAAATCTATTAACTGTCAGGATTGTATTGACGATCCTTCCAACATTTCTTGCAATATAGCTTGCCCTAGCATGAAAAAAAATTGTTGTGAACCTTATAAAGTATTTGAACCTGAAATGTATGCTAAAGCAAACATCTGTATCCAGCCTTATGAAGACTTATTTAATATAAATGATGCGTTTACTGCCGGAACAATATTTAAGAGCCTTTACAGCCCTTATTGCGAAGTTAAATATATTGGGGGGTGTAAATAATAATGAATCCTCACGAATATTTAAGCAAAATTAGAAAATTACTATTTTTTGCAGTAGATTTAAATTTATATCTAGACAACTTTCCAGAAAACAGAAAAGCTACCGAAGACTATAAGTTTGTTTCCTCCAAGTTAGAGAAACTTATTTGTGAATATGAGCAACAATATGGACCATTATCAAACTTTGGCTCAGCATATATTGAAAATCCCGAAGCTTGGATCAATACCCCATGGCCTTGGGAAAGTCGTAAAGGAGGAAAATAATAATGTGGTATTACGTTAAAACTCTACAACATCCAGTAAATCTTAAAAGTTCAGACCTTAACATGGCTAAACTTTTAGTTACACAGTATGGTGGACCTGATGGTGAATTAAGTGCTGCGCTTAGATATTTGAATCAAAGATATACAATGCCAACAAACAGATCAAAAGGATTATTGACAGACATTGGTACTGAAGCGACATTCACATAAAGGTAAAAACAATTTCTATAAATATAGCAAAAAGAAAGAAAAGAACATAGTCCTTATCATTTTCAATTCTATAGTGTGTACAATGTGAACGAATTTTCTTTATATAATATAATACGTGTATTAGGCATACGGGCGTATATATGTATATGCCTATTTATACTAATACTACTTTATAGTATTATTTTGTTCACATTGTTCACATCATTATGAAAAACATTGATATGACTTAATTTAGACTGTGAACAAAGTATGTGAACAAAGTCAAAAATTATGTTCACGTTGTTCACACTTCAAGAAACTGTAAAAATTAATCTTGTTCACACCAAAATTATATTTGAAGAGCTATATGCTTGTACTAATTTTTTACATCATTTGAATATACTTAACTAATTATTTTCTATTCATTATTAAAATTATCTACATCAACTTCATATATTTCTGTGTCCTTTATAAACATTATTTCTTTTATACCTTTTTCCTTCAAATTATAATTTTCTAAACTTGTAAATAGCATAGCTTCTTGATAACCTCTATCACCATTTATTTTCACTTTAATTTTCTTATTTTCTCCAAGACCACTTACAGACTCTACAGTAAACTCATTAAATCTGCTATTAAAATACTTTACTATTCTATAATTATCTACATACCCATATATAATAAAGGAAAGTATACCCACCGATATTATTCCAAAGAATATAATCTTATTTTTCCTTTTCACTCTAACCACTCCCTTCTTCTACATAATAACATAAACATCCAATAAAGTATTATACTTTATTTTCTTCAAAATACTCCTTGAAGCAAAACTTAAAATAAAATAGGAGTAGAAAGTAAATATTTTTACTCCCTACTCTAAATATTAATCATTTAATTTAATAGCAATTAGCATACCTCTTATCTTCAGCGAGATTTTTAACTGCAACATATCTGTATTGCCCACTCGCTGATCCCACATATCTGACCCAAGTGTAATTTTCCGCTATAACAACATGGTTATAAGTAAACTCTTCTCCATAGTTATATGTTGCTACTATCTCCCCATTTAAGCTTGGAGAAGTTCTAACGTTTAATTTATCTACACATACACTTGCAGTTCCACTCTCGTCATATTCGTAATTGTCTTGTACTACTGGTCGCGGTGTTGCCATATTTCCATTCATAAAAATTCCTTCATAAAAATTATTCATATCCACGTTACCGTCAATACCGGAAACACTCTCACTTTCTGAATATTGGTGGCCAATTAAAGGGAATCCAGTTTCCATTGGAGAATCAACTCCATAATGTGCTATCCATCCACCATAACATTTTATTCTACTGTCTAAATTATCTCTACCAAAATATCCCCCTGTGTATATAATAATGTCTTGCCCACTTAATTCTTTAAATCTTTTAATAAATTCTAAGCACCTGTCTGTTATTTCAGCTGCTGAACGACCATAATTATTAACCTCAATATCTAAACATGGCTTAACATCATAAGCTTTGCCTTTAATTGCATTATAAAAATCTTCTGCCTGCTGACTAGGATCTGTTTTTTCACTCATGAAGTGATAGAATCCTATATGTGGTATAACTCCATTAGCTCCATTGTAATGTTGTTCCAATAAATCATCTACAAAGTCTACGCCCTCTGTTGCCTTTATTATGACAACCTCAACCCCACTATTTTTTACTGATTCAAAATCAATTGTTCCATTATGATTTGATACATCTATCCCTTTCATTTTAAAACCTCCTAAATAAAATAGAGTAGTCTTTCGACTACTCTTAAGCTTGTACAGTATTTACAGTAACTATATTTTGCATTTGAGCTATTTTATTATTAAGCTCTGCATTTTCTCCTTTTAGTTTTTCATTATCTTCTTGCAATTTCTTCAATAAAGTTGAATTATCTAAAACTGCATCTTTTGATTGATTTACTTCTCCAGCAATGCTTTGTCTTAAATTTTTAACATCTTCTTGTGTAAGTTCTGGAAACTTAGCAAGTAATAACTCGTCAAATTCATCTGCTTTATTTTTTAATTTTTCTTCAACTTTTTCTGCAATTCTAAAGTTTTCCTCCACTATGTTCCATATTTCTTTAGCTGCTGTAATGTAATTTTTATTTTTAAGTATCTTTTCCTCTAGTCCTGATCTAACTAATTTACTTTCTAATACCTTTGCCAATAATCCTAAAATTGTTTTTAACACTTTACATCCTTCTTTCTTTGTTAATATAAAAAAGAGTAACTTCTTTAGTTACCCTTTAATTTCTTTTTTCTCTCCATCCTTTAATTGTTCTAAAGCTTCTTTTATTTTTTTAGGTACTGGTATACCTAAACTTATTGCATTTTCTAATATACTTAATCCCTCATTTGCTATATAAAAATAACAGACCATTGTCCTGAATAACCAAGTACCAGTATTTAAAAGTCTATCTAACGATACCGCAACTATTAAAACCGAAAATATTATTGCTTTTCTTGCTATACCTTTTAGTCCTACATTGGAACTAAGTTTACCATTTATAAATCCCCTTAATACTCCTGTCACATAATCTACAGCTATAAATGTTACTAAGACTATTAGTGGCTTATCCCACGCACCAAACAGCCATGTTAACATAGTACCTATAACCGTTATTACTGTTTTTAAATGTTTAGATACATCTTCCACCTTTTAACCTTCTTTCTTGAATTTTTAATATAAAAAGAAACTATATTTCTCTAATATCCAATCGCTTGGAAATAAAAAAGCACTACACTGTAGTACTCTCTCTTCTTAATAGGAAATCATTTATTTCTTTTATTTTTCCTAACACTTCATTATCAACAACTATACATGTTGCTCTTACATTAGATTTAACTAAATTACCCTGCTCATCTATCTCACTATAGGTATAACTTAGTCTTTCTCCCTCTGCTGTAGTATGGCTTGTATAACTTGTTATTACTTTTTTATTACTCATTCTGCAATTAACTCCTTTTCATATTTTTCATAATAATCTTGCCCTATCTTACCTAGTCCATCATCTTTAGGAACATCTAAACCAGTTAAATAATCATCTTTATCATAATTTGTTTCAATTATTTCTAATCTACTAGTTTCATAATCTCTTTGCTTTGCTTTAAACTCCCACCCAAAAGTTAATCCTGGTGTACCTTTTACTATAAAATAGTTTTCTTCCTTTTGTACACACTTCACCCAATCCTCTTTTTCCCCATAGTCTGTAATCCAAACTTGATAGTTGCATTTAGTATTTATAGTTTCTAATAGCACTGGATCTATAAAAACATAACAAACTCCTGTCTCATCTAAAACTCCTTCTCCTAGATCTCCAAATATACACTCTGCAGTTTCATATGCATTTAATGTTGCAACTCCATATTTTTTTGTGTCTACTGCTCTTGTTTTACTTCCACTACAAGCTATATTCCCCCATACATATAATCCATCAGACCTAAATCTTGCGAAACCTGACCAAGAAGAACCTCTATCTTCTCCAATAGTTGTTGAGTTAATGCTCTGTTTGCTTAGCATCCAAAAATCATTGCTTTGTGAAATAGTTAACCTACCCAAAGATATATTAATGTCATTTCCATATAAACTCATCTCATTATAATTGTATAATTTCATTCCGAAATCACTATTCATTGCAATTGAGTTTACTGTATCTGTTTTTATAGTTATAGCTGACGGATGTCTAATAGTTAATCTCTCATCTTTTATTTCAATTCCTGCTGAATCATACATTTGTAATCCAGCTGAAGACTTACCTGCAGGTACTTCCTTTTCAACTGCTACTCTCCTAAGTTCTGGATTATCCCCATATATATTTAAAAACTCCTTACTAAATATAATTTGCGATCCAAAATTTTCAGTGTACAAGCCTGTAGAACTAATATAAAGTGTTCTAACTCCATCTTTCTCTACTACTAATTTACCATCTTTCAACGAAGTTTTTACATTCTTACTTACACTTGAAAACTCCCCTGATATTGCTAAATTTCCTTGCTCATCCCCTTTTAAAACCTCCGCACCTACATTATTTAAAATTCTTATAGCTCCATTTTTAAGTGTTAAACCATTCTCATTGAAACTCCCCATCATTGTATTTATGTTATTAATATTAAGTTTTATAGTATGTCCATATTGGGTTTCTACATAATTTCCACTGACACTACTATCAAATATAGCAGTCCAATTCACGCCATCTTCACTTATTTCCGTTTTGGTTCCCCCAAATTTCATGTTTTGCTCATGCCATACCTTAATTAAATCTATATCTTCATGAACCTGATTTAAATCAATTTGTATATAATAGGTTCCGTATCCTGGCCCTGAATTACCATTATAATTCTCATAAATTTCAGCGTATCCATCCTTATTATATTCATATATCCCATCAGTAACAGCTACACCATTCTGCACTGTATAAGTTAGCCCTGGTACTGTTGCCCCCCCACCAGTAACAACTTTACCTCTTACTATATTAATACCTTTATTATTAATCACCTCAATTTCACGCCAACGTGGATATATGCGTGTATTTGAAGAATCCCATCCCTCTCCGCACCAATCTCTAATATATCTAACTTTATAAACTCTATTAAAATTTCTATTTATTTGAATAGTAAATGCACTATCTGTAAGTTTTGTTTCTGCCGAACTTAATCTTGTTGATATTCCACTTAGAGTCGTTCCGATTTTTATGTCCCTCGCTTCTGAACTTTGTTCATAGAATGAAGCATCGATAACCATTGGTAATGTTGGTTCTACTAAACTTGTATAAACTAACTCTCCATTTTTATAATAGAGAACTTTATTACTTTCAATAGAAACTCTTAATTTATCTCCTATCGTAATATTTCCGAAACTTCCCTTATTTAAACCTTTTTCATAAACTTGCAAAACCTGGGTAGTTACATTATTGGTAGTATTATAAGTTTGATATATCGCAAAATCAATAGTTTTATAATCTGCATCTGTGTTTTTCGCACTAAGCCCAAACATTATATGTGTGTTTAATTTACTAACTGTAAATTCTACATATTCACCATTGCTTAATGTGTTAACACTTGCAAACCCACCATTCCAGGCAATACCGCCAGTGTTTTTAGTAAATGTATTGCCATTAAACGTTCCATTAACTATATCATTAAACTGCAAGATTAAATTTTGACTTAATAGTGCAGGATCTACTATATCTGTTTTTATTTTAGATACTTTTGTACTTATTCCATTTACATCCTGTATAAGCGTACTATATGCATCTTTTAATTGTATAGTTGCTCCATCTTTTACTATAGTGGTGTTTTTAATTAGTGTGTCTATTTTCCCATTTATTGTATTAATAGATGTTGTATTAGCCTCTATTTTGTAATCTATATCTTCAGGAGCTGGTGACCATGAGGTAGCTTTATTTCCTTCTTCTAATTTTAGAGAATGTAAGTACAATATATCTCCTACAGCTGCGTTTTGAACATATATAACAAATGCATAATATTGATTAACTTCTCTAGCTGTAAATGTATAAGTGAATCTTTGCCATATAGTTGTTACACTACATTCTTTAACTCCTCCCATTTCTGAACCTATATTAACATTTAAATCCCTACTAGCTTTTACCCATACGCTCCATGAATACTGATTTCCTACTGTTGGCTTTTGAATACTTGTTTTATATATACCTCCAATTCCAGCTACAGAATAAGTAACTTTTATAACATTCTGGTTAGGAGCTGTTGTCTCAACAATAATTTCTTTAGTGTGAGTAGCTCCAGCACTTCCCCAGTTCGCCAAATTATTCGGAGCAGAATTCATTATTAAATTTCTTCCACCAACTTGTATATTTTCAACATTTGACTTAAGGTTTTTAAATGATATTTCTAGGCTTTGTCCTTCTGTATCCAGTGCCACTTTACTAGCCTTAATAAGTTGAGTATTAGTATCTTTATTCATTTCAGTTATTAAGCTACTAATATTAATTTTCTTTCCATCAATATTAGCAGTATCAGAAACCATATCATCCCTAATAATTTTAGCTTTTATACCATCTGCTTTTAACCCTGTAGCATCAAACATTAATTTACCAGTTGCATCCCAAACATACATGTTATAATCGCTTGATGCATCTTTACCTATCTGCACTCTAACCCTGTTGGCATCTTTAATTTGTATAGTATTATCTGCAATAAGCATTTTCCCACTATCAGATACTATCCTAAACCTATTAGTTGATATCTCCCCTGCTTCAATTTGATCTACTGTCACACTCTTTATCATTGCAGATTTAATTGTTGCCTCTTCTATAACTACATTTTGTCCAGTTAAATGTAAAAATTGTCCTGAATCACCAGTAATGAAATTTGTAAGTATATTTTGTAATATTGCAGTTTTACCTTCTACAAGATCAACTTTAATATTCTTCGCTACTAAATCAGAAATATTTGCCTTATTAATTAAAGCTTCATTAATTAAAGCCTGTTCATATACAACTCTATTTATTTTTTTATTTATGTTTCCATTACTAGAAAAACTATTCTTATTTTTATTTTCTCCTTTAGCTGCTAATTCACAGGTCAATCCTCCAACATAAGTAAACTTTTGACTTAAAATAGGTAACTTTCTAACTACTCCCTTAACATCAGTAACAATTATTATATCTCCTAAATCTAAAGATATATCACCTTGCCATTTCATTGTATATCCAAGGTATTCAAATCCATTGAGTTTTGTATATATATCATTAAGTATACTTTCAGTTACCCAAGGATTTTGAAATGTTAACTCCATAGAATCTGTCCCTAATGCTCCTACCGAAACAGTTGATTTTTGACCATTTTCACAGGTTATTTTACCTATTTTATAATTAACTTCTTCCCTTTTATAATCAAAATAATTGTCTCCAGTTAATTTAATTCCGCACTCAGTTGGATAAACTATAGTAAATTTACCCTCTCTTGTAATGCTAGCACTTCCACCACATAAACTAGCTACATACCCTAATATTTCTCTACAAGTTAATCCCTCTAATTTTTTAACCGTATAATTCTTTGGCAACACTCCAGTAAATTGAACTCCTGTAATTTTAGAAAGTTCATCAACAATCTGTTGCAATGTAGCATCTCCTAAATTTCCAAAATAAGGAGTTTCAAATTTTATCATATTATCATACGAAGTAAATTTAATTGTATAATCTGTCTTTTCAACATCATCTATGTTGTAATATCCCATTAATATATATTCTATTGTACTTCCTATATTTAAGCCTATTTCAAGTTTTATTTGATTAGCACTATAAATTGTATCACCCTTATTCAAAAGCGTTAAATCTAATGTCTGTGATGTTGTAGTTCCTATCATAAAACTGTCTTGTGGCTGTATATTTCCATCTAGCTTTATTTCTACTATATCATCATTAGTAAATATTTTATTACCAATAGTAACCTTAGCTTGAAAAGTTCTGGATGATTCTTTTATTTTTCTTTTATATTCTTCACTTGTTGTATATATTTTTATCACCTCTTTCCATAAAGGTAAGGTTACTATTTAATTAGATATTCTATTAATCCAAGTTCTCCTGGAGTTATTTTTAAATCGCTAGATAATTCGCTTATATCTATTTTTTCTATATTTAAATCTATTTCAATACTTAATAGTTCTTTTATATCTCTATTCCAATTTTCAACATCAAATATATTCACAGTTCCATTTTCACTTGTTTTTATTTTTCCTTCCTTATCTTTTTCTCCATATTTATCAATTAACTTAGACTTCTCTTCTTCGTATATTTTCAATTCTTTCTCGATTTCTTTAATATTTTTTGCTACCTTAAATGATACTCTCACAGGTAACTCTGCATTATTCAGTTTTCTTAGTACTTGCACGCTATTTACTAATACTTCATTTTTAATTTTCAAGTTTATCACTCCTATTTCTCTATAAAATTCATTTTTAATCCTTGCCATTTTGGGATTCCATCTATATCACTATACATTGGTGCTGTCCTATCACCAACATACATAACTTTACTAATGATCTCCCCCTCCATTGGATCAGGAAAATCTACACTAAAAAATACATCTTGTACTGCTTTCAATAACTTAGAACACTCTTCATTAGTTAATGCTCCCCATTCACAATTAAGTTTTCTTTTGACTGCAATTCTATCTCTAACAAGTTCTCCATTAGCATTTCTATTACTTTCACCATCTAAATCATTAACTGTGGCTTCAAATGACTTAGGAGTAGCAATTGCTACTCCATTAATTTTAATCATATCAACACTCCTTTAACTTATACTGGAATAACAGATATTCCTCCTTGTCTTTGTGCTTTCCTTAACTCTTTAATTGCAACTTTCCCTATAATGCTACCATCTATCTGAAATATTACATCGCCATCTCCCTCATTATCTTGTCTTGATGGAATTCTCTCTAATATTTTTGAAGCTAACAAATCAATCCCTTTAGTGTTATTTTCCAAGGGAACTACTGCTTCTTTTCCTGCTTCACCCACCATCGCTAGAGTCGGACTGTTTATAATACCGCCTTTAGCAAGGTATGGTATTTTAGGTACACTAGGTATATATACCCCTGGCACTCTATTAATAACTCTTATCATTCTATTTATCCCACTTATAGCTCCATTTACTAAACCTATTATGTTGTTCAATGGCCATTTTACCATGCTAGATAGCCCATCAAAAATGCCCCCAAATATTTCTTTGACTCCTTGCCAAGCTCTAGCCCAGTTTCCTGTAAATACTCCTGCTACAAAATCTATCACTCCACCAAACACTTGCTTTATAGCATTCCAAATGTTTCCTACATTAGCTAGAAATCCATTTAGTATATCACCAAAAAAGCCAAACTTTTGAGACCAATCTGTTTCAAAAACACTACCAAGCCAATCAGCAAAAGATTGAAATTTTTCTTTTATCCACGCCCATGTTTCAGCTGCTTTTTCTTTAAGCCAATCCCAATTTTGATACAATAAAACACCAGCTGCAATAATGGCACTAATTGCTATTATTGCAATTCCAATTGGAGATGTTAAAAAAGTTATTGCTGCACTGAATCCACCTGTTACTAAGCTTGCTGCTGCACAAGCTATATTCCATGCTTCAATTGCTAACTTTACTATTCCTATTGCCGTAGCTACACTACCTAATACTATTACAATTCCTTCAAGCACAGGATTTCCATCACTTGTTAACCAATCAATAACTTCACTAACTTTGTCAAACAAACTGCCTAATACATCCGTAACCTCAGCTATTGCAGGTGAAATTGTATCTATGAACCAATTTGCAAAAGGTGCTACAAATTCATTGTATATTGTGCCAGCCAATTCAAATATTTTAGCTCCCAAATTAACAAAACCTTGGAATAGATGTTCTCCACCATTATCCCAAACCCATACTAATTTTTGACTTAGATTTTCTAATACACCACCAGTAGACTTAAGTATACTCATAAAAGTGTTAGCCACATCTGTTCCTACATTTCCCCAAGATTCTCTTAAAGCATCTCCTATCTTTTTAATTAAGGAAAGAACATTATTTATAGAACTTCCTATCCCCTGTATTATTTGAGTACCAATATCTCCGCTATTCCATGCATTAGCAAACGTACTGGCTATATCTCCTATTAAATTAAATACATCTTGTAATATTTCTAGTATAGTACTTAACATAGTAGTCCCTGTTCCATTAGTCCAAACTTCTAAAAAGCTTTTTCCTATAGATGTTACTAACTCACCTATGCTATTCCATGCATATTTCATAGATTCAATAGTTTGTTGTCCTTCTTTAGCCCACGCTTCTCGGAATGGTTGGAAGATTTGAGACATAAGCTTTTTAAACTTATTTACCCATTTACTAGTAACAGCTTCTATAGGTGCCATATTAGCCATAGGTGTTATTGATGAAACAACTCCGCTACCAGCTTCATCAGGTTCTTTACTTTTTTGCAATTGATTTATTTCATCAAAAGCTGCTAAACTTCCTTTTGCTTCTTTCCCAGCCTTTTTAGCTGCGCTTCCTGCTCCACCTAATGCGTTAGCTGCTTTTTTAGCTGCCTTTTCCTGTTGGTTATAAGCTCCTATACTAGATTGAAGGTTTTTAGCTGAATTGAAACTAGCATCATAGGTACTCCCAAAAAGTTGACTTATAAAACTTGCTATATATGCTGTAGCTGTTGACAAAGTACTCATAAGAGCATTTATAGCTGGAAGTGCTGCTTGATATATTGGCATAAATGCTGTCATTAAATTACTCTTTATTTGATTTAAACTATTTGCAAATTGATTATTTACCATTAAAGTACTCATAACATAGCTTCCAATAGCAGCTAAGCCTTGTACTATCGCAGGAAATAGTATCATCCATTTAAACATTTGCCCCATCATATAGCCAAAATTATTTTGCATTTCTCCAAAATTCCGACTTGCACTCTTACTTGCATTACCCATACTTTTCAAATGAGCTGTACTTTTTTTAGCTTTCTCTTGTAGATTTGCTGTACTGTCTCCAACCCTTTTTAATTCATTTTTTAATTCATTCATCCCATTAGATGTTTTCTTACCTGCATTTGTTACACTCGCGAACTTATCGTCTAAATTTCCAAGCTTAAATCCAAGTTTATCAGATTTTCCTACTAAACTATTTATATTACCTTCTGTCTTTAAAATCTGTTCTCCAAGTTTATTTTTTCTATCTCCAAAAGCTGTATTGTAAGATTCTTTTAATTTCGCAAGTTTAGCTTGTTGCTGCTCTATCCTTGCATTTACATTATCTAAAGTTCTAGCCACATTACTTATTTGAGCTTTTAAAACCTCTGTATTCATTTTAGGATTAATATTACTAGTAGACTTATTAATTTTGTCCGTAGCCTTAACAGCCTCTTGTCCTAGGCCTTTAAACTTATCTTTTATGTTATTTAATTTGGCTGCTACATCTTTCGTTTTTACGGAAATAATTACTCTTAATTCCTCAAGATCCATTTACCTAACCTCCTTTCTCTTTGAATTGTGAAAGTTAGCAAAATCAATCATTCTCTGCTTATTTATTACCATTTGTTGTTGCTTTTTCTGCTCCTCTAGATCTTCCTGTTCCTCTTCAAATAACTCTTTATAAATTTCAACAAATGGAATTGGCTCGTTTTCTTTAGATATTAAAGTTGATATATTAACACCTATACACTCCGCCAGTTTATAATCCATGTATGCTCTATCTTTTATATCTCTTGTTTTTCTTTTTTGATAGACTTCAATACTAAGATTTATTTCTTTTAATGTTAATTCCCAAAAAGAAAGCACCGAAATTTCACATTCCAGTGCTATTGGTAATAATTCATCGAATAATTTAATTAAACTTGTATCTTTTCCGAATTGGATTTCTTCTTTGTCTCCTCCTTTATTTCCTCCTGTTTGAAAAAACCACTAACCTCAAAAACATTTATTAGCTCAGTTAGCAAGTCTACAACTGTACCTCCACCCTCTACATATTCATCGTATAAATCATATGTCTTATCCAATGTATATCCATGTTCAAATGCTTGCAATGAACTGTGTAAAACTGATATTAAAAATCCCACCTCTGGAACTTTCCCCTCTTGACATTCCATTAACTTATTTAAAGGTGATTCTCCTATATTACTTTCTAAAGCTACGCAATCTCTAGCTCTTAATCTTAATTTTAGTTCCTTATCTCCAATTCTTAATTCTTTATATAACATATTTTTATATCATCCCTTCTATATATATATATATTTATTATCCTGCAGTTTTTTCTGTTGGATCAGTAACAGCAATATCTGATTGCAAGGCAAGTTTTAAAGTAAAATCTATTACCCCATTAACTTCTCCACCCCCAAGTTTGACACTACATTGAGCTTTAAATATAAATTTAGTTCCATCAGGATAACTTTGTTGAAACTCTACCACGGTTTTGTCATCTGACAATTTTCTTAAAACTCTATATGAGCTATCTGAACTAGAATTTGCATATTTAAATGTATACTCTAAATCTCCATAATCCCCTATTCCAAATTCATATTGCTTTGTTTTATCCGCAAGAGTTGTATTTTCAACTTTTTCAGGCTCATTTCCCATGTCAGGAACTTTTTTAAGCCCTTTTAAGTCAGTATAATCTGTAGCACCACTTGCTTTATATCCTAGCATAATTCCATTAGCTAACATTTACATCATCCTTTCCTTTAAGAGTTATAAACTCTCATATTATTTACATCAATAATTCCTTCAAATCTCATAACTTTATGTTTTAACTTACTTGTATCAGGAACATCAATACATTGTGTTCTTTTTAGTCCTAAAGATGAAAGTACTCCATCAACTGCAATTGCAATATCAGAAGTACTCTTATTATTCCATATATCAATTTTATACCTGATATAAGTTTCCTGTTCTTTATCATCTGTTTTAGTCTTTGTCTTATTATCTTCTTCAATATACTGTATTATAGGAAATATAGCCCAATCAGAAGGATAGGTGTCATTTACATTATTACTTAATGGCTCAAGAGCCTTGTAAATAATAGGTTTAATATTTATCATTACTTTACTACCTTCCTTATTGTTTCTTCTAAATCTTTCTTAATTCCAGCTATAACTTTATCCTCATTATTTTTTAATGCCGGATATAAAAATGGTTTGGCTGGTTGTCCTTCTATATATCTTGGTCCTACATCTGGAATAACTCCAAGCCACTTATCCTGTTTATAACTTATTGGTCCTGGATACTTATCTGAAGCTGGTGTATCTTCACCAACTTTTCCAGTCCCAAACTCTACATATGGGCCATGATCTGAGTTTGTACTTATGATTCCACTAATTCCTTCTTCTGTTCTTTTTACTTCATCAACAATGCTTTTTCTTAAATCTTCTGTATCCACTGAACATAAGGTTATAGCTTCATTCTTAACCATCTTAGTATTCTTTTTCGTAGATTCATAAAGCGTATTTTCAGCATCAACTCCTAAAGATTCCAGTTTCTTTATCAACTTATCAAATCCCTGAATACTTGAACTATTTAAATTCATAATATCTTCTCCAATTCAATTTTAAGATGTGAAAAAGTTTTAATTGATATTATTTTATAATCTGGCTTACTTTCCTTAGGGACATAAACACAAATTCCATCACCTTCATTAAGCTTAACTGGTCCATCATAAAGCATATTATTTATATACTTTAGTTTCTCTCCATATATTTCAGCTTGAACTTTTCCTGAAGCTGGCCATATATTAGCTTCAATAATTATTGAAGAATCTTCAAAATCTTCATACTTTCCACCTTCACCATCTTGAGTTGTTACTTTTCTTTTAAGACAATATATTTTTTTATTCTTTACTCGCATTAGCTATTCTCACCACCTTTAAAAGTCTGTAAGCGGTTAATCTTGCTTTTATGGCTTCTGGAATTTCAGTAGAATAAGAAACAGATATTCCTCCTTCACTTCTAGAACTTTCGCCCTCACTTCCTATACGATTATAGTAAGCAACGACTAATTCTCTTTGTAAGCCTTCTAGCTTAGTTATAAGTGAATCCCTATTTGTATGATCTAATATTTCATTCTCAGCATCTCCTAAAAGTGTATTTAACAGATCATCTTGACTATTATCTTTAATGCCTAATCTTATCTTTAACTTTTCTAACTGACTCATATTAACCCCTCATTTCTACGAGATTATTTTCACTCTCTTCAATTAGGCTGATGCTTTCTTTACACAGATTTGAATACCATTATGTCTTTCATCTAAAATAAATACATCCTCAAACGATTCCTCAAAATACACATATTTACCTTGACTTAATGCAGATGGTTCTTGAAGCTGTGCAAATGAATAAGACACTACTGGTAAAACTGCTGATGGATGAACTAAAATCATTGCCATATCTCCTGCAGTATCTTTAGGCGAAACTCCTCCTGTTTCTTGACCTTTAGTTTTTCCATCATTAAATATATACTCTGTTTTCATTAAGGTTGTTGGAACTCCTGTAATATCAACTTCATCTAATCTACTTAAGGTTCTAGTTAGTACTTTATCACCATTTGCCCTAACAATAGTTATTGCATTATCTAATAATGTCTTTGTATAAGTATCACAATAAAGTAATCGGCCACTAGGAGGAACTAGCCCCTCATCCATGGCATCCATCATTGCATCAAATTTTGCTAATACTGTTTTAGAATCTAATGCTGCAGTTTCTGCAGCAATTGCTGACTTTGCATTTTTTAACTTATATAAATTAGAAAACATCATTACATCTAGTTCTGGAAACTTTTTAGTTTCATTCATAGTCTTTGTAATATTACTTATTGATGTAACTTGATTTGTCTGATCTACATCTTGTGGGTGTACTAATGTTTGCCATATTCTATGATTTGCAAGTGTCTTAGTTTCCCAATCATTTGAAAAGTTTTGAGTAAATCCTCCTATTGTTGCTCTATCTCCATCAACCCTTCCATTAGTTGATACTTTAGGTATCTTAATCGTTTTTGCATCTACTACCTTATATTTACTTGAATTTTCTGTACTCCATAATGCTCCTGAGTACAAAGCATAAGGATAAGCATTTGCTAATTCCCTTGAATATTGTATTGCATAATTTACTGCCATTTTTACATTCCTTCTTTCTTTTATATCTCGTGTACACGCTTGTACACGGACTGATTTTACTTAATTTTTGCATGGGCTACATATAAATCATGTAACCCATATTAACTTTTTAATTTCTAATTTTCTAAATCATATTTTCATATAAAAGTAGCTCATAGAATACTATAAATACTATCTAATTTCCTACACTAGATTTTCTTATAATTATTTTGTTGTTTTAGATCTTACCCCTGTGAAATTAAAATTGAAAGCTCCTGTGCTTCCACCTTGTCCACCCTTAGGTATATCCCCACCTTTTAGCTTTTCATTAACTGCTTTTTCTACTGCAGATTGAAAAGCCTTTTCTACTGATTCAATACTTTTATTACATGTATCAGCACTTTCATAATTTAATATCTCTACTAATTCCTTAGGTAAGCCTTTTTCTGCTAGAGTTTCATAAGCTTGTGCCTTAAGTTCTCTGGTAGTAATATCTCTTTCCCTTTTCTCTAGCTCTGCTATTCTTTTTTCTTCTGCATACTTTGCCTTTTGCTCAGCATTCATCTTTGCAAGTTTTTCTGCTTCTGTCTTAGCATTTTCTAATTCAGCAGCCTTTTCTGTTTCCCACTTATTCTTTGCAGTTTCAAGAGCTTTTCTAACTCTTCTATCAAATTCACCTTGGTAGTTCTTATCTCCCTTTAAAATATCATCAAAAGATTTATCTCCCTCAGTTCCTTTATCTCCTTCAGCACCTTCTCCTGTACCAGTAGTAGCTTCTCCTTCCCCTCCTGTTCCATTTCCAGCACCAGCACCAATTCCTGCATCCGCTTCAAGCAACTTCCCCATACCTAATTTTTTTCTTAGATTTAAATTTTGTATAAACATATAATCCTCCTTGCCCATCATGTTCAAAGCCCATGATGTTCACATTATTAAACAGTTTATCGTCTTATTTAGGACAAAATAAAAAGCTTAGATAAGATATCTAAGCTTTCTTCATATATATATATATTTTTTTATTTAAAAATTGGAAATTTCTATTTTAAATTCTTTCAGTATACACGTTAGCACCATTTTGCCCAACATCTAATACTAACACTGTTCTTCCTGTAAACCATGAAGGAGTTCCAGTTACTTGAGCTCTAGCATGTTGTAAACTAGTTTCCTTCGAACGAACTAAACTTACGCTTACATTTGAATAACCAACTGTTGGAGCCTCATATGCATCTGTTATCTCATCATTATAGTCACCATAGTTTATTGTATAAGATGCTTTAAATGCTAACTTAGCAAAACCAAGGTTAGTATAAACAGTACAATCTGAAACACTAGTGTGATAAGTAGAACTATCTACACTTCCACCAGAAATTCCAGTAGCAAATTTAGGTTTATATAGTTTTGTTTCTGAATACGAACCATCTTCAAAAACTTTTTTTGTAGTTGTTACATAATCAAAAGTATATGAGGTTTCGGTAAACTTACTATTTTCTGTAATGTTATCCCATGGTATATGATTTTCATATTTATAAATTAACTCATCAATTTTAGAATCAGAAACCTTATTATTCTTTAATTCATTCCTTATAGAATCAATGCTTGGAAAGTTCTGCTCACTATCTTCTTGAGATAAAGAAGTTTCCTGATTAGTTGTGGATGCAGACGCAGAAATTTGTGATGTAAAAATAGAAGTTGTTACAAATAAGCCTGTGATTAGTGTAGTCAATAAAAATTTTTTCATAAAAATTCCCCCTTTTATAATTCTCCATTTTTCTAATATATCTAAATAAAAATTTTATTATTTAGTCTTTTTCATTTTCTTTATTTTCTAAGTATTTAATTATACTATCAAATGTTTTTATACCTTTGTTCATAAATTTAGTTGCTAAAACCAAAAAATAAATTAATGCAAACAATAAAATTAAGTAAATTACTCCTGGTATTATAAAGTACGGATCGCTCATGAATTTCCTCCTCAACTGTATTTTTTATATTATACCATGTAAAATTTATGTATATCAACCTTTTTTTTCAATTTTTAGCAATAACTTTATATGTAACTAAAAAACCGTATTTATGAAAAACACGTAACTTTGCTATTTTCATTAAGTTTATTTAATTTGCTTGTTTAAACATTGTATTACTTCTTTATTTTTAGCCATAAATAAAAGCACCTATTTCCTATTAAATAAGTGCTTCTTAATTATTATGATATTCACATTTTTTACAAATCTCACGCCATTTAATGATCTTTTTAACATCACTAGGTAACATATTTTCTTTTATGCATCCTTCACTAACATCAACAATAACTACACATTCTCCTATATCAATTTCTTTATTTATAATTGGACACTTAACCATTATCTTTTACCACCTCTAAAATCTTTTTAAATTTTTCATCATACTCTTCACTTTTGTATGCTGTACTTATTATTTTATTTTCTAAATTTACTACACTGCAACCACCCTCAGATACATAAACAACTACTTGTCCTTTCCATCTACTATATGCTACAACAGATTCATCTATATAATTTTGAGCCATTTCTTTACTTACATTATGATTTCTTTCTGAGTTTATATGTGTATCAGCAAACTTATAATCAGTTATATCTATTCTATCAATATACTTAATGACTTCACCTTTAATGTGCAAATCAGTTGATTCTTGGACAATTCTATTAAACCTAACTGTCTTTGAATAATCCTTTTTAAGTTCTTCCCATTTGCTAACTTCATTATACTTTATATTTTGGAAATCTTCCAATGTTTCTGGTGATTCCTTACCCAATACTTTCTTATATTGTTTATACTGTTTCCTATCCGATGACTTATTCTTTATCATCTTCTCAAACATTTTTGTTTTTCTTTCTCCATATTTGTCTATAACATATTTCTTATACCATTCCTCGTACCCTATATTCTTATCTAATAAATAAGTTTTTCCTGTTTTAGGGTCCCTCGCAAGCCTCTTTAAATTATTAATAGTTTCTTCTCCGAAGTATGCTATAGTTACTGACCTACAATATGGATGAAGTGGAGGAAGATTTATTCCTGATACTGCCTTTAATACTTCATATACTTTTTTGTCATGTTCTCTACATAGTAAAGATGTTCTTAAATCTAATGTTGCTACAAAAACATACTTATCTATTTTACATTCTTTATAGCTAGCAATTTCAGCTTGATTTGTAATATACGTTGTTTCTGTTCTTACTAATCTTTCTGCTGCATGTTTACCATACTGAGTTAACTCTTCTAATTCTGCTGCCATTCTTCTTGAATTTTTACCTGACATAAGTCCAGCTGTAACGGTTTCTCCAAGCTTTTCTGCAAGTATATCAGTATTATTCCATATTCTTTTACTATAATGCTTACCGCTCCACTTATTCTTTAATATTTCTTCAATTAATGTTGCATGCATGGTAGAAAAGTTAAAAGCTAGACCTGTACCCTTTTGAATATCATACATACTATGATAATAAGCATTATTAATATTATCTATATACCCTAATGTACTTGCTCTTTTCTCAATATCAGCTATTATTTTGCTATTAATATAAATACTTTCCCTAATAGCTTCAAGCCTTGTTATCCTTGCTTTATATGCCTTTGAATTAAGCTTGGCCATTAAAAAAGCTTTTATACCATCGTCTTGTATTTGTTTAATTTTCCTTCTAATATCCTCTAATTCTTTCTTCGATATATTAGAATTTAATAGCTCTCTTGCTTCTTTGGATGTTAGTTTACTTCCAAGTTGATACTTATAGAATATTTTATTTATATCCTTGTTAATATCTCTAATAGCCTTATCATAAGTAGAATTAATTAAAGCTATAGTATTATCACTATTTTTATGATAACTCTCCATACGTAAATCTGCTCTATTTCTCCAATACTTACTATTCTTCATCTACCTCACCAGCTTTACCTAATTCGGTATTTTTATCTGATTCAGTATTTTTAAAATCGTAACTACCAAAAACCTTTTGTTGCTGTTCAACTTTCTTTTGATTCTCTTCATCAAGTCTTTTTCTTTCCTCTTCCACGTCAATATCAGGATCAAACCTTTTAATTCTAGTTTCCCAGCTAATAAATCCTTCTGTCTCTTGTGCTATCCTAGCCATAAGTTCATCATCTACTGGAAGACTTCTTTTCATAGTAATATCAATATCACTAGCCTTAAAATTTTTAGCTCTTATATTCTCTATGTTTTCAATAAGTTTAAGTCGTTGTCTTAATCCTCTTTTAAAATATCTCTCTTTTATTTTTCCTAACTGCTCCATGCCAAAGAGCTTGTACTTCATTGCAATTCCACTAGAATTACCGACAAAATTCTCGTCTGTAAGGCATGGAACTTTACTAAATTCATGAATATCATCCTTTAATGCTTTCTTGAGAACTTCTATTTCTGTTTCATTAAGGTTTTTAACTAACCATTTAGCATCTCCACCAGCTGGTATTTCTATTATTTTCATTTCCTTTAACAACTTAGCAGTTTCTGTCATTTCATCTTCATCATCACCTAAGCTTGCACCTATTACAGCTAACAATGCATCTACAACTTGCTCTTTATCATTTACTCTATCAGATTGTAATAAATTGTATGCATCAATAATTGTTATAACTCCTTCGAAATCTCCCATTAGCTTCTTGTTGTTTTGATACTCAATTATTGGCACTCCATTAAAATAATGTTCCTTTTCTTCTTTTAACTCTGGCTGAGTGTTTGATAAATCATTGAAAAAATATGTGAATATTTTATTTTCTGTATAAACATTAACATCATAACCTTTTAATGTTTCATTAATATCTCTTTTTTCATTGTAAGTTACTGCAAACATAGGCTTATGCATTACAGTATTATCAACAACTAAAAAAGTATTTTGCGGACTTAACACTGCAAGTTCTGGAATTGGTTCATCAGCATTATTCATATAAATTAATTCATAACTAAACCCAAATATACTCATATCTAAAGCTAAATCATTATTGTGTCCATCTTCATCTATAATTGTAAATATATTATTTAGTTCTTCTGCTCCATTTCCTGCATAACTTACTGGAACTCCAAACACATATCCTGTAGCCATATCACTTATATATTGTGCATGATTAGCAACTATTTTATTATTAGGAAGTTTATCATTGTTTAATACCCTACTTAGTATCTTATGCTCTCCATCATAATAATTATTTAGCTTTTCTAATCTATCAAGCATATTTTTATGACTCTGTATGCATTTAACTAATAACTCAACAAGGTTTGTTTCATCTTCATTCAACAAATCTCTGTCTTTTATAATTGCCATATAATCACCCTTTCATGTAATTTTATATCAACTTGTGCTTTTATTTGTAAATTATGGTATAATTTAATCAATATGATAGGAAGGGGGTAACAGTATGAGTGATCCAAATCTACCAGCTGGAATTTATAAATGTACTACTCCAAAATGCACTAATGAAGTTGTTCATAGCGAAGGTGAAAACTTCGCACCTTGTGGAGTATGTGGTAAAAACAATTGGACATTAGTAAGAAAAGCTAAATAAGACAAATGAAAGTTGCATTTCAAATATATGCAACTTTCATTTATCACCTTAATCCTAATTTAGATTTATTTTTGATTTTTATTTTAATACTATTTATTTCATCTTCCATTCCGTATCTTACAGCATCTATTGTATGATTGTTCTTGTCTGGATACTCTCCCTTAAAGTTACCTTCCTTATCTTTTTCAAGTTCATATCCTAAGAACTCTCTCTTTGTGTTAGGGCATCTTATAGGATCTATTATTATCTCTTCTATTTCTTCAGATAAAAATTTAAGACCATGTTCAACTGAATCTGGTCCTTTCTTTGCTCCTATTATATTTAGTCCTAATTTTTGAAATTCACTTATTGTTCTAGGTTCAGCGCTATCAGCAGTTACTCTCTTATTTGATGGATTTAATTTTTTAATACTTTCTACAGCCTTACTATTGCTTAATTGCACTTTATAAACTTCTCCAAATATATAAAGCCTTTTTCTAGTTTTATCATAATGCATTAAAAGATAGGCTAATGGATCTGCTGCATAACCAAAATCTAATCCATTCTTTAATCTATCAAATACCTTTATTTCGTCATCTGTTATTTCTCTTATTGTTATGTTTCTAAACACTTCTCCACCTGTTCCAGTTACATCTCCTAAATAATCATGTTCATATTTAATTAAATTAACTTTCTTGAGGTGTTCAGCTTCAATTATGAATTGTTCTCCTAACCACTCCTTAGATACTGTTAGGTAAGTACTATGATGAATGAATTTATCTTTTCTTTCTTCAAGCACTTCCATATTAGTCCAATTTCTTTGACTTTCAGGTGGATTAAATGAATAGAATACAAAGAATTTAGGTCCACCTCTCATTAATGATTGATTAATATTTCTAATCTTATCATAGCTTTCAAACTCATCTACTTCTTCATACCATGTATACTTTATATATCCTTTGGGTACTTTAGTAGATTTAACTTTCTTTGGATTATCAGCACCTTTAAACCTTATAACTTGACCAGTAGGCTTATATGTTATAGTGAGTTTACTTTCTGGTACATGCCATTCATTACTAACTCCTAAAATATCGATAGCCCATTTAATCTGATCCCTTACTGACTCTGATAATGTATCTTTTACTCTCCTTAACACTAATGCATTGGACATTATTCCTTGCTTAGCATCTTTCATCATATTAAGTACTATTTCTATAGAAATAAAAGAAGACTTCGTACTACCTCTACCACCTTTAAACCAATAGTGAGTGTGAAGTCCTTGTTTAATATCTTTATGCGCCCCGTAGAAACTTGTAGCTATTATATCTGTAAGCTTAACTCTACTAATCATCTATATCATCTACTATTTGAACTGGTACAGAACCTTCAAACTTTACCTTATCATTAAACATGCCTAAGTGTTTTCCTAATAACTCTAATGCTTTCATTTTATCTGCAAGTTTAACTTCTCTTTCAACCCCTTTGCCATATGCAGTTGGAACAGTTTTAATCTTTACTGACTGTATTGTTGCTAGATCATCATCAGATACATTCTTCTTTACGGTTGCCGTATTAACATTAATTACATCTGCTGCTTTTACAAATGCTATTCTTGCAAGCTCTTGAATAACCCTATCTTGATTTATCCCAGTTCTTCTTGAGCGCTCTGCTATAGCTCTATCAATGTACTCCTTAATTGCTGACTTTTCTAACAACTTATATCCTTGAGAGTCTGCATATTTAGGGGTATATCCCGCTCTTATTGCTGCCTGTGTGACATTAAGGTCTATTAAATATTCATCACAAAACAACTTTTGCTTATTAGATAACTTGGCCATTAATGCCACCTCACTTTCTGTGAAAAATAAAAAGAACTCATGTAAGTATGAGTTCTAAGTCTAAATATTATTAATTATAATTTAAATCTAGTATACTTTTAATATTAGGGTACTTTTTACTGATTGAATTCTCTATATAATTTACTAATTCCTCGTCTTGTTTAGCATGATTAATTGCAGGAGAAAATGCAAAAGAGCTATGCCATGATACATCTAAAAGCTGTTTATTTTTCAAGTTAACTGAAGCTAATATATTTGAAAATTTGTCAATATCAACAGTTCCTTCCGTATTCTTCACTCTTAGTATTATGTAATAAAACATTGCAAACAAATATTTATCATAATCTTGTGATACTTTAACCATTTTTTCAACATATCTTCTAAATAGTTCTAAATAGTTTAAATTATCAACATTTAATTCATTTTGTGTATTGGTATTTGCTCTCCATAAATTTGATACATTTTCAATTATACTAGATTGCATTTTATCAATATCATCTTTGTTAATTGCTGCATTTTCTAATTTGTTGGTTGCCGACTTTACATCTGATACAACTAACTCTAATTCTTTGGCTAGATTTATTAATGAATCTTTTACATTATCTGACTTACTTTCTCCTATTATTGTCATTATAATTGCTATCACCGATAAGATAATAGAAGCTACAGTACCAGCAAATGATACTTGTTCTACGAATTTATTATTGCAATAACCAGCAATAACAATAATTATTGATATAATAGTTATAGCTATAATAATAATATATTTTACATGTAATTTTAGTTTTTCATGCTTAATCCATTGATTAATTTTTTTATAATCTTGCAACTATTCCACTCCCTCTCCTATATAAATATTATACAAAAGTTGGCATATTCCTTCTATAAACCTCAAATAATTATAAAATAAACCAATAGAATTTACTATATATCCTCAAGTCATGGAGGGATTCCACTTCCTTTCAAAATATATTTTCTTTGTTCTACTGGTTTATTAATAACAATATTACGAGGGAGACTTTAATTCATCTTTCGTTTAACTATAATTTTTCATAATACCATTATACTATAGTATAAAATCCACCTCAATCCCAACAAAAACTAACATTTTTATCCTTCAAATTTATATCAAATGGCTTTATTACTAATTTATACCCTATTGACACTACTAACATTTTAAAGGCTAATGCCATCAATACCAAAAAATAAAATTGATAAATCTTCTATAGCTAATCTCACATCTCTTCCAACAGTTTTAACATTAAGATTAAAATATTCTGCTACTTCCTCATAATTTGGTATACTATCATCTGCTCTCAAATCAATGTACATGTATTTGATTACTTGATATCTTCTCTCTTTGCTCTTGCCTTCGTTTTTACATATGGCTTCATAGTATTTCATAGCCTTATTTATATGCCCAACTATTATTAAAGTTCTGATCTTTGTTCTACTTAAAGCTTGTACATATTGCTCTTCATCATCTATTGCCTCAATATCATCCAATACGTCTATCACATTTTCTTCATAGATCTTATTGGTTGAACTATTAGCAATTTTATTATGAGCCTTCAACGTTCTATAATGTTTTAAAAGTAATCTTGTATTTCTTAACCTTCTATCATATCTCTTTTTGGTTTTATGATATTCTTGGTCTTTTATATACTTTATTCCTTCACGAATACCAATCTTTACTGCTTCCTCATAAGTTATATCCTTTTGTTCCATATTCATCTACTCCTTTACATCAATCTCTATTCCAGTTTCTATTATCCACATTCTTTCACTTATCAGTTTATTCTTATGTTCAATATTAATATCTTGTATTAAATTAGGTTCATCAAATGTCAAAGCCTTCCTATGACCTCTCCAAAGAATCAAGATACACATTTGTATTAAATCAAAAGTTTCTCTTATGATCTCCTTTAAATTACTTAGTGTTTTATCCTTATCATAATTCTCCAAACCTTCAATCACTTCACTATGCTCCTCTGTTAATTTAGCTGCTATTTGATTTAAGGATATTGTTGTATTATCTATTTTCAATTTATTATTCTTCTTTAAAATATGCATTAATAGCTTCATCCCTATATTTCCCTACTTTCATTTCAATTTTTAACTTTCAGACAAATCTGGTTTATTAGGTGTGTACAATGTGAACAAATTTTCTCTATATAATATAATACGTGTATTAGGCGTATAAGCGTATATACATATATGCCTATTTATACTAATACTACTTTATAGTATTTTTTTGTTCACATTGTTCACGGTAGCTTTTAATCCCTTATGGTTACCATGTTTATTGCGTGAACAAAGTATGTGAACAAAGTCAAAAATTATGTTCACGTTGTTCACACTTCAAGAAACTGTAAAAATTAATCTTATTCACACCCTTTAAGCCTAATTACATTAATTTTGAAAGTTTGATTATTTCTGTTCACATTGTTCACGTACTACTTTTAATCGTGCTTTTACTGCTTCTAAAAGTACATTTTGATTAACTTCTTTATCACTTAAAGTCTTTATTACATCTTCATCCACTGTATTTTTAGCTATAATATGATGAATAATTACTGTCTCCTTTTGCCCTTGTCTGTGCAATCTTGCATTGGCCTGTTGATAAAGTTCCAAATTCCATGTAAGTCCAAACCATATAATGATATTTCCACCGTATTGAAGATTAAGTCCATGAGCTGCTGATGCAGGATGTAATAAAAGTATTGGTATTTCTCCGTTATTCCACTTTTTTATATCTTCTTGACCATTTAACTCTTGCCCATTAAGTTTATTATCTTTTAAGACTTTCATAATCCTACATAAATCATGTTTAAATGAATAGAATACTAAAACTGGTTTGCCATTGGCTACTTCAATAATATCTAATAATGTATTTAACTTTTCTTCATGTATCTCGACAACTTCATGATCTTCTGAATAAATTGCACCATTAGCCATTTGAAGTAATTTACCTGTTAATACTGCTGCATTAGTTGCCGTTATATCTTTATCATCTAATTCTATTATTAAATCTTTTTCAAGTTCTTTGTATTGATTCTTAGCTTTCTTGGGCAAGTCTATATAAATCTTATTATCAATTCTTTCAGGAAGTTCTAAATAATCTTCGGCCTTCATTGAAATACAAATATCTGATATTTTATTATGAATAGTTTCCTCTGAGCCTTCTTTAAGATTCCAGTTATAAACTATATTACCATTCCTATCCCCAGGTTTAAAATACTGCTCTCTATATCCTGTAACTGTTCTTCCTAACCTTTGTCCACCATCTAATAAATAAAGTTGTGACCATAGATCTATTAATGAGTTTGGTGCAGGTGTTCCAGTAAGCCCTATACGTCTTTTAAAATATGGTCTTACCTTCTTTAATGCTCTGAACCTCTTGGCCTTACTTGACTTAAAGGAACTTAATTCATCTATTATACAAGTGTCCCATTTCCACGTTTTAAAGTACTTTTTAACTAACCAAACAACATTATCTCTACTAATAACATAAATATCTGCATCTTTTTCAACTGCTTTCTCTCTTTGTTTCGGAGTTCCTAAAATCATTACCATTCTTAAATTGCTTAAGTGATCCCACTTATCAACTTCTGTGGACCAAGTATCTTCTACAACTCTTTTCGGAGCTATAACAAGAACCTTATTTATGTCACCTAGAAATAATAAATTGTCTATTGCAGTTAATGAACTAACTGTCTTCCCCAAGCCCATATCTAAAAATAAACCTGCAGCATTATTATCCATTACATGATTAATTGCATATTTTTGATAATCCCATGGTTTAAAATTCATATAATCACCTTCTCCCTATACTTTTGTATTTTACTAACTTGCTTAACTAATTTAATCACACTATATTAATTAATAAGCAATAATACTCATATGAGGTTTTATTGTTTCACACTACTCTATCACTTTTTCTAAATAACTAATATATAATGATATTGATAATAACTAATAATCAGGAGATTTTTTAATGCTATATTTTGATGAAAAACAATATAATTGTGACCCAAATTTGTATAGAGATGCTTCTAATATTAAATCTAGCACTAACTTAGAACCTACTTGTGGATTTGAAACAATACTAGTTGAAAATTATTTCACTTACTATTATTATCCATATATTTTCTGTCAGGATGCTTGTTATAATCCGCTTACTGGAACCTATACACCTACTGGTTCTACTAAATTTTGTGGGTGGTATGCCCCTACTCCACCTCATATGATACGCCCTCCTAGATGTTGTGTATATTGGCATAGTGGAACACTCTATTATCATGAATATCATGAAGATGGATTATGTCCTACTACAGGGCCTAACCATAGCAATTATTGGACTTCTTGTATTGTTAATAATGATAGCGAATGCAATAACACTAAGTGTCCTCACTAATTTTATTAATAAATATATGGAAACATTGCTTTTTCACAAATAAATTTACTTTTTCAATTGTATCTAAACACTCAACTTGAAACCCTAATTCTCTTAGCTCTTTAGCCCTATATTCTTGAATCTTTCTAAGTTTCTTGCCTGGTGCCTTTAATTCTACGAAGACTACTTTCCCACCAGGTAAGAGCACCATTCTATCTGGCACTCCAATTACTCCTGTTGGATTCCATTTATAAGCCTTACCTCCTATTTTCTCTACTTGCCTTTTTAAGTATTTTTCAATTTTTGACTCTTCCATACTTAAACCTTACTATGCTCTAAATCATTCTGCGTCGAAATTCTTACACACCAAATAAAATCTTTGTTATACATTTCCGCTTTCTGAGTATTAAAATTAGTTACTTTAATAAATTGTTTATTAGTTGCTTGATAATTTACATCTTCCATTGATCCTTCTACCAATACACTACTTTTATCTTTAAGACATAATCTAAGAATCATTTTCTTATTCACTCCTCACAAAAGCTCTTTGGGTTCCATATATTTTTCCAAATCTTAATCTACCATCATATGACTTCCAACCTTCAAGACCTTTCAATATATCATTTATTTCTCTTGATATTATTGGTGTAAGTTGCTTTGGATCTCCATTAAATAACTCGCACCATATCTCCATTACACACGTTTTACTTCTTTGAATTGTTCCTTCCTGTACATCTCCGAACTCTCCACCATGTATATAATTTCTTTTCTCTGCTATACCTAAATTGTACCAGTTTTCTGTAATAGATTTATTTAAGTATTCTTCAATAAGACCAGCTTTGGCGCTTTCCTCTGAATGTGATTCCTGTTGCTTCTTTGCTTCCTTTTCTTCCTCATAATTAAGATATAAAGTTTCTCCATTATTGAATAGTTCTAAAGCTTCGGACCATATTTGACCTACTTCATATTCTCCTAAATCCTCAAATACATTTTTCTTAGGCCTATTTATTGCAATATCTACTGGCCAGAATCTTCTATTTCCTGTTCTATCCCTTAGAAATTCATGTTCATTTGAAGTACCTATAAATATACATTGTCTTGGAAATCTGCTTGTACGCCTTCCATAAGCAACTCTGTATATATCCTCTGTCTTACTTAAAAAATGTTTTGTAGCTTCAATATCGGCCTTTTTGGTGGCCATCATTTCGGCCATCTCGAGTATCCATACTCCTTGTAGTTGTTCATATGCTTCTTTACCACTTACAGTAGTTAAACTGTCACTGTACCATTCCATGCCAAGTTTTTTAATAATAGTACTTTTACCAACACCTTGCTTACCACTAAGAATAAGCATATTATCAAATTTAATACCTGGTTTAAATACTCTAGCAACTGCTGCAGTTAAAACCTTTTTTGTTACTGTTCTTACGTAGTTACTATCCTCTGCCCCTAGATAATCTATAAATAATGTATCAACCCTTTTTTCACCATCCCATATAAGGCTATTTAAATAATCTTTAATAGGATGAAATGAATGTTTTTCAAAGCTTAGTGCTAATGCATCAGCACACTTAGCAGTAGAGCTTATACAATAATATTTCTCGATAAATTCTCTCAGTCCACTATCATCTGTATCGTTCCAATCTTCTGTATTATTCTTGTTTCTCCATGGAAGTTTGCCTATAACTACAGCTCTATTTGAAAATTCATTATATGCAATTTTCCCTTTAAGTAATGGCTCATTTTCAATTATTAGAGAAAAGTTACTTATTGTGTTTCTAATCTTTCCTTGTTCTGTATAAGTAAGTTCTTTAAGCCATTCTGTGCTTATTTCTTCATCTGGTACAATTACGTCAAAATCCTCTTGAGCTAACATCATTCTTTCCTTACCTATAGTCTCCATAACATTTTTATCATTAGCTGCAAATTCTTTCATTTTAGTAAATGAAGGTAATCTATTTACTGGTGTATCTTCTTTTGCATTATCATCTAATTCACCAAACTTATGGATTCTTATTAAATCAAATGCATTACATAGTATTCCACTTGTTGGATCTGTACCATGGTGTGAAAAACTGAATTTATCATCATATACAACTACTCCACCAGTTGTTGAGCCTTCTATATATGTGTACCTTGTATCATCAGCACCTGCAGCATAAACATCACTTAAAAATTCACCTATAGCTTCAGTAATACTATAGGTTCTACAAAAAGCACCTATAACACCTTTCTTAGCTAAGGGATCTTCTTGCTTACTAATAGCTTTATTTAATTTTGCTCTAGCCCTTGAACTCTCTGGCCAATAGCTTACATCTTGCCAACCAAATGTATATCTTTCTAATATTTCATCAGGATTTAACCAAGGTAAATCTTGTACTTTAAATACATATTCTCCATCACTTGAAGTTGATGGCCAATACATTAAACGACATGGCTCATAAGTCGTATCATCAAACTGATCTATTCCTAAATCATCTGCAATCATTCTAGCTATTGCTTGATATTCATCTGGTAGAACTGGTCTACTTAAAGGAATTACAAGTCTCAACCTTTGGTTATCAGATGCATGAGTATGAGTTGAATACATTACAACTGAAAAATCCCATAATAGTTCTATGCTTGACCATATATCACCATTGACATAATCTAAATCTAATGTTAATACAGTTCTGTTCTGAACATTCTCAGCCTTTCTACGACCATTCTTCAGCAAACCTCCAACAAAACCTCCAACGTCTTTTATTCTGTCCCTCTCAACCTTTGGCATATTCTTATATTCTGCATATGTCTCTGGGGTTCTTGTTGTATTACTTAACTTTTCAACTAAAGCTGAGTATAATAATGTTTTATTCTTCCACTGCTTTGATGTTTTATTTCTTCCAGTTGCTAAAGATATAGAACCATCATATTTAATTGTTAAAATAGGCTTATCTTTTGTCTTAACCTCCAACTTTATCACCTCTTTTCTAAACAACTTGTATTATTTTAGAATTTATTGTAAAATTACTCATAAATCATATTTGAAGGGAGAATGTAAAATGACATTTATTGTATTACTAATTTTGGCTGCTGTATTATTTATACTTTATAAGGTAGTTACTAGTGATAAAATTCCAAATCTAAATGTAAATATCAATAACAGAAGAAATAGCCCCTCTATAAAAGGTAGCTTTAATAATACTACCAATATAGATCAATCTACTCATACCAATATAAATTTTGAGAGTAAATCTTCAAATAATCCAAATACCTTAGAGGATTTAATTACTTATATTTTGGGATTTATATTCTGTGCAGTAATTGTTACAAATGTTTATAAAAAATATATTAATCAAATAAACTCAATTTTAATTTATTCGGTATTGATAATAGCTTTTATTTACATTTTAACTGTATTATTTGCCAAATTTAGAGGAACATTAACCAGTAACTTAATTGTTTATTTAGTTGTATCTTTTTGTGCTTTGCTCGTTGTAGTATACTTTTTCTTCTATCCAAAATATCCACCTAACAATATATCATCCGTATTATCAACAACAACACCAGTTAATATGTCTACAGTTGATACATCAATAGCAACTTTTATTATTTACCAATTAGTTGGTTGCTTAGGACAGATATTATTCATGCTAATTTCATTAATAGCAGTTATCAGAAATTATTCATATAATCAGATTAAAAACTCTTGTATTGCAACAGTGATATTTGCTGTCGCCTTTTCACTAGCTACATCCGGAGCATTTTTACATCTTATTTCACTTGTAGGAACATCCAACTACTAAATTTCATAATTTTCTTCTTAATTCGTTGTTGAATATACTAACTCTTTTTTAAATCCTATATATTATATTAAAATAAAGCAAAGGAGATTGATTTTATGAATTCTAATATTACTATTATTGTAGCTCTTATAGCTGCAATTTCTGCTATTTTTGCACCATTTATTACTGCCTACATAAATAACAAACATCAAAAACAAATGAAATATATTGATATGTTTTACAATGAAAAATTAGCAGCATATAAAGATTTTTGTGCTTCTTCTTCAATTTATTTGGATGTTTGTGAATTAAACTGGCCCGATGAAGGTGAATTTGATATTAGAAATATTCCTCAGGAAGAGAAATATGACTATCTTAAGAAATATCAATTTGCCTACTTAATGGCCAATAAAGAAGTCCAAATTTTAATGGATAAACTAGATAACTCTAACCATACTATATTAGCCTCATACTCAAAAAAAGAGATAAAACTAATTTGTCAAGCTATGAATAAGGATCTGGAATCTTTTAAATATAACAAAAAATCACATTAACGTAATCATTAATCTTTCATATAATAGTTACATTCATACCCATCAGCTTTAAGTGGTAATCCTTTAGCCCATGAAATAGGCTCACCAAAAATACCATTAACTTCTTCAAAGGATCCATAGCCTTTAGGTACATCCATTATTAGTTCATCGTGGACATGCATTACTACTGAATATCCTTTATTTTCAACTTTGAACATGGCTTCTGCAAGACAATCTCTTGCAGTGGCCTGTACAATATTCTCAACTAACTTTGGCCCATAAGTATCAAGCTTTTTCCATTGTTTACTTGTTTGCTCCATACCTTCATAAGTAATTTTGTACCCTTCAAATGTTTCATGTGGTTCTATCTTAGGTCTTATATAACTTAACCTTCTTCCTGAAGGTAATTGAATAAATAGTACTCCTGGATCATATATAAACTTAATTCCGTGATGTAATACAACTGTTGTTTTTTCTCTAATGGCTTTTTTAGCTGCTTTATCACAATCCCACCAAAACTTAGTTATATTAGAATTTGTATTTCTCCAACTCTTAACTAGTCCTGGTAATTCTTCCTCTGGAATACTTTTAGACTTATCCATACTTGCAAGAGCTCCGACACTTCCACCATAACCAAGTGCAAGTTCTGCTATTTTACCTTTTTTCCTTAAATCAGAGCCTTTCTTAATGCTATCTATTGGTACATGAAACATTTGACTTGCCGAAGCTTCATATATCTTTCCATGAGTTTTAAAAACTTTTAATCTCCATTCTTCTCCTGCTAGCCATGCAATAACTCTAGCTTCTATTGCTGAGAAGTCTGCAACTATAAATCTATTTCCTTTCTTAGGGATGAAAGCTGTTCTTATAAGTTGACTTAATGTATCTGGAATACTATCATATAGAAGTTCAACTGTATCAAAGTCACCATTTCTTATATAGTTTCTTGCATCATCTAGATCTGGCAAATGATTTTGTGGAAGGTTTTGCACTTGTACTAATCTGCCTGCCCATCTACCAGTTCTATTAGCTCCATAAAACTGTAATAGTCCTCTTACTCTACCATCTTCGCATCTTGCAACTTGCATTGTCTTATACTTCTTAATTGAAGTCTTCCCCATAAGCTGCCTAAGTTCTAATATTCTTTTAACTTCATCTTTTCCCTGAAGCTCTGCATCTTGTATTAATGTTGGTATAGTGTCTTTAGTAAGACTACCAACTGCATATCCTATTCTTTGACCAATCCATTTTTTCAACTGAGTTGGGCTGTTTGGATTACTTAATCCCGTTAGCTCTTTTGCTTCATTCATAAGCCTTTCATGGTATTGTTCATTACACTCAATAGCTTTTTCTATTAAAACTAAATCAACTCCAACACCTCTATCATTAATGTGTTGATCTAGCTCCCAAAGTCTTTGTTCTTTATGAATAGTTTTATATCTGCTCAATTTATTTCTTATATCTCTTTCAACTTCGACGTCTTGCTTACAATATAATTTAAAAGTTTCCCATTTATCTGGTGCATGTTCTGGCAAATTTCTAGTTCTTTGGCCATTTGTTTTAGTTGACTTACAAGGCTTACAGAAATATTTAATTAATTCCTTACCTTCTTTCATCTTTTGCTTATCTTCTTCAAGATGTAATGCCTTACCTACCATATCAAGTGAACCGGGTAATCCCATTGTTAAAGCTTTAATCATAGTACATTGCCATTGTTCAGGATGACATCTAAAAGGTAAGTAATTCTGAATTGAGTTCCTTTCAAAATTTGCATTAAAAGCTGACTTAATTGTTTTCCCATTAATGAGTGCTCTCCAAATTTTTTCTGGTATTTTTTCTTCTGCAGTAAAATCGACAATTTCAACTGGTTCATTATTGAAAGCATATGCAAATAACAATATTTCAAATGATGGATGCTCACAATACTTATAAGCACCCACATCCTTAATATCTAAATCACAATATGTTTCAACATCTATGCTTAGAATATCCATAGTTTTATCCTAGGAAATCATCTTCTGCAGTTCCTACTGCATCAAAGTCATCTTCTGCTCGTGTAAATCCTCCAAGTGGCTCACCATCTTCAAGCTTTTGAACATTACCAAGACCTGCAGCTACACCTTTATTTCCATTCGCATTGTAAGCATAGAAGTTAAGAGTTAATCTACCATAACATCCAGAATAAACTTCTGTTGCATCTAAAACAGGTTGTACATTTTTATCAACTACACCTGGCTTATTCTTAGAATTTGCATTTAAGAAATAACATCCTGTATACGCTTCATCATCTGGTCTTTCCACATCCCCATCTCTTAAAGGTGTTTTCAATGTTGGTGGTACTTTTCCTCCCCACTTACTAGCTCCATCCTTCTTTGCTTGATCTGTTGCTTCCTTGATAGCCTTTAATGTTTCTGTATCACTCTTTGGAATAATTACAGATACACTGTATTTAGGTTCATTTCCTTCTATTGCATGTGGCTCAAAAAGATGAGCATAACTTAATCTAACCTTTCCTGTAGTTACTTTTGTTCCTGTTCTTGTTGCCTTTATCATAATTTTCTTTCCTCCATTATCATCATTCACTTTATTAAAATCTTTTTTGGCAAAATATAAATTCTTTTCTTTGTATTTATAATTTTCATAAATGCATTCAGGCTCTCTAAAAGCTAAATATTCGCAATATTCATCTGCATAACTCATATTTTCACCAATTTTTACTGAAAATCAACTTTAGCAGAGTTGTAGGGCTCTCTTTTATCTGTTATAGACGCTAAAGTTGGTTTTCCTGGTGGCTTCATAATATAATCTCCGAGCAATCTATTAACTTCTTTCTTTCCTATAGCTGTTTCCATATTTGTGATCCCTGTAAGCTTTTTAGTATATATAATATTTTCTAGGAAACCTTCTTGAAGTAGTATTTCCCCAACTTTCTTTTCATCTATCCATTTTCTATTACTTCTACCTTCGACAACTTTAAATCCTGGATATTCTTCACCGGTTAAAGCTTTTTGAAGCGCATACTCTTTAACATCTGTGGCCCAACTTGTAAGTTCATCAACCTTAGCTAATACGTCAGACACTTCTAAATTGTTTAATACATTAGGATCTGCAAATTCATATTTAGCCAGTTCTAAATTCTTTTCAGCTCTGGCCTTACATACTGCTTTAGCTCTACAGAATTTGCAATGATCTCCTGCGCAAAATTCACCCTTGCCTTTAATCGCAAGTTCTGCTCTAGGTTTAACATATTCATTGGCCCATGCAATTAATTCTTCTACTGTTATTTCATCAGTACTTATGCTATCTAATCTAGGTTGTATAATTGTCATTTTGACATTTTGAATATCGTATAGAAAAGAAAACTCTGTTATTGCTCCTAAAGCATATAACCTCATTTGTGAATTATCTTTAGCTGGTACTGCAACACCTTTTCCATACTTAAGATCACATATTTCCATTGTTCCATCAGCTATTATTACAAAATCACCTGTTCCAAATCCATCTGGAACCCATTCACTAAAATCAAGTTTTTGTTCCACTATGGCTATTGCATCAGAAGTTACTACTTTGGCTGCTGCTACTTTTTCCATGCAAGTATCTGTATACACCTCAACGTAATCTGGCATATCTGCCGAATATAACTCATTATCTGTTATAAGTTTTTTCACCTTACTTCCATAACTTCTTTTAGTTATTTCTCCAAGTTGATACCTTAAACTTAATTCTCCAAGTGTGTGGGCCAATGTTCCTTCTTCTGCAAATGTACTTGTTTTATTCTCAAATCCCTTCTCTAGTTCAACACTAGGTGGGCACTTAAGCCATCTATGTGAAGAACTAGCACTTAGTATTGCATGTTTGGCCATTATAGCAACGCCTCCACATCTCTATATGCATCTGCATAACATTCTTCCTTTAGATCTGGTAATTTTGAAGCACCATATTTTGCCACTACATTTTTAACTTCTGCAGATTTTCCTGCCTTTATAGCCTTAGAACATATCGCTCTTATAATTTCCTTAGTAATACTTGCTACTTCTGGTTCTTTCGCTTCTACATCCTTTGGAGGTTCTTCTGTAGGAGTCTCATCTACAACAACTAATTCTGCTTCAACCTTAGGTGCTTCTTCCTTTTCATCTTTTATCTTTTGTTTATCATCCTTCTTATTTTCAGTCTTATTTTTTTTAACTTCTGCTTTTCCCCCTATTGATTTGTCTGTCTTTTCAGCATTAGTTACTGCTGTTCCAAACATACCTACAAAATTTAATAAATCCTCTCTTGATTCAAATTCCACATTCATTTTCATAACTTTTTATTCCTCCTAAAATTTTTAGTTCTATTACAATTTTCTATTGTATGTGCATCAGCACCCTTAAGCTTTTCCCTAGCTACACGTTTTCTTTTATATAAATCATTTATTACTAAAGACATAAACTCTGTCTTACTAAGCTTCTTCATCATCACTAATTACCTAAGAAATCATCATTATTGATTTCTTTAATCTCCTCTAACTCTTTAATTACAAATTTCAAAGCTTCTAAAGTAACAATCTTTTTAATAAGGTCTAAGTTATCATTCATTAATCAAACCCTCCTAAGAACAGCTTCTCCTCATAAGCTTCAATATCTGGACCAATATTTTTAACAATCCACTTTTCAGCTTTTTCTTGATGTATCTTTGATTTTGAATATCGACTAAATGAAGCTATACTATAAGAATTACTAGTTGGTACTATTAATAAATTTCCTTCTTTTAAGTTCTCAATATCAGTAAAGTAACTATACTCTTGATCAAATGAACCTCTGGCAAATTTAACTAATGCTACCTTGTCCATAATAATTCCCTCCTAGATACTTCCTTTTCGTAGCTAAACCATCTCTATAATGCTTTTCATTAAAATTTTTCTGCAATAGTTTATCTACTTTTTTATATAAACCCATATCGATTATTGGTAATCTGTTAACTAAGTCTCTATGAACGGTTCCCCTTGATACTTTTATGAATGCAGCTGTTTTCCTAACCGTACCATTAGTACTTAGCAAATAATTAGCTTCTTCCTTTGTCCTTTCCACTATATAATCTTTCAATTTGATTCTCCTTTCTTATGTGATATAATAAATTTGAATATTTACGTTTGACTATTTGGATTACTTGGTCGTGTCCTTATAGTCTTTTTCTTTTGATATCTTTTGAAGTTCCTCTGAAAGTATCTTCTTAAATGGTTTTTGTTCTACTACTTTAATTCTTCTGTCTTCAATAAGTCTTAGAATATCCAAAATAATCCCCATCCTTATTTCCTCATATGTGAAACAATTAATTCGTCTAAATCTTGACTTAATTGAACCGTTATAGCAGCCTGCAATCCGCTTTTGTTTATACTATTATTCATCTTTTCTCTTGCTGTCTCTATAGCTTGTTCAATATATGTTTTGTTTAAATCGCAAGCTTTACATTTAATCAAAAAACATTCCATTTGTGGTTCTTCTAATTCTTCAATTTCTAAAGTTTTTGCTTCCACGTAATAAGGCTTTGAACACAACTTAATACTTTTTATCTTTACTCCTTGAGCTTCTAATCTTCTTTTTAAACTAGCTGTACTTGTAATTTCATCTTGCTCAATTTTATTTAATAATGCATCAAGTTCTCTTTCATTTAAATTCGTTTCAATATCAACATAGTTAAGTATATTTACAGTTTCATCAACATGTAATCTGTACTTTGCCATCTTTTAATTCCTCCTATAAAGTTATTTTTTTTTACTCTTAAGCTGAAAATTACAAGAAAGTAATTGCTTTTAAATTTTAAGATAGGATTTACAATTGATTTACTATGTTATACTAATAGCTAAGGCTATTAGCCTATTCATCTTATGCAGTTTGTTTCTTACTTTTCATGTATTCAAAAAGTTCTTCAACTCTTTCTTCGCCTAATTTGTTTTCTAAAATATCAATCATAACTGTAGCCTGTGACTTCTTTAGTAAATCCCACCCTTCTTTCGTTTCAGGATAGTGAACTACTATTTCAATTGGTTTTTTCTTTCTCATATAATTCACCTCAAAGATCTTTGTCCTACATCATATGCTGTTCTAAAATTAATGTTTATTATTCTATAGCTAAGGCAACAATATATTCATAGAGTATTTCCGTCATTTTTAAGTAAATTTAAATCAATTTCTAAGACCTTTGATAATAATATCAACTTTTCCACACTTGGAATATATCTTCCACATTCGATATCTGACACATAATTTCTGGATATATCTATTACCTCTGATAATTCTTGTTGTGTGAGTGATTTTTTCTCCCTTCCTTCTTTAACTGCCTTACCTAATACATTTCCTGCTTCCTTTGTCATAAGTTTGTCCCTCCTTTTAATATTTATTGTATTGTATTTCCGTCATTGTGTAAAAGAGATTTTCCAAGTATTTCCGACTAAAATTAAGCAAATTTTAAGATTAGCTAGCTAATACTACTCAATGCTTATTTTTACTTGTATTTCCGTCATATGTTATATTGTATTTCCGACTTTTCCTAGTTATAATATAATTATTAAGTCGGTAATTCCGACTATGGAGGTATTTTTATGAATCTTGGTGAAAAAATTAAGCAATTAAGAAAATCAAATAAAATGACTCAAATTGAACTTGCAAAAAAAGCTAACATATCACGCTCTTATTTAGCTGACATCGAAAGAAACAGATATAATGCTAGCTTAGATACTTTAAACGCAATCTCAAATGCTTTAAATGTATCTATCAATGAATTTTTTGAAGATAAACCTAAAATAGAAAGCCCTAAAAATTATTATTTTGAACAATATTTAAGAATACTAGGTTTTGAAATAATATTTCATGAATCTGAAGGATATATAATTCTAGATACTCCAAACCTTCAATACGAGATCTCAGCTTCTGATTTAGAGGATCTTCAAAACAGTACCGACTTATTTATAAAATTTAAAATAGCTGAAATAACTAATAAATCAAAAAAATATACTAAATATACTAAAAATAATAAAGATTATTTAATAGCACAAGCTGCACATAATGACTTTGAGGATGATGAAGAACAAAAACGATTGATGAAAGAAGATTTAAACGAACTATAAGGATGTGATTATTTTGAACCAATTTGAACAATTATTAGCTGAAAGTGAAAAAGAAAATATTATTGTTATAGAAAAGAATTTTAAATCTAAGGCTAAAGGTCTATGCAAAGGTAATAAGATTGGTTTAAGTAAAAAATTAACTACCACAGCCGAAAAGTCTTGTGTATATGCTGAAGAACTTGGACACTATTACACTACTATTGGTAATATTATTGATAAATCAATAATAAAAAATAGAAAACAAGAAAGAGTTGCTAGATCTATTGCAATTGAAAAACTTTGTAGCATAGAAAAGATGGTTGAAGCTATAAAGAATGGTGCAATAGACAGATATGAAGTTGCTGAATATTTAACTATAACAGATAAGTTTTTTGATGAAGCTATTCAGTATCATAGGCAAAAAAATGGAATACTATGTGAGTGTAATGGAATTATGCTCTATTTCGAACCAAACTTTGGCGTTTTAAGAAATGATATAAAATAAACGAAAGGAGTTTTTAGTGTGAAAGCTGCTATCTATTCACGTAAAAGTAAGTTTACCGAAAAAGGTGAATCCATTGAAAACCAAATCCAAATGTGCATAGAATATGCAAAAACCATTGGAATAGATCAATATGAAATCTATGAAGATGAGGGTTTTTCAGGTGGGAATACTAATAGACCTAAATTTCAAAAGCTTATGAAAGATTTAAAAATTAAAAACTTTACACATCTTATATGCTATAGACTTGATAGAATCTCAAGAAATGTAGCTGACTTTGCTGGAACTATAGAAATACTAAATAAGCATGATGTAGCCTTTATATCTATTAATGAAAGATTTGATACCTCTTCCGCCATGGGTAGAGCAATGATGAATGTATCTGCTACTTTTGCACAACTTGAAAGAGAAACTATCGCAGAACGTATAAGAGATAATCTAAGAGAATTATCAAAAACTGGTAGATGGCTTGGTGGTCCTCCCCCACTTGGTTACAAGTCTATAGAAGTAGAAAACCCTGATTATAATGGCAAAAGCAGAAAAAAACACATTCTTCAAATCAATGAAGATGAAATAAATATCCCTAAAATGGTATTTGAACTATTTTTAAAATACAAGAGTTTTCAAAAAGTTAGTAGAATACTAGAAAGTCAAGGTATTTATAGCAGAAAAGGTTCTTTATTTTCAAGAGAATTAGTTAAGCAAACAATAAATAATCCAGTCTATTGTGTAGCTGATAAAAAAATTATAAATTACTTTAAAAAAAATGGTTGTGAAATATATGGGCTTGAAAATATAAATGACTCTAATGGTATTATGCCTTATAACAGACGAAAAGATAATGGTAGCTTTGCATCTATGGAAGATTGGATAATTAGTGTAGGAGAGCATCAAGGAGTTATATCTAGTGATATTTGGATTAAGTGTCAAGAGATAAACACGAACATAAAAAAGCGTGCGTCTAACAGACAATGTACGAGTCAAAAAGCATTACTAAGTGGATTAGTAGTATGTTCTAAATGCGGCTCTGGCATGGCACCTAGACAGAATTTATCCAATAAGCATCCCTATAGGTATTATTCCTGTAACTTAAGGAATAAGTCTGCCTCTAGATGCGATAATGATGCTCTTAATGCATATGATGCAGAAGAGTATGTGGTAAAAACGTTAAAATCACTTACTCAGGAAGATATGATTAAAAACTTTGAAGAAATAAAAAAGAAGAATCGAATAAAACTTAATAATAAGAACCTGGCTAACGACTATATAAAAGAGATGGAAAATAATAAAAAAACTATTAGTAATCTAGTAATGAAAATGGCTTACATGGACAATGATCCAATTCTATTAGAACCTTTCAAAACCGAGATAAAAAAACTAACTGAAAGAAATAAAGAGATTAATGTCATACTAGAAGAACTTAATTCTGCTAATGAAGAAATATCCAATACCCATGAAACATTAGATGAACTATTAACCGTTCTTGATAATTTTAAACAATTCTATGACTTTACTAATGATTTTGAGGAAAGAAAAAGATTAATAAGAAGTTTAGTTAAATTTGTTGTTTGGAATAGTAAAACAAGAAAATTAGATATGATATTGATAGGTTCTCCTAGAGAACGTCCTAGACAGATTAATTCACCTTTAGGTGATAGTAACAGAGGAAATGGCACATGTTGAAATTATAGCAACTATGGTTTATCAACTAATGGAAAATGCATCTATTAAAGAAATTAAGGAAGCTGGTCTAGCTGGACATTATGCTGACCATGGTAAGGCATTATTTTATACAGATGCTACAGGTAATCCTTGGACAGCTACCTATATTCAAGCTAAAGGAGATCCAATTACAGATTTACACGAAAACATGGCCGCAGAACAAAAAGCAAGAACTACTTATGAATGGCTTATGAATTTAACAGATGACCCTGAAATAAAAGAAATTTTGGGCTTTTTAAGAGAGCGAGAAGTTGTCCATTATCAACGATTTGGTGAAGCATTAATGCATGTTCAAGACATTGCAAAACCTAACGATTTTTATTGCAAGTAATATTTTATAATTATGTCCGTCCCCAATTGCTATATGCTTATTGGGACGGACTTTTTAGCTTAATAGTAAAAATCATAACTATAATATATGTATAACACTTTATAATAAATCTTTAGCTTTTTCATAATCCTTTTTAAGTTGTTCAGCGGGTCCATCATAAGCTGGATACCAATTTTTATTTATGAGTATATCAGATAATTCAAAATGCTCACTAACAGCTTTATCTAGCTGTGATTTTAGCATTTCTCTTAGTTCTGGATTAGTAGCTTCTGCTACTGCTCCTGTTAAAGAAGTTACTCCAAACTTTGAATCTTTAATCATATCTTGTGCAATATCTTTTTCTGTCAATTTATCATTATCTCCAAGTAACATATTAAGAAATGACATTATTACCACCTCTATTTTACATTCAAATTATTCTCAATAAAAGTTTCCATACTACTAATATTTTCTTTTTTATTTTTCAAACATTTTTCCATAAATGATTCTAACTCATCGTCATCTACCATTGACATAGATGCCTGTATTTTTTTTGCTCCAATAATATTTACATCTATCAATTCTCTAAGTTCAATCATTTCATGAGGTGTCAACATATTCTTATTTTCCATATTCTTTCTCCTACTTTTGTTAGCCTCTTATTTTAGTACAACTACTGAGTTACTGTGCTGATTTCTGATAAATCTTTTTGCAATTGTTGCTCAGGCGTTGCATATGCATCGTACCAACCTTTATTTATTGCTATATCAGATAATCTACAATGAGAATTAACACATGCAGTTAATTGATTTCTAAGAGTATCTCTTAACTGTGGATTTGTTGTTTCTGTTATTGCTTTAGCTAAAGTTGTTACTGTTGCTTTTGAACTTGTAAGTAAATCAATTGCAACATCTTTTTCTGTTAAAGTAGTACTTTGATTCATTACTTTTCTCACCTCTTATTTTTATTTATTGCTGACTTTGAAGTGTAGCCTGAATATTTTTAAGAGCAGTTTTCTTAGATGCTATACAATCTTGCATATAACTTTTCAACTCACTATCAGTAACCATATTCATACTTGCACTAATTTTTTTTATCCCTAACATTTCTTGACTTATAAATTCACGAGCTTCAATTGCCTCATGTGGTGCTAACTTCATATTTATCACCTCCTGACTTTATTAGTATTATAATAATAAATAAATTTATGTGCGGAAAGTTGAGGAAAAAATCTCCAACACCTTCATAACTAAAAAAAGTGTTAGAGAAAATTTCAGATTATATCTTTTTGAATATTAAAATTATATTAAATGTTTTTCTATCTATTAATTTTCTTATTATAATCCTTTAATAACCTAATAAAATGATTAGCCTCTCTAAGTACATGATCAAGAAGAAGCGGTAAAATAATTCCTTGTATTTTGCACTCTTCTGTTCCTTTTAGTCCAACTTCTTTAAAATCTCTCAACTTTAAAGTTTCATTTAAATTTTCGTTTGTTATACCTAATATGTTGCTTTCTGTAATATTCTTAGCATTATCTAATAGATAATTATAATTTTCTGAAAACATATTTGCTGTATCAATTAATGCTTTTTCTGATGGATCAAGTAAACCTCGCAAAGTTAATGCATGTTCCATCATAATCTCATCCCAAAACACTTCCCCTTCTTTAATATCCTTATAATCCATATTATTATTATTTTCAATTTCAATTAAATTTGCCTTATAGTAATTTGCTTCATGTATTATATGCTTAATAAGTGATGGATAATTCATTGTAAACAAATTGCATGATAAGACCCCTTCTAATACTTTAACCTTAAAATTTATTAAATCATCGAGAATTTTATTAATTCTTCTATTTAATTGTTTTACACGTCTTACAAGATCTGATTTAATCTTAGAATCCATGCCACACTCTAACCTTAATTCTTCACTAGTAATCCTTCTATTTATTGGAATACCCGTATAGTGCTCAGTTTTTCCTTCTATACTTAAAGTATAGTCTGTTACTATTTCTCCTGACTCTAAAATACGCTCTCTAACCACCCCATTGCTGAGTTTTACTACTTCATTTAAAGCTTTTTCAAATTGTACTCTATGATAAGCTGCTTCTTTTACTAGCTTTGAATTCTTAGGTGCAAATGTAACTTCCATAAATAATGCATGCTCTTTCATTATTCTCAAAAAAAACAAATGCAATTCAAGAGATAAAATTACGTACTTTCTTTCATTAATCATTATTATTCTCCTAAAAATACTTTATTAATAGTATATGATTCTACTATATTTATGTACTCAATATTCAATAAATATAATAACAGTATGCTTTATAAAATCTCCTTTTCATACATCTTAATTTTCCATAATTAATAAACTGTAAAACCTATAATTTATTAAAAAAACAAAAAACAAACTTAAACTTACATATATCTAGCTATTCTCCTATTATGGCATCAAATGACTTTTAGTCATAAATACAGCATTTTGATACATTCTGTAAACCATGGTATTATATGGTTGTACGTACAATATATGATTTTTAGGAGGATTTTATGAATAAAAAGATTAAAAAAATTGCTATTTATTTTCTATCTATCATTTTTATTATCTTTGCTATACCTTATAATGTACTAGCTTCAACAGGATCTAATAATCAATCTTCAAATACAGCAAAGGTTTCTACTTCTAACGACATACCCAATTTTAATAATAATTACCCAATTGTAATGGTACATGGTCTTTGTGGTTGGGGAAATAAAGAAATGTTTAATGAAAACTATTGGGGTGGAAGTTCAAGTTTAAGAGAATTATTAATTAGCAAAGGCTATACCGTATTTACTCCAACCATTGGCCCTATATCTAGTAACTGGGATAGAGCTTGTGAATTATATGCCTATTTAAAAGGTGGTACTGTTGATTATGGTGAAGCTCACTCAAAAAAATATGGACATGCCCGTTATGGAAGAACTTTTCCTGGAGTGTACCCTAAATTCGGAGAATATTCAGATAAAAACGAATTGCAAAAAATTCATCTAATCGGCCACAGTATGGGTGGAGAAACTAGTAGAATGCTAGCTCATTTACTTGAACATGGAGATAAGGACGAAATTAATGCAACAGGTAATAACACAAGTACTTTATTTACAGGAAATAAGCATTGGATTGACAGTATAACAACAATTGCAACACCTCACGATGGCAGTCAGGAAGCTGAGATACAAGAAAATTTCGAACCTTTTGTACATCAATTTTTTGCATCAGTTGCAGCAAGTGCTGGTCTAGATCCATCAACTAGTCCAAACTTTGATTTAAGAATGGATCAATGGGGACTTAGAAAAACACCTAATGAATCTTTTGATAATTATCTAAAAAGAGTTTTTCAAAGTAATATTTGGAAAAACACAAAAGATTTAAGCATTTGGGATTTATCTTTAGAAGGTGCTCGAGAATTTAATAACTTAGTATCTGCTGAAAATGATATATATTATTTCTCTATTGCTTGTTCCGACACACATAAAGATCCAGCTACAAAATATCAATTGCCTAACATAAATATGCATCCTCTACTTATTAAAAGTGCAATAGATATGGGAGTATACACACAAAATCAACCAAATAAAGTAAAGGTTGATGCCAGTTGGTGGGAAAATGATGGCCTAGTTAGTGTAAGATCAGCTATTGGTCCACATGAAGGCTCATCTGATAAAATAGTAAATTATGACGGGACTCCAAAAATTGGTGTTTGGAATTACCTTGAAAAGATTGATAACATTGATCACTTTGAAATAATGATTCAACGTGAACCTATTTATCACTATTATCTTCAAAATAAGTTTGTAACATGGGCAAAAATGTTATCTCAATTACCTAAATAAATAAATAAATAAATAAATGGGTCTGTATATAAATTTTAATACAGATCCATTTATTCAACTACCCTATTAATTCTTCTCTTATCTCATTATATACATTATCTATATTTTCTTCTTCTCTATAATATAGATACATTTTAGCATTCTCTTCATCTTTTGATATTTCATTTAACTGTAAATCTTCATTATAAAAACATTTATAATAATTATTTACACTGTCAAAAACCGCCACAGCTTTATGTCTATCCCATAATACCCAAATTGCTTTATCCTTATCTACTTTTGGACAATAATTTTCAACAAGTATCTGTATAAAATTCTTCAATTTACAATTACCCATTACCTCAATAATCTCACTATTTGGCGCCTTTTTATCATCTCTCATAGACACACTTTGCCTCTCCATTTTTACCCTCATATATTCTCTCCTATTATTCTTTATTTACCCATTTTAATTACCTTATCCCACTAGCTAATTATACAGTAACATTCAATAATAGTAAATAATTCTGGAATATTTTTCAATAGACTTATAAAGACATCTTATAAATATTTATTACATCTTCTTTAGTTAGCGGATATAATGTCCCGAGTTTTCCTTTTGCTGTTACCTTCTCTGCCATTATCTCAAACTTCTCTTCATTTATACCAACTTCTCTTAATGTCATAGGAATGCCTAGTTCTTTAAAGAATTGTGATGTTTTATCAATTGCTTTATTAGCTATTTCAAATTTGTCTAAGTTTTTGTCTATACCCCACACATTAATTCCATACTGAGCAAGTTTATTTACTGTACTATTATTTAAGGAATACTTCATCCAGTGTGGTGTTAGAATAGCTAGTCCAACACCATGAGTTATATCATAATACGCACTAAGCTCATGCTCCATAGGATGTACTGTCCATCCTATATTCTTGGTTCCATAAGATATAAGCCCATTAATAGCCCAACTTGATGCCCACATTAAATTTGCTCTAGCATCATAGTTAGTTGGATCTTCAACAGCGATCTTTCCATACTTTATACAAGTTCTTAATAAACCTTCTGCTGTACTATCTTGAATATCTACAGCCTCAGTATGGGTAAAATAATTTTCGAAAATATGACTCATAATATCTGCTGTACCTGCTGCTGTTTGATACTTTGATACTGAATAGGTGTACTCAGGATCCATAATTGATACTTTAGGCTTAATAAGTTCACTTGCTGTACCTACTTTTTCATTAATACTCATATTACTAATAACTGCATTTTTATTCATCTCTGAACCAGTTGCTGCTAGAGTTAATACAGTAACTATTGGTAAAGCCTTAGTTATTTTTATTGGATTTTTTACAAGATCCCATGGGTCATTCTCATAGTGAACTGCTGCTGCAATAACCTTTGCGCAATCTATTGTACTTCCTCCCCCAACTGCTAAGACTACTTGAATATCATTTTCTCTACAAATCTTAGCTCCTTCTCTAACAGATTCTATTCTTGGGTTTGGATCCACTCCTGATAGTTCCTTATATGTAATATTATTTTCATTTAATATATTAATCATTCTATCATATAAACCTATTTTTTTTATGCTTCCACCACCATAAACAATAAGCACCTTATCTCCATAATTCTTTATAGCATTACCAAGGTTATGAATTTGCCCTTTACCAAAATAAATTTTTGTTGGTATTGAATAACAAAAGTTTTCCATCTTTATAGACTCCTTTTCATATAAAATGTTACACTTATATATAATTTTATATCTTAAAATTAATCTTATGCCAATAATTCTATAAAATCTTTGATAAAAACTCTATAGTCCTTGGATTTTTAGGGTTATTAAAAATTTCTTCCGGTGTATTTGCTTCTAACACTTTTCCTCCATCAATAAACAAAATTCTATCACCAACTTCTTTTGCAAACCCCATTTCATGTGTTACTACAATCATAGTCATTCCTGCCTTAGCCAACTTTTTCATGACACCTAATACTTCTCCTACCGTTTCAGGATCTAAAGCTGAAGTAGGCTCATCGAACAACATTACATCTGGTTCCATAGCTAAGGCTCTAGCTATGGCTATCCTCTGTTTTTGTCCTCCTGATAAGGATGCTGGATATGCATCTTTCTTTTCTAATAAACCCACCATTTCTAAAAGTTCCATTGCTTTTTCACTAGCTTCTTCTTGCTCTATATTTTTCACCTTAATTGGTGCAATAGTTATATTCTCTAAAACAGTTTTATGAGGAAAAAGATTAAAATGTTGAAATACCATACCTACCTTTTCTCTAAGTTTATTAATATCCATAGACTTTTCCATAATATTTTTTCCTTCAAATATTATTTCTCCAGAACTAGGCACTTCCAATAGATTAAGACATCTTAAAAAAGTTGATTTTCCTGATCCCGATGGGCCTATTACAACAACTACCTCACCTTTTTTAATATGCTCGTTTATTCCATTTAGCACACTATTAGGTCCATAATTTTTATGTAAATCTTTAACGTATATCACTTTGCTTTAATCTCCTTTCAACATATCCCATAAATCTTCCCAATAAGAATGTCATCATGAAATAAAATACAGCTGCAATCATTAGTGGTTCAAGGGATAAATAAGTAGCACCTTGTACAATTTTTGATGAAAACATTAATTCACCAACACCTATTACTGATGCCATAGATGAATCTTTAATTATTGCAACAAATTCATTTCCAATAGCCGGCAAGATATTTCTAATAGCCTGAGGTATAATTATTAATTTCATAGCCATAGAATTTTTCATTCCTAGACTTCTAGCAGCCTCTAGCTGACCAGGATCTACAGCCTCTATTCCTGCTCTAACTATTTCTGAAACATAGGCTGCAGAATTTAAAGATATAGCAATTATAGCAGCAGTAAATGCTGATATATCTATACCAAATATTAATTTAGAACCTGAATAAACCATCATTATTTGTAACAACATAGGTGTCCCTCTAATTACTTCAACATAAACTGATGATATAATTCTTAGTGGATTAAACTTTCCTATTTTTACATTTGAATTCTTCATAAAGAATAAAATAGATCCTAGGATAATTCCTAAAAATACTGTAATTGCGGATATGCCTAATGTTATAGATGCCCCTTCACAAAACTTACCGAAATACTTACCTAAAAAGTCAAACTTAAACATCATTATCCTCCTCTATTTTAGCTTAGCTTAAGAATTACTTTGATTCTTTGCCGCTAAATCATTTGCATTAACAATAAACTTATCTAATTCTCCTGAATCCTTTAATCTTTTTATTGTTTTGTTAAGTTGCTCTAGAAGCTTTGGTGAATTTTTTCTTATACCTATTGCATTTCCTCCACCCTCATCCTCAAATTTAATACTTGAAAGTACTAGTTCTGGGTTAGTTTTTATAACCATATTAGCTACTGGTTCTTCTGTAATTAAAGCATTTACCTTTCCTGTTTTTAATTCGAGGACTAAATTATTAACATTTGCCAATAACTGCAAGTCTGCATCTTTTACTTTTTCCTGTGCTATTTTTTCTTGTGTTGAACCTAATTGAGCACCAATTTTCTTGCCATTCAAATCTTCAACCTTTGTATATTTTCCTTTATCCTCACTCTTAATTAATACTCCGTGCTTTGCTTCATAATATATATCTGAAAAATCAATTTGTTTCTTTCTTTCTTCATCTGGATTCATACCTGAAATAATCATATCGATTTGCCCAGCTTTAAGAGCCCCGATTAGAGGATCAAATTCCATCTCTTTAATCTCTAAATCTACACCCATGTCTTTAGCTACTTCTCTAGCTAAATCTATATCAAATCCAACAACTTCATCTTTACCATCAATAACTGCATGAAATTCATATGGTGCATAATCAGCACTTAGTCCAACTATTACCTTACCATTATCTTTAATTTTATTTAAGGTTTCTTCTGATGCTTTCTTATTTCCTCCACATCCTACAAATGATACTGATATGGCTGTAATTAAGGCTATTCCAATAAATTTTTTCAATATATTTTTTTTCATTTTCCAACCTCTTTTCTTTATAATGTAGCACATAATTAGTTAGTAGCTATAATCTTAGAAACTTTTTTTAATTCACCATTCAAGTAATTTATCATATTTTCACAAGAAATTCTCTGAAGTTCTTTCATCGAAGTATCTGAATAAAATGCTGCATGAGGAGTGATAATGACATTTTCTCTGTTTAGAAGTTTATTTTGCCCTAATTCTGGATTTTCATTCCCTAAAACATCTAATCCAGCACCACTTATATATCCTTCATCTAATGCCTTAACTAAATCATCCTCATTAACACTTGATCCTCTAGCTACATTTATAAACAAGGGGGACTTATTCATCTTTTTAAATGTTTCTATATTAAAAAATTCTTTATTCTCATTGCTTTGACTCATGTGATTACTTATGATATCTGATTTTTCCAATATATATTCAGCACTTACAAGTTGAACACCATCACTTTCACAATCTTCTTTGGATACATATGGGTCAAATGTAATAACTTCCATACCAAATGCTAATGCCCTCTTAGCTACAGCCTTACCAATTTTCCCATAACCAAATATACCAAGTTTTTGCCCTTCTAATCTTCTTAGTCCACTTATAGTTTGATATTGCCAAATTCTTTTGTTATCTAAATCATTTGTATAATGCTTAATGCCTCTTGTTAGAGATAAAATTAATGCTAATGTATGATCTGCAACTTCTTGTGTGCAATATTCATTTATCGCACATACTGCTATCCCTTTTTCACTTGCAGTTTTTATATCCACATTATCATAACCTACGGCATTTATTGATATGCATTTTAACTTTTCTACTCTATTTAAAACCTCTTCATCAATCTCTAAAAATGCTGTAATTATCCCATCTGCATCCTTTATAGTCTCAATAAATTCTTTTTTGCCACTATTATAAGAATATATAATAACTTCTGCCCCTTCTAACCCATTCATAATAAGATTTTTTTCATATTCAATATCTCTAATTAGTACATCCTCATAATCACATATTACTATTTTCAAAAATAGTCCCCCTTTTTAGTCAAATAACTTTTCCTAAACTAGCAAACTCAATTAAAATTTTTTCAGTTATTTTCATAACCTCATTCATTTCCTCATCAGTACCAATTGTAATTCTCACATAATTATCTATCCTTGCTTCGTCATAATAACGTGTTAACACTCCATTTTCTCTAAGTTTTTTGTGATATTCTCTGGCTGCCATATCTTCATGAGATACAAATACAAAATTTGTTTTCGTATCTAACACCTTAAATCCTAATTTCCTAAATTCTTCTTTAACTCTTTCTCTAGTTCTGATAACCTTTTTATTACATTCGTAAAAATAAGCTTCATCCTTTACTGATGCTATTCCTGCTATAGATGATAAAGAATTTATATTATATGGGCTAAAAGAAAACTTAATTTTATTTAAATCTTCTATTATTTCCTCTGACGCTATAGCATACCCTATACGACCTCCTGCTAGGGAACGTGATTTAGAGAAGGTTTGAACTACTATTAAATTATGATTACTATTTATTAAATCTATACAAGACTTACTTCCAAAATCCACATAAGCTTCATCTATAACAACTACCCTATCTGTATTCGTTTTTAGAATTTTAATAATCTCCTCATGACTTAATACTAATCCTGTGGGAGCGTTAGGATTAGCAATAATAATATTTCTACCACAATTTATATAATTATTTATATCTATAGTAAAATCATCCCTCAAAGGTATTTGATTTGAATCTATCCCGAAAGATTTTGCATATACTTTATAAAATCCATATGTTATATCCGGAAAACACCCTTTTCTCTCCTTATCAAAAAATGCTCTGAATATAAATGCTAATACCTCGTCAGATCCATTACCTACAAAAATTTGTTCTGGCTTAACTGAATAAAATTTTGCAAGTGATAATGTTAATTCACGAGTATCAGGATCAGAATATAAATTTAATCCTTCAACCGCTAGCTTATTTATTGCTTCTATAACTTTTGGTGAAGGTGGGTACGGACTTTCATTTGTATTAAGTTTTATATATTTCACATCTTTTGGTTGCTCACCAGGTACATATGCTTCTAAGTTGTTTAATTCATTACTTAAAAATCTACTCATTTTTACCTCCATTTATTTTATATAAAATAACTGTCTATAGCTTTTCTAAGACATTGTCTAAAATAGTAATTGCCTTATCTATTTCTTCCTCACTAACTGTAGTAGGTGCTATAAATCTCACTACATTTTTATAACATCCGCAAGAAAGTAACAATAGTCCTTTCTCTAAAGATGATAATATTATCTTCTTTGTAAAATCTGTGTTTGGATTACCGTCTTCATCTACTATCTCTATAGCTAACATTAATCCAATGCCTCTAACTTCTCCAATACATTTGTATTTTTTCATTAAACTTTCAAGCTTTGATTTTAAAATTCTCCCCATCTTACTACAATTTTCTATAGCTTCTTCTTGTAATACCTCAATGGTTTTTAATGCAGCTGCACAAGAAACTGGATTTCCTCCAAATGTGCCTCCATGAGCTCCAGCCACCCAATTTTCCATATATTTTTTCTTTGCTATTATTGCACTTAATGGAAATCCTGATGCAATTCCTTTTGCTGTAGTAAAAATATCTGGACTTACTCCAAAATGTTCATATGCAAACATCTTCCCTGTTCTTCCAAAACCAGTTTGCACTTCATCAAATATTAACATAATTCCATATCTATCACAGATTTCTCTTACATATTTTAAAAATTCCACTGGAGGTACTATATAACCACCTTCTCCTTGAATTGGCTCCATAATTATGGCTGCTACTGAATATGGTTCAATTATTTTTTTGAATATATCATTAAATTGTTCAAAATATTCTTTAGGGCAATTTCTACCATCGTATTTATAAGAAGTCCTATATAAATATGGATATTCAGCAAAATAAACTGATGGTAAAAGTCCCTCATAGTTCTTTCTATACTCAGAATTAGAAGTAGTTATAGAAGTTGTCCCTAAAGTCCTGCCATGAAAAGAACCCTTAAAGGCTATTATTCCAGGTCTTTTAGTAATATACTTAGCAAGCTTTAAAGCTCCTTCATTTGCTTCAGCTCCGCTATTACTAAAATACACCATGGTATCTCCACCTGTTATTTCAACTAACTTTTCTGCTAAAGCTACATAGGATTCATAATAAACTACATTATGGCCCCCATGTATTAAAGTATTTACTTGATCTATAGCTGCCTTAACTATCTTTTCATTATTGTGTCCCAAATTACAAACAGCGACCCCACTAGCAAAATCAAGAATTTTTGTTCCATCTTCTGTTATTAAATAGCTTCCTTTACCACCTAAAACCCCTAAAGTAGTGGCTCTACCACTTACTGGCGGCATGACTTTTTTACATCTTTCATATAAGCTCTCCATATTATTACCCCCTTATTAAATATCTTTCTAATGTTTTCATAATGAGCTTTGGTAAAACATCAAAAGAATAGGGCTTATATACTCTTTCGGTCCACTTGTGAGCATCCTTACCAAAACATCCATAGTTTATTCCTGGTATATTAAGTTCTTTAGCTAATTCTATTGGTACATTGTATAATTTCATATATTCCGGAAAATTTCTAAATAACCTTTCAATTGATTCATAATCGTCATCAACCTTTAAATAGCTACTATCTGTTAAACTCGGGAAAAATCTCATAACTTTATACTCTTCACCACTAATTATTTCAAACTCTTTTGCTATTTCACTAATTTTATCAAATAACTCTCTTTCTTCTTCTATCTCCTTTTTAAGAGTGTTATGTGGACAATATGGAGCTGCAAAAAAAATTACTATTGTTGGAATTTTAATATCAGATATTTCGATTAATTTTTTGGTGATCTTTAGAGATATTTCCCTTACATCTTCTCCATTTTCTAAAAACTTATCTGTAAGATTATCAATCATACATTCCAGATTTCCTGAATATTTATCTTTAGCAAACTCATAAAGTTCATCATATTCCATGACTTGTACTTTGTAATTTATCTCTTCATAACCAATTCCTGTAATATTACAGTATTTTTTATAATTTTCATTAATTAAAGCTAGTACATTTTCAAATGTTCTCAAGCTAACCTTTTTTAATTTTCTTATAATATTACTAATAGACTCATTGTGAACAAAATAATTAAAATAAACAAAGCTTTCAAAAGCAGTTTGGACATTATATTGCTTTTTTAAATCTTTTATCTTTAAAACAGATGGTGGCAAAGTATACTCACCTTCGTATACATCACAAAAATCTATATTTAAATTAATTTGTCTTATTAATTCACTTGCAATAGTAGAAGCATCAAATCCCTCAAAACATTGTCCCACATGTGTTTCTTTACCTTGTATATAGAAACATGGCAATAGTTTTCCTACAGATCCTGTGTAGATATACCTTGTTTTATCACCCGGATATAATGGGCATATATAATCATTATTTATTGCAAAAAGATAATTTAATTTTTCCTTTTCTTTTAATTCATTAAAAGTATCTAATGCCTTAATAATGCCTGTATGCGAATTTTCTTCTACAGGATTAATCGATAAAAGTATATTTCCATCTATTTTTTCAACTAACTCACTTAATTTTTTTATTATCACCAGGAAAACTGCAACACCGCTTTTCATGTCACAAGCACCTCTGCCAAAAAGCCACTTTTCTGATTCTAAATCACTTTCAACTTCATCTTGCAATTCCAATTCCTTTAATTTCTCTTCTAACTTTTCACAATTAAAAGCTAGAGATCTAATATTTCCAAAATCATCTACATCAACAGTATCCATATGCCCATGTAAAATTATTGTGTTATTGCTAATTCCTCCTTCTCCTTTAATCAAAGCAAATACATTTCTTCTGTCTAAAGAATCATTTAATTTTCCTAGAAATACTCTTGTAGGATACTTTTTAAAATAAGGAATTGCTCTTAAATATTTTTCAATAAAACAGGCTATATTTTTTTCTCCAACTGTATTATTTACGCTAGGTATATTGACTAATTTTTTAGTTAAATCTAATATTTCCTCATACATATTATGAATTTAATTCCTTTCCTAAATTAATGTTTTAACATTCTCATATTTACGTTATCAAGGTGTTCTCGCATTGCTTCACTTGCTAATGTATACTTTTTATTCTCCAAATACTCTATTATTTTTAAATGTTCATCATTTGCTATTCTATTATAGTTAGATACTGTTCCAGATAAAATTAAAAATCTTTTAGTAATTAAATTTGCTTTTTTCACCATATCTATCAAAAATGAATTTTTACTAAATTCAGCTATTTTTATATGAAACTCATAATCTAATTCAATATAATCCTTATTATTTTTTTCATACACCATTTTTGATTGTTCTTTTAAAATCTCTCTTAATATTTTAATTTCTCTATTTTTTAGATTATTAGCTAGAAGTAAAACTGCTAAAGGTTCTAACGATTTTCTAACTATTGTTATATTATCGATATCTTGCTTAGTTATATCTGAAACAACAACATTTTTACTTTCATTAACTTCTGCAATTTCTTCATATACAAGCCTTAAAAGAGCAGCTTTTATTGGAGTTCTACTTATTTTAAGTTGATATGCCAATTTCTCTTCACCAAGTACTTCCCCAGGTTTTAACTTATTCGATATTATTGCTTCTTTTATAACTTCATACGCTTTATCAGATAATGTTTGGTTCTTCTTTATTACCTCAAGCCTCCCCATATATTATTCACTCCTCTTTCAAGTTAATTACAATCTACTTAATGGAAAAGTCATGCAATGTGGTCCCCCACCTGCTTTTAGTATTTCAGTTATATCTAATTCAATCACCTTAAATCCTCTTTTCCTAAGCTCCTCATTAACATAACCATTGCTTTTTAATGATATTACCCTTTTATCTCCTATTGATTGTAAATTGCACCCATGTTTAAACACACATTCCTCTGTAATACTAATTGTAGCTATTCCCTTTTCATCTAATACTTTCAAAAAAGTTTCTGGCAAACCATCTCTGTATGCTACTGCAAGTTTTTCATCAACTAGATTAAAACATAAATCTAAATGTAAATACTTTTTGTCACAAGGAACTTCTATTACCTTATATCCATATTTAGATAAAGATTTTCGTATCTCTTCAATTCCTTCTTCATTACTTCTTTCAACGATACCAATTGCTAATGTATCATTATCTAAAAATGTAAAATCTCCTCCTTCAAATAATCCATTTTTACATTCTGCAACCTTTGGTATATTTAACTCTTTCATCTTCTCTTCATATACATCTCTTTCTAAAAAACGTACCGGCTCCTTAAATCTTCCTAGTATATATCCTTCTCTTATACACCCTCCAAAATCTCTAGAAAAAACTGAATTTCCACGCCTTGAATCTGCTTCAACCATTACAACCTCTACTCCATTATCTTCGAAGGCTTTGACAAGCTCCCTATGCTCTTTTTCCATTATCTCTACATCTAAACCTACATCCTGCCACTTTCTTGCAATTTCATTTATAGGAACAGCTTTAAGAAAAGTCGGCCTACACATTAGCACTTTCTTTAACACACCACTTGAATTTTTTACAAATACTTTCTTCATATTACTACTCCTTAATTATTTAGAATTCTGCACTCTGTATACAAAACTTAATAAAAAAAGATGCCAGAAATACTTTTAGTATTTCATGACATCTTCGTCATACGCTTCTTTTCTCTTATTAACTAAAGAATAGCATGCAATTCAATTATTTGTCAATTAATTACTCAACAAACGAAAATATTAAAGTTATGTGATTTTTTCCTTTTTTTATTACGATTCTATTAATTACAATTTATTATTTTAGCCTTTTTTTCATTTTTTTAAATGTTTTAGTTTTCATAACAAAATCCATCATATCTTCTGCTAACTCCATTAACAAGTTTTCTTTTGCTTCTCTTCTTCTCATTTTTCCTTTTATATTGCTCATATTTTTGTTTTTCATCCTTATATCACCTCCATATATTCATTGTCATATGTAGTTTTTACAAAAAACCAACGAATAAACTATGATATAATTGGAATTATCATATATTAATAATCTATAGAAGCATTTATTTTTTATCAAAACTTTCACACAATGTCTCATCGTAAATTTCTGCTGAATTTCCCCCCACATGAATTTGCTTCAAATCACATAAAGTATTCTCATTATATCTACATGACTTAACAAAGCAAACAAGAGTATCGCAGGATCCTTGACTATTTGTGTTATTTGTAAGATCACTATACAGAACTCTATTCAAAAATGATCCACAGCAAGTTTGACCTTCCTTTTCTGCCGATTTCCCTCCAATATTTACTCTGTTTGAATAGCAAACATGGCCTTTATTATGCGAACAACTTGTTACACTACACTCAATTCTATCCATTAGCTATCTCTCCTATCATTAAAATATCTATCTAATAAGCCTTTAAAAGCTCTCCCATGCCTCGCTTCATCTTTACACATTTCATGAACAGTATCATGTATAGAATCTAAATTTTGTTCCTTAGCTTTATCAGCTAATTTCTTCTTCCCCTCGCAAGCTCCATACTCAGCCTCAACTCTAGCTTCTAAATTAGATTTTGTATCAGCTACTACAACTTCTCCTAATATTTCAGCAAACTTTGATGCGTGATCTGCCTCTTCAAAAGCTATCCTCTTATAGGCTTCCCCCACTTCTGGATAACCTTCTCGATCCGCCTGACGACTCATGGCTAAATACATTCCAACCTCTGTGCATTCACCCATAAAATTTGCCCTCAAATCTTCAATTATATCTGAACTTAAATCTCTTCCAACTCCAATAACATGTTCATCTGCCCAATTCATTTCATCCTTAATTTCTTTAAACTTATTTTTATCTGCTTTACAGATAGGACAAATCTCTGGTGGCTCATTTCCTTCATGAATATATCCACAAATTGTACAAACATATTTTTTCATTTAATACCCTCCTAAAAATCAATCTAAATTTATTATTCCTAAATTTCACATAATAATACTAAAAAGGTAAAAAAACTGCTTGAAAACTAGGATATAAATACTAGCTTTCAAGCAGTTATAAAAAACTATAATATTTGTATAAATATTACTGCAGTAGCACCTACCAAACATATAAATACAGATATAACTACAGATATTTTAATAAACCTTAATGCTTTTTCATAGTTCTTATTTGATTCTTCATCATTTCCAGTAACATTTTTTAAGTACTTTCTACTTTGAACAAAGCAAAAGAAATTAAACAAAACCATAAAAAATATTACGACAATAAAAATTGTTTTCATATTAAATTCCTCTCTTTTAACATTTTGTATAATCAAATTTCATCATAATATGATAATCTAATGAACTCTTGAATATTATACCACTGTAACTCTTAAATGGCTAGAAACATATATTAACTATAAAATCTCTGAATAAATTGGAGGAATTTAATGCTTAGACTATTTTTATATAGATTTATTAACACTTTTAAAGAACCTTATAAAAACGGAAGATATAATAAACTAAATGAATTTATATCTAATAAAGATCTTATTGATTTCATAATGTTAAAGAAAAAATTTCAATCTTTATGGAGATCTAAATTAAACACAATAGTTCACAAGAATAACTATACATTAAAGAAACTAAAAATTATAAAGACAGACAATTACGTTATGCTATTAAGTAAATTTCACCACTCATTCTCTTTCATAGATTCATCTGTGGAACATACATGTAAAGAAGAAATTGAATATCTCTTTATAATAAAAGATATGAAAATATTATATATGTGCAATAAAGAAGAATCCCCAATTGAATACGATTCCCTAGCCAGAAACTTCCCTAGTGAAAAGGATATCTTAATTAGATTAAAAAATAACTTACCAATACAACTCTGGTACAAGAATGTAAGAGACATAAATTTATTTTACGAAAAATTTCTTGATAATACCTTAGATATTAATAGAGATAATAATGTGCAATCAAATTTTTCTTTAGATAAAAAGAAAATGATTGAATATGCACAACAATATGCACTTATTCCCAACAAGGCATATAAGAACTTTGATAGCGATGGTGGAGACTGTACCAATTTTATTTCCCAGTGTCTCCACTTTGGAGGACTACCATTATCATTAACATGGAAGCCATATACAACTACTTGGATAAGAGTAAATGAATTATATTACTTTCTTTTAGAAAATGGCTTTAGAAAAACTAGTTCTTCACTCCATACACAACCAGCAGCCATTATTCAATTTCACTCTATAAAGAAAGGTTTTTTTTCTCATTCAGGAATTATAACTGAAACTTTTCCTGATGGTAATTGTTTATATTGTTGCCACAGCTTTAATAAACTTAATTATCCCTTAAGTGAAGTTTATCCCTTAATTTATGATAAAATTCGAATAATTAATATATAATTTAGGGAGCTAATATTAATTTAGCTCCCTTCTTTAAAAGAATTTATATCTACTTTTCAAAAAAATCTAATAAAATTTGTTTTTCATATGGCAAAATATTATAGTCTTCTAAGTTTCTATATCCAATCCACTTACATTCTTTATATGCTTTATCGAGTACAGCTTTCTCTTTTATTCTACCTGTATAAACCATAACGCATTCATCTTCATCTGAATTTACTATGTATTCTTTAACTGGTTCCACATCAAATATAACAGATTTTAATATATCTTTTGCACCTCTAGCAATACATTTATCATGGCTTTCCTTTCCCCTAAGTTTTTGTGTTAACAAAGACCAAACTTCGACTTCTCCTCTTTTGACTTTCTTCTTTAACAATAAAATATTGTGAAAGTCATCCTTAATTATTAAACTACAACCAATTACTTTAGCCATAATATTTCCCCCCTAAATATAAATATATGAGTCCCAACATCTTTATATTATCATAAATTAAACTAATTTTCTATTTAAGAAAACAAATTTTCATGACTATTATAATGAATCTAAGAAATAATATATTTATAAGGAGTGATATTATGAGCAAAAATGACAAGAAAAAAAGAACTTCAGGAGTAATTCATTCGGCAAATACAAAGATGCCAACTCCAAACAAATCATTTAACACCCCTACTTCTGACTATGAGTTCACAGACAATGAATATATAATCACAACATCTCGTAGGGGACGTTAAAATCTAGGAGAATAGTTTTATTCTCCTTATCTTGTTATACTATATTATAATAATTTTTTAAAATTACAGCTCTTATTGATTCATATTTAATTCTAGGGTCTAAACTTTTCTTAATTTCTCCTATTTTTTCAACTCCAAACCTTTTACAAGCCATTAAAATTTCTTCTTCCTCTTCTTTTTTGTAAAGATTATCTATATTCAGTTTAAATAAAATCTCACCATTTTCTTTAATATATTCAGTAACATATCCTAATATAGTAGATAATGAGATTTCTGTTCTATTTGAAATTTCACTAATTTCATATCCCTCATTAAGCATATCTATAACTATTTCTTCATTCTCTCTTTCTTCCCCATCAATAACTAGTTTTAACCTTCCTTTTACCTGCCAATTTCTATTTAAATTATTATCTTCAATATAATTTTTTACTATACATATTATATCTCTTCCATATGCCTCTATCTTTTTTGGTCCAATTCCACTGATATCACCCAATTCCTCCAATGTTAAAGGATACCTACCACTAATCTCCTTTAATGAATTCTGATGGATTATAGAGTACGGAATTTTGTTTTCTTTCAATGCTATAGTTTCTCTCAAATTTCTAAGCTTCTGATATAGATTTTCGTCACTATTTACATAAAACTTTTTGTTATTAATACTATTCACATCGTTATTTGACTTTATAGTATTATTTTCAATAATATATTTTCTAATCTCTTCAGCAAATTTAAATCCGTACTTATCACATTTAATTTCTCCTACTCCTGAAATTTCAAGTAATTCTTCTTTAGTTTCTGGTAATTTAGTACTCATTTCTTTCAATGTCACATCTCCAAAAACCATATAAGGAGGTATACCTTCCTCAGAGGCTATGCTAAATCTTATTTCTTTTAATATATTAAACAAATTATTTTCCTTAAATCCATAATCCTTTACTTTAGCTTCTTTTAATAGCACTCTATGTTCGCCCTTTAGCACCTTAACAGATAAGTTATTTAATTTTAATATAGGATATGTACCCTCAACTTGATCTATAACACCATGTGATATAAGCGTATTTACAAAAGCTATTAACTCGTCTTTTTTATATTCTTTCATAATTCCGTAGGTTGATAATGTGTGAAAATTATAATTAATAATCTTTTGGCTCTTAGATCCTCTTAATACATCTACAACCATAGTTATTCCAAATCCACTTTTCATTCTTCCAATACATGATAAAACTTTTTGACTTTCTACTGTTTTATCAGTGACTTCACCTTCACTTAAGCAATTGCTACAGTTATTACAATTATCTATAGCTTCCTCACCAAAATAGTTTAATATATATTTTCTATAACAATCTGCTGAATATACTAACGAGGCCATATCTTGAAGTTTTTTATATGCAATTATCTTCCGCTGCTCACTTCTAAGTCCTGTATCTATTAAATACTTTTGCAAATGAATATCCCCTGGAGTAAATAATAAAATACATTCACTTTTTTCACCATCCCTACCAGCTCTACCAATTTCCTGATAATATGCTTCTATACTTTGAGGCATATTGTTATGTATTACAAATCTAATATTAGGCTTATCTATTCCCATACCAAAAGCATTTGTTGCAATCATAATATTTATTTTATCTTTGATAAACATGTCTTGAAATTCTTTTCTCTCCATATCTTTAAGTCCAGCATGGTACTTTCCCACCTGATATCCCAAATTCGTAATTTCTTCATAAATTGAATCAACATCTTTCCTAGTTGCACAATATATTATTCCTGAAATATCAGAATGTTTTTGGATATACTCCTTTAAAAATCTCTCTTTTCTTCCTTCTTTAATTATACTAATTTCCAAATTCTCCCTATCAAAACCATTCACAAATATTTCCGGATCATTGAGATTTAACATTCTAACTATATCATTTCGAACTTCCAAGGATGCTGTGGCTGTAAATGCTGTTATGACTGGTTTATTGTCTCTTCTACTTATAAAACTTCCTATTTTTCTATAACTTACTCTAAAATCATGTCCCCATTGAGATACGCAATGTGCCTCGTCTATAGCAATCTGCGACACATCAATTGCATCAACTACTTCTAAAAATATTTTTGAATCGAGCCTTTCCGGCGAAACATATATTATTTTATATTTATTATTTTTCAAACCATAAAAAATTTCTTTAAGTTCATCATTATCAAGACTACTATTAATATATGCTGCCTCAATCCCAATTGACCTCAAAGAATCGACTTGATCCTTCATTAATGATATTAATGGAGATATAACTATAGTTATCCCGTGAAAAATCAATGCAGGTATTTGATAACAAATTGATTTTCCAGCACCAGTTGGCATAATTGCTAGCAAATCTTTTTTCTCTAAAATACTTTCGATTATTTTTTCTTGCCCTTTTCTAAAGTTTTTATATCCATAATATTTTTCTAAAATTTTTAAAGTTTTTTCATTCAAAGAATCACTCCTCCTATACTCTCTCTATATATATTAACATACTTAAAAAGAACATAAATTCTTAGTAACTCTAAATATAAATAAAAATAGCTTTTTACAGTTGATAAATAATATTAATTTTATAGGGAAACCTAGTAACAGAAGAATATCTAAAGGAGGCATTTATATGGATAACAATAAGAACAGACTAAAAGATCATCCAAAATCTAATTCTGAATTACGTAAGATGTACTCTGAGGCTGGATCTGATATTGGCATAATAGATGGGAAAAAAATCGGTTCTCACGAAAATGGCAAGAAATATACTAAAAGGTCAAAATTATCACATAACAAGTAAAATTTAATTCTATTTATTAACTTTAATATAATTAACGACCAAATTTCAATTAGAGATTTAGAGCAAGACTCTTTGCTTTCTCTAATTGAAAATTTGATCCTAAAAAACTAACCTTTTATGGTCCTTTTATTGATAAAGTCATCTTCCTTTATTCCTAGTTCATCACACGCTTCTTCAAACGTACAACCTGTTTCATCCATAAACTTTGCCACATAATTATCTAAAGATGGTATACAATTGTTATTATCCATTTCAATCCCTCCCTTTCCAATTTAGTAATTATTATTTACATATATAATCATTAATATTCATAGCATTATTGAATTATTTATAACCCTTTTGAAATTTTTATCTCTTAATACATATTATAACAATTATTGAATACGTATTCAACTATCCTAATAAAATATTTATTTCTTTGTTAAAAATATAAAAGTTGTTTTAAAATATATTATCTACATTTTAAAACAACTTTTTAATTCTCTACTAATTAAACATTTATCTCACTTCTAACATCTATAGCCTCTCTATTTTCCTGAATAATAGGATTAACATACTCATTGACGAATTCAACGACTTGACTTGGTGCTCTACCAACAAACTTCATTGGATCAATTATTTCTATAATTTCATCTTTAGTTAACTTAAATCCATCGTCTTCTATTATTCGTTTAATAAGGTCATTATCTAATCCTTCTCCTTTTACTCTTTGCGCTGCTGCCATAGAATGTTCTCTAATTCTTTCGTGAAGTTCTTGCCTATCTCCACCTCTTTTTACAGATTCCATCATTATATTTTCAGTGGCCATAAATGGTAGTTCATTGTTTACATGCGCAGCTATAACCTTATCATAGACAACCATATTTTCCGCAATATTTATATAAAGATTCAATACACCATCTAAAGCCAAGAACGCCTCTGCTACTGCTATTCTTTTATTAGCTGAATCATCTAGTGTTCTTTCAAACCATTGAGTAGAAGCTGTAATAGCAGGATTTAACGAATCAACTATTACATATCTTGCTAGAGCTCCCATTCTCTCACTTCTCATAGGATTTCTCTTATATGCCATAGCCGATGATCCAATTTGGTGCTTTTCAAATGGCTCTTCAACTTCTTTCATATTTTGTAACAATCTCAAATCATTAGAAAACTTATATGCACTCTGTGCAACTTCTGAAAGTGTATTTAATACAATTGAATCTAATTTTCTAGGATAGGTTTGGCCTGTAACCCCGAAGCTTTTCTTAAATCCCATTCTTTCTGCCACCATTTTATCTAGTCGCTTAACCTTTTCCTCATCACCTTCAAAAAGATTCATAAAACTAGCTTGAGTTCCTGTTGTTCCTTTGACTCCTCTTAATTTAAGCGTAGATATCAAATAATCTATATTTTCAATATCCATAACTAAATCTTGCATCCATAATGTTGCTCTTTTACCTACTGTAGTTAATTGAGCTGGCTGAAAATGAGTAAAGCCTAATGTAGGCATATCTTTATACTTCATTGCAAAATTGCTTAATCTATGTAATACTGTAACAATCTTTCTCTTTATCAGTAGTAATGCATCTCTCATCACTATTATATCCGTATTATCTCCAACGTAACAGCTTGTAGCGCCTAGATGTATAATTCCTTTTGCACTTGGACATTGAAGTCCATAGGCGTACACGTGACTCATTACATCATGTCTTACTTCCTTTTCTCTTTTAGCTGCATCTTCATAGTTAATATCGTTTATATGAGCTTTTAACTCAATTATCTGTTCATCAGTAATATTTAATCCTAATTCCTTCTCACATTCAGCTAAGGAAACCCAGAGCTTTCTCCATGTTGTAAATTTCATATCATCTGAAAATATATAACTCATTTCTCTAGATGCATATCTCGAATTTAAAGGATTATTATATAAATCTCTCATCTTCAACCTCCGCACGAATATATTTCGCTTTTTCTTTATTATCATTCGTATTATATCATATAAACTAAAATCTTTCACCTTTTTAAAAAAAATTCATATTTTAATTTTAAAAATTCAATTTTAATATAATTACATCACTCAATTAAATTATTCCCATATACATAAAACATTATATAATAAAAAAATTGCAAATTAAAAAGGCCCCCTAAAGGGCCTTTCTTTATGAATTAATCTTCTAAGTTTTCTACTAACTTAGCAATTTCCTCACAAGCTAATGCTTCATCATCACCGCTAGCTATAACCTTAATTAAAGAATCTTTAGTAACAGCTAATGATAAAACACCAATTAAACTCTTAACGTTTGCTTTTTTACCATTGAACTCAATGCTTACATCAGACTTGAAAGATGAAGCCTTTTTTACTAATAATGTAGCTGGTCTAGCATGTAAACCAGTACCATTCTTTACTAAAACCTCTTTTGAAACCATCGTATTCACCTCTTTAAATAAACTATAAGTATTCACTTAACTTTTATTATTATATATGACTTTGAAAATAATTTCAATACTTTATTTAGCTTTCCCCCAAGTTTCAATTTTATCCATAATTGTGTAAATTATCGTGGTTGAACAATTAACTTTATTGCTGTTCTTTCTTCTCCATCAATCTCTATATCGGTGAAGGCAGGTACACAAACAATATCTTTACCACTTGGCGCTACAAAGCCGCGCGCTATTGCAATAGCTTTAACAGCTTGATTTATAGCTCCAGCTCCAACTGCTTGTATCTCTACTATACTCTTTTCTTTAATTATTGCAGCTAAAGCACCTGCTACTGAATTCGGATTTGATTTTGTTGACACTTTTAATACTTCCATTTTTATTATTCCTCCTAGCATTTTTACTAATCGTTTACATTATAGGTTGACATCCCCCAATCATGCATACTTAATATATTCTACTTGTATTGTAAAATTCCTCTTTTTTTTTAATAAATAAAAATAAAAAATACATTTTGATAAACAAAATGTATTTTTCAACTTTATTTTGCAAAATCAACTGCTCTAGTTTCTCTAATAACATTGATTTTAATTTGACCTGGATACTCTAATTGTTCTTCGACGCTCTTTACAATATTACGTGCTAGTTCTACTGCTCCGACATCGTCAACATGATCTGGTTTAACAATAATTCTAATCTCTCTACCAGCTTGAATTGCATATGACTTCTCTACGCCTTCATAAGAATTTGCAATTTCTTCTAACTTTTCCAAACGTTTGATGTATGCTTCTAAGGTCTCTCTTCTTGCACCCGGTCTTGCAGCGGAAATAGCATCTGCTGCCTGAACCAAAATAGCTTCTAAAGATTCCATCTCTACGTCCCCATGATGGGCTGCGATGGCATTTACTACAATAGGAGACTCATGGTATCTCTTAGCTAGATCTCCACCAATTAAGGCGTGAGGACCTTCTTGCTCCTGATCTACGGCCTTACCTATGTCATGTAATAAACCAGCTCTTCTAGCTAGAGTAACATCTAAACCTAATTCTGAAGCCATTAAACCAGCTAAATACGAAACTTCTATGGAATGCTTTAAAACGTTTTGACCATAACTAGTTCTATATTTCAATCTTCCAAGAAGTCTTATTATCTCAGGATGTAATCCATGCACTGAAGTTTCTAGAGCTGCTTGCTCTCCTTCTTCCTTGATTTCATTTTCAACATCTCTTTGAGATTTCTCAACCATCTCTTCAATTCTAGCCGGATGAATCCTTCCATCCACTATTAACTTTTCTAGTGCCATTCTAGCTACTTCTCTTCTTATAGGATCGAAGCTTGATAAAATAACTGCTTCTGGAGTGTCATCAATAATCAAATCTACTCCTGTTAATGTTTCAAGGGTTCTAATGTTTCTTCCTTCTCTACCTATTATTCTTCCCTTCATTTCATCATTTGGTAAAGCTACAACCTGAACAGTTGTTTCAGACACATGATCAGCAGCACACCTTTGAATTGCAGTTGTTACAATTTCTCTAGCCTTCTTGTCTGCCTCTTCCTTAGCTCTACCTTCGATGTCCTTAATCATTAAGGCTGCATCATGAGTAATTTCCTTCTTGATTTCATCTAATAGGATTTGCTTAGCATCTTCACTAGTAAGTCCAGATATTCTTTCAAGTTCCGTCCTTCTCTGCTCAGCAAGTTCTTTCACTTTCACTTCCATATTATCGATTTCAACAATTCTCTCATTGAGTGCATCATCTTTCTTTTGAAGAGCATCACTCTTTTTATCAAGTAACTCTTCTCTTTGAATCAACCTTCTTTCAAGTCTTTGAAGCTCATTTCTTCTTTCACGAGAATCTCTATCCAAATCAGTTCTTAATTTATGAACTTCTTCTTTTGCTTCTAATATAGATTCCTTCTTAGTTGCTTCAGCTTCTTTTTTTGCTACAACCAAAACTTCTTTTGCTTCATTTTCTAGCGATTCAATTTTCTTCTTTGACGCTGTTTGAATACTCTTATAGGATATAAAACCTAATATAAACAGCACAAGTATATCTATTATTATTATTATTAAATACGTTGGCACGTAAACACCTCCTAGCCTTTACTATCTATCTTAAATAAATAAGAAAGCGTAGTTTAGGTGTCATATCTTTCTCACTAATAGTAAGAATGTGATAAACCAGTATTTGTTATTATTTTAGCTGAAAAATAGAATTATGTCAAGTTTCATTAATAATGGGATTCATAAATATATAATATAGCTATATCTCATAAATACTTGATTTTCCTATGAATCTCTCATGCTATCGCGCTTTAAGAAAACCTTTACTTAGGTCTGTTAAACGAATAGCTCTATTATTTATTTTATTTATAAATTAATAAAATATACACCTTGCTATTTAGTTATATATAAATAGCAAGGTGTACCTTAAAATATTTTCTTATTATTTATCTTCTACTTCAACTTTGTCTACTTCTTCTGAAGGCTCTTGTGGTAAATTAGTGTTTAGAGGAAGTGCGTATTTTTCTCTTATTTGATTTTCTATATCTAAAGCTACTTCTGGGTTATCCTTTAAATATATTTTTGCATTTTCTCTTCCTTGCCCTAATCTCACATCACCATAAGAAAACCACGCCCCACTTTTTTGAACAATACCTTCTTTTACTCCAACATCTACTATATTTCCTGTTCTAGAAATTCCTTCATTATACATGATATCAAATTCGGCTTGTTTGAATGGTGGTGCAACCTTATTCTTTGTAACTTTCACTCTTGTTCTATTACCAATAATAGCATCAGCAGTTTTAATGGAATCTATTCTTCTAACATCAAGTCTTACAGATGCATAGAATTTCAAAGCTCTACCTCCGGTAGTAGTTTCTGGATTTCCAAACATAACTCCTACCTTTTCTCTTAATTGATTTATGAATATAGCAACGCAATTGGTCTTCTTTATAGTACCTGTTAACTTTCTTAGCGCTTGTGACATTAATCTAGCCTGAAGACCTACATGTGAATCTCCCATTTCCCCCTCTATTTCAGCCCTAGGAACTAAAGCTGCAACCGAGTCTACTATAAGTACATCTATAGCTCCCGAACGAACTAATGCTTCCGCTATCTCAAGACCTTGTTCTCCTGTATCTGGTTGTGAAACTATTAAATTTTCAGTATCTACTCCAATCTTTCTAGCATAACTTGGATCTAAAGCGTGTTCTGCATCTATAAATGCAACAGCTCCACCATTTTTTTGTGCTTCTGCAGCAATATGCAAAGCTACTGTAGTCTTACCAGAACTTTCTGGTCCATATATTTCTACTATTCTTCCCTTAGGAACTCCACCAATTCCTAGTGCAATATCTAAATCAAGACAACCTGTTGAAGTTGCATCTACTATTAAATGACTATCTTCACCTAGTTTCATTACAGACCCTTTACCAAATTGCTTTTCTATTTGACCCATAGCACTTTCTATAGCTTTTAATTTATCAACATTTATATTACTCATTATATTTTACACCTCTCTGCTTTCGAACTTATGTTCTATATGTATATTATAATATATGATTTTTCTCTCGTCAATAAAAATACTATTATATCCCACATACTTTTTTATTTTCTATATTCTATCCTAAAAAGTATTAAATTAATCATTTCAACTTTCAATGAAAAAGGTTTGCATAAATGCAAACCAAATTATTTGTTAGTGGAAATAGTATTTTTATTTTTTCTAAAGTAATCCATTCCAGATATTAACGTAATTATTACTGCTACATCCAATAATATCTGTGGCATAAACTGAAAGAAATCCTTAAAGAATTCAGTATCAATTACCAACTTTGTTAAATATGCTGATGTTCCTATATTTACTTGTAAAAGTAAAACTATAATAGCGACAATCTGAATAACAGTTTTTATTTTTCCCCACCAACTAGCAGCAATTATTTTCCCTTCAGAAGCTGCTACTGTTCTAAGTCCTGATACTGCAAATTCACGTGCAATTATAATGACTGCAGCCCATCCTGGAACTACTTGAAGTTCAACCAGTGAAATTAATGCAGATGTTACAAGCAGCTTGTCTGCAAGAGGGTCCATGAATTTTCCAAAGTTAGTTATTTGATTTCTGCTTCTAGCTATATATCCATCCAACTTATCAGTTAATGATGCTAAAACAAATATAAATGTAGCAATAAATGTACCATAAGGAATGTCTTTAGCAGCTATAAATATTAGAAAAACTGGAACTAAAAATATTCTAACTAAAGTTAATTTATTCGCAAGATTCATAATCTACAACTCCTACTAAATCATATTCTGTACAGTCAATTATCTTAACTGAAACAATTGCACCTTTTCTTATCTCTCTAGTACTTTTAAAGAATATATTTCCGTCTATTTCCGGAATCATTTCATAATTCCTTCCATAATAATATTCTCCATTATCCCCTTCAACAAGAATATCATAAACATTGCCAACTTTCAATTCATTTATCTCTTTAGAAATTTCTTTTTGAACCAACATAAGTTCTTCTTCTCTTGTATCTTTAATTTCTTCTAAAACTTGATCTTTCATCACTGATGCTGGGGTACCTTCTTCTCTTGAATATTTGAAAACTCCAACCTTATCTAATCTAAATTCTTTTAAAAACTCTTTAAGTTCATTGAAATCCTCTTTACTTTCTCCTGGAAACCCTACTATTAATGATGTTCTTAATGTAATTCCATAAACTTTATTTCTAAGTTCATTAATTTTTCTTATGATATCTTCCTTGGTAGTTTTTCTCCCCATTAATTTAAGTATATTATCGCTTATATGTTGAATTGGTAAATCTAGATATTTCATTACTTTATTATTACATGCTATTTCACTAATAAGTTCTGTATATATTTCTTCTGGGTAGCAATAAAGAACTCTAATCCATTCAATTCCCTCAATTTTGGAAAGCTCTTTTAATAATATATGCAGTTTCTTTTCTCCATATATATCAGTGCCATAAAGTGTTGTATCTTGCGCAACTAGAATGATCTCTTTTACACCGCTATTACTTAGCTCTCTTGCTTCTTTAAGAATATTATCCATCTCTCTACTTCTAAATTTTCCTCTTATCTTAGGAATTATACAGTAAGTACAAAAATTGTTGCATCCTTCAGCAATTCTAATATAAGCTGTATATTTATCAGTTGTTAATATTCTTTCCCCTTCATTTATATTTACATCTGAATAGTTGACTTCTAAAGATTTTTTTTCATTTTCTATGTAAACTTTAATATGCTCATCTATCTTTTTATAATCATTAACTCCAAGCATTATATCAATTTCTGGCATCAATTCGCTAAGTTCTTTTCCATATCTTTGAGTTAAGCAACCTGTAGCAATTAAAAGCTTACAATTGTATTTTTTCTTATACTCCGCCATTTCTAATATGGTATCAATAGATTCTTGTTTCGCTTTTTCTATAAACCCACATGTATTAACGATAATAATGTCAGCTTCTTTAGCATTATTAGTTATTTCATATTCTTTACTCATGGTTCCTAGGATAATTTCCGAATCAACTCTATTCTTATCACAACCTAGACTTACCATACCTACTTTATATTTTTTCAAGTTATTTTCCTCCTGCGTATCCTTTATGTTTACTAAATCAATTTTATAACTCTTTACTTGGGATTACAAGCTAATTTTCATTATCATCTTCTGAAGAATTTATTAATTCATCTTTACTTAATAATACTTGTCTTGGTCTACTTCCATCCTTTGGCGAAATGATCCCTCTCTCTTCAAGTTGGTCCATTATTCTAGAAGCCCTATTAAATCCTATCCTTAATCTTCTCTGTAAAAAAGATGTAGATGCTTGCTCATAATCTACTACCAATTTTATAGCTTCAGATAGTAATTCATCTACATCATCACCTTCGCTTAAATTACTTCCCTCAGTTTCATTATTTATATGATCTAATATAGATTCTTCATAAATTATTTCTTTGTCATCTTGTTTTATAAACTGTATGACATTCTCAACCTCTTCCTCTGAAATAAAACATCCTTGAACTCTTTGAGGTTTATTTTCTCCTACTGGAGCATACAGCATATCTCCTTTTCCAAGAAGTTTTTCTGCTCCCGAGCTATCTAAAATAGTTCTAGAATCTACCTGAGATGAAACTGCAAAAGATATCCTTGAAGGTATGTTTGCCTTAATGACTCCCGTTATTACATCTACAGATGGCCTTTGTGTAGCAATTACAAGATGCATACCCGCTGCTCTTGCCATCTGTGCTAAACGACCAATATAATCTTCAACATCATTTGGACAAACCATCATTAAGTCTGCAAGTTCATCTACAATTATAACTATATAAGGAAGTTTTTCTTCAACGCTCCCTTTTTCATATAAGGCATTATATGAATCCACATTTCTTACACCTTTTTCTGCAAATAAGTTGTATCTTTTAGTCATTTCATTTACAGCCCAATTTAAAGCAGCCGCAGCCTTCTTAGGTTCTGTAACTACTGGAATTAAAAGATGTGGTATCCCATTATAAACATTTAATTCTACAACTTTTGGATCTACCATTAAAAGTTTAACTTCATCAGGAGAATACTTATACAAGATACTTATTATCAATGAATTGATGCATACACTCTTACCTGACCCTGTGGCCCCAGCTATTAACGTGTGTGGCATTTTACTTAAATCTCCAACAACACAAGACCCTCCTATATCTTTACCTAATGCAAATGCTAATTTTTTATTTGAATTTTTGAATTCATCTGAGTCTAGCACTTCTCTTAAAAATACTGGTGTTTGCTTTTTATTAGGAACTTCTATTCCTACTGCAGCCTTTCCTGGAATAGGTGCTTCAATTCTTACTCCTGAAGCGGCAAGCCCTAATGCTATGTCATCTGCTAAATTTACTATTTTACTAACCTTAACTCCTGGACTAGGTTGCAGCTCAAACCTTGTTACCGAAGGCCCTTTTGTTACTTGTAGTACCTTAGCTTCTACTCCAAAACTTCCTAGAGTCTCTTCTAATTTATTAGCATTATCTATTAAATCTTTTTTATCAGAACTATTTAATTGCGTTTTACTATTTGGATTAAGCAAATCAGTACTTGGAAAAATATATTCCTTTTTTTCCTCATAACTATTAACATTGCTTATTGTTTCATCTATTTCCTTACTAATTACTTCTTTAATTTCATTATTAAGCTTTTCCTTTTTATG
>NZ_SULK01000002.1:105181-139627 GCF_007115085.1 Clostridium sp. HBUAS56017 | reverse complement strand
CTTTTTTTCATTTAATGGAGCTTGCTGCTCTATTAATGTAGGTTGCTCTCTCTTATTACTCATAAAAATATCATTATCACTTGCTATTTCTGCTTCTAACTCCTCTTCATCATCAATCGATGAGTTTTTCATAAAATCTAAAATTTTAATTTTATGGTCAACATCTTTTAAAAATTCATCTTTTGATTTTTCTTCAGTGCTATTCTGCTTAGATAATAACTTAATATAATCATCATCTAATTTTTCTTTTTTAACCTCTTGTTTTTTTGATTTATCTTTTAATCTATATTCTCTACTTTTATTTTTAGCAACTTCTCCTGCCTTCACCACTGAAAAATCAAAAGCTAATATAGACGCAATTATTAAAAGCGCAATATATAGAATATATGATCCAACAGCACCTATAAATTTATATAATGGAAAAGTTATAATATATCCAATCAATCCACCATTTAGTGCTCTTTCTCCTTCTGCTACTAAATTGAATATAGTTACTAAATTACCTCCAAAATTATCTGGATCTTCTACAGATTGTATATATATAGTTCCACTAATAAAAATTATAACTACTATAAAAAGTGTTACTCCATAAAATCTTTTTCCTAAAGTAATATTTCCTCGTTCTTTAAAATAAGTATATCCTAAATATAAAAGATAAATTGGAAGCATATATGATCCAATACCAATTACTAAATGGCATACTCTTTGAGCAAAACTTGATAAAAATCCTGCTAAATCTGTATATATAGCTATTGAGGTTAGTAATCCTATAGCAACAAATATAATACCCTTAATTTCCATTTTGCTGCTTTCCTTACTACTCTTTGTAGATTTTTTGCTATTTTTATTCTTGGTCTGTCTACCCACTTTCTAATCACCTCACTTTAGTTATTTCTACATAGCATGTCCATTTTCCTTTAGTTTAAATAAAAAATAGGAAATTAACTGTTATGGCACTAAAAAGTGTCCTATTAATTTCCCATTCATCCTCATCTTTGACTACTTTTTGATACTATCTTTCTTTTCCTAGTACTTTTCTTAGTAATTTTCTTTTCTTTGCTTTCTTTCTGATTTTCATTTTCATCAATTAAAGAGTTAAGTTTTGCTAAAGCTTCACTTGCACCTCCAACTGCATTAATTAGTCCACATTCCACTGCTTCTTTTCCTATAAGCATAGTACCAACATCATTAAGTAACTCATCTGTTCTCTTCATATAATTGTTTAGATCTTCATGAGTTATATCAGACGTCCTAACTATAAAATCATTAATCCTTTCCTGCATCTTTTTGAAATACTGAAAAGTTTGATCAACCCCAATAACAAATCCATTCATTCTAACAGGATGAATTATCATTGTTGCCGAAGGGGTAATAAAAGAATAATCTGCCGATGTTGCTAGTGGAACTCCAATAGAATGACCTCCACCAGTAACTATTGATACAGTAGGTTTTGAAATTGAATTTATCATTTCAGCTATAGCAAGACCTGCTTCCACGTCTCCTCCTACCGTATTCAAAATTATCAAAACACCTTTTACATTCTCATTTTGTTCAATAGCGATAAGCTGAGGTATAACGTGTTCATACTTCGTAGTTTTAGTCTGTGGTGGTGAAACCATATGCCCCTCAATTTGCCCTATTATTGATAATATCTGTACTCTTTCATTTGGTGAAGCCATCCCCATATTTCCAAAATCTTTCATAGATTTCATTTTTTCTAGGTTTTCAGTTGCTTCACCATTTTCTTTTTTTTCTTCTGATTTTCCCTTGATTTTATTATTATCCATAAAAGCACTCCTCCTGTACATTTTTATTTTGTACAGGAGGATAAAATTTATACTATTTTATAATCTCTTTTAACATAACTTAAATGCCTTATGAAGCGCATTTATTGCTTCACTTAAATCATCTGTCTTAACTAAGCACCATATAGTCATATGAGAATCAGCTGTTTGTAAAACTTCGACTTTATTATCATATAGCGCTTTATATATCTTAGCCATAACACCTGGAATGCCCTTCATTCCTGCTCCAACTAACGCAATAGTGCTTAAATCTTCTTTAATTATTGCATTAATATTTAACTCATTAAAAATATTTATTACTTTATCTTTTGCTGATACTGAAATTGTAAATATTTGTTCTGTAGGAAAAATATTTATTAAATCTAAAGATATTTTATTTTCAGCAATTATCTCAAGTATATCTTGGTATCTGTCATTACCTTTATTGTCCTCTAACTTAATACAAACCTGAACTCTATCACTATGACTTGTAATACTAGTTACTAGTCTTTTGTTTTTCTTATCACCAACGCTATTAATAATAGTACCATCACAGTCATTCATAGTATTTTTAATAACTATAGGTATATTACCAACCTTTGCAATTTCTACTGCATTCGGATGAATAACTTTCGCTCCTTGGTCAGCTAACTGAAATACTTCATCATAACTTAGTACATTAATTAACGAAGCTTCCTCAACTATTCTTGGATCAGCTGTCATTATTCCATCTACGTCAGTATATATTTCAATTTCATTAGCATCTAACCCTACTCCTAATATGGCTGCTGATGTATCGCTGCCGCCTCTACCTAATGTTGTAAAGTATCCATCTTCAGTTATTCCTTGGAATCCCGTTATAACAGGAACTTTTCCCTCTCCTAATATATCTAATATTCTAGTGTCATTAAAATCCTTTAATGATGCATCGTTAAACTTATTATCAGTAATTATTCCAGCTTGACCACCTGTTAATGGAACTGCTTCAATTCCTTTTGATTGCAATGCACTAGCCATAACTACAGAACTAATTAATTCTCCACAACACATTAATAAATCTACAGCTAACTTATTATCTTGCTTAAATTTACTATCTATTAGTGAAAGTAACGTATCTGTAGCATAAGGTTCCCCTTTCCTTCCCATTGCAGAAACTACTACAACAGGATTATATCCATTACTAATAGCTTTTTTAACTTTATCAACTACTTTCATTCTTCTCTCATCTGTAGATACTGAAGTTCCACCAAACTTTTGAACTATTATCTTCATGTTTTTCCCCCTTGGTAACTAAATAGTTGCTTTTTTAATATCATTTTCCTCTGCATCTAATATTATAGTACGTGCACCAATCTTTTTCACGCATTCCCAAGGAATTTCAATAAATTCCCTAGAACCTCCTAAAAAGCCCAATTTCCCGTTACTTACATTTATTATAAGAAATTTTATATTTCCTAAATCATCAACTACTAAATCATTATTCTGAAGACAATCATATTTTTCTCCATCATTAACATTAATAAGTTCATATTTCCCAATTTCACTCAATAACTTTATATTACTCTCATGACTCATAATATATACCTCCTAAAATCTCTACATAATTAATATGCTTTTAAGAAAGTATATATTCTTAAATTTTAAACTTCAACTTTCTTGCTAGAATTTTTATAGGCTTCAATTGAGGATTCTATAACATTATCTAATAAATTATAATTTATGTTACTACCAACATATGAAGAATTAATTATTCCGTTACCAAAACATTCCTTCAAAACAAACTCTACATCTTCTAAGTTAACTCTATCTATTTTCTTTATTACTTCATCCTGAGTACTAATTTTATTTTTAAACAACACAGATTTTGCATTACTAAACATTCTAGAACTAGTACTTTCTAACCCTAATATATAATTAGCTTTAATTTTTTCCTTATTCATTTCTAAAACATCACTGGTAATTGTACTTTTAGAGAACTTATAAAGTTCCTTAATTATAACATCTAAAGCTTTCTCAGCATATTTTGAGCTAAGTCCTGTATAAATATTTAACATTCCAACCCCTTGAAATGCCTGAGGGTAACAATAGATATTATAACATAATCCTAACTCTTCTCTAACCTTTTGAAAAAGAACTGATGATGCTCCTCCACCGAATATATTGCTTAAAAGAATCAGTGCATAGCCTTTTTCATGTCCAAAAGGCAACCCATTAAGACCTAACCCTATATGAAGTTGTTCAATATCTTTATCAAGTGATGCTGTACCTCTTTGAAGACTCTCACTTCCATAAGACGGTAAATATATATTATCATTTTTCCATCCACAAAAATACTTCTCTATTAATAATTTTAATTCACCATCATCAAAATTACCACAAACTGATATTACTGAATTATGAGGAGTATATTTTTTCTTTATAAAATCTTTAATAGATTCTCTACTAAAACTTTTTACTTTTTCTTTTGTTCCTAAAATAGGATAGGATAATGGACTATTTGCAAAAGCTACCTTGGAATGCAAGTCATCTAGAGCATCTTCTGGATTATCTTCACTCATATTAATTTCTTCAACTACAACACCTTTTTCTTTCTCAATATCTTCTGTAGCAAATTTTGAATTTAAAATTATGTCAGATAAAATTTCTAAAGAAAGATCTAAATGAGTGCTTAAGTTTTTTACATAATAACAAGTAGTCTCCTTACTTGTAAAAGCGTTTATCTGCCCTCCCAGATCCTCTACTGACGCAGCTATTTCTTTTGGATTTCTCTTTGTCGTTCCTTTGAAAAACATATGTTCAATAAAATGTGAAATACCATTTAACTCTTCACTTTCATTCCTCGAGCCATTTTGAACCATTATTCCTACACTAATCGACTTAACTGAATCATTTTTTTCAGTAACTACTCGTAGTCCATTTTTTAAAGTATATAAATTATACATAAAAATCCTCCTATAACAAAAGTCACGAATCCTCTCTATATTATTATAAAGAAATTCGTGGCTTACTATTCCTATTTTTTCTACAGAAAAAAAAGGCAATTTACTGCCCTTTTATTGTTCTTTCTGCTCTTCTTGCTCCTTTAAAGCATCTTTTCTAGAAAGATTAATTCTACCTTGGATATCTATTTCAGTTACTTTAACTAAAATTTCATCACCAACCGAAACAACGTCTTCAACCTTGTTCACTCTTTCAAAAGCAAGCTTAGAAATATGAACTAAACCTTCTTTATTTGGAAGTATCTCAACAAATGCTCCAAATGTAGTTATCTTAGTAACTTTACCTAAGTATACTTCCCCAGCTTTAACTTCTTTAGTTAAACCTTCTATTATCTTTATTGCTGCATTTACTCCATCATGATCAGGTGATGATACAAATACTGTTCCATCTTCCTTAATATCAATCTTAACTCCAGTATCAGCAATTATTTTATTTATAACTTTACCACCTGCTCCGATTACATCTCTAATCTTTTCAGGATCAATTTGCATTGTACAAGTCTTTGGTGCAAATTTAGAAACTTCTTCTCTTGGACCTGAAATACAAGCATTCATTTTATCTAATATGAATAATCTTGCCTTTCTAGCATTTCTTATTGCTGTTTCCACTACATAAAAACTTAATCCTTTAAGTTTTGTATCAACTTGAATTGAAGTGATACCTTCTGTTGTACCAGCTACCTTAAAATCCATATCTCCAAAGAAATCTTCTATACCCTGAATGTCTGTTAACACTTCTTCTTGAGATAAATCTTTAGAAGTAATTAATCCCATAGCAATACCTGCTGCTGGTCTCTTTATCGGTACACCTGCATCTAATAATGCTAATGTAGAACCACAAACGGAGGCTTGAGATGTTGATCCATTAGAACTTAATACTTCTGAAACTAACCTTATTGTATAAGGGAATTCTTCTTCTGAAGGTATTAATGGTTCAAGTGCTCTTTCTGCTAATGCTCCATGTCCAATTTCACGTCTTCCTGGGCCTCTTAGTGGCTTAACTTCGCCAACACTATATCCTGGAAAATTATAATGATGCATATATCTCTTTGTTGTTTCTGACTCATCAATTCCATCTAAAATTTGTACTTCACTAATTGATCCAAGTGTTGCTACAGTCATTACTTGAGTTAATCCTCTGTTAAATAGCCCAGTACCATGAGTTCTTGGAAGTATACCTACTTCACAACTTATTGGTCTTATTTGATCAAAAGCTCTTCCATCAGGTCTTCTCTTATCATTAAGAAGCATGTTTCTAACTACTTCTTTCTGCATAGTATAAAGAACCTCATTTATATCTGCCTCTTTACCTTCATACTTTTCACCAAATTCAGCCTTAACTTTTTCATTAACAGCATCAACAGCTGCATTTCTTTCGTCTTTATCAGTAATATACATTGCTTCTTTTACCATTTCAGTAGCAAATGCTCTTATATCTTTTTCTACTTCTTCATCTACAGTATATAAGTCAGGTACAACCTTTGTTTTACCTATCTTCTCCATAGCCTCTTCTTGAAAATCAACTATACCTTGACACGCATCAAATCCATATTTAATAGCCTTAATCATAGTATCCTCGTCAATTTCATCTCCGCCAGCTTCTATCATCATTACTTTTTCTCGAGTAGCACATACTGTTAAATGAAGACTTGATTTCTCCCTTTCATCTGCATTAGGATTTATTATCAAATTACCATCTATAAGCCCAACTTGAACTGCAGCTACTGGTATTGTAAATGGAATAGTAGATAAGCATAATGCCATCGATGCAGCATTAATTGCCAATATTTCTGGCATATTATCTTTTTCTACTGAAACTACTGTAGTAACAACTTGAACATCATTTCTATATCCTTTTGGAAATAAAGGTCTTATTGTTCTATCTACTGCCCTACCATTTAATATTGCTTTATTTGAAGGTCTTCCCTCTCTCTTAATAAAACCACCTGGTATTTTACCTACTGCATATAATCTTTCTTCATATTCAACACTTAATGGAAAGAAATCTATCCCTTCCCTAGGTTCTTCTGATGCATTAACATTAGTTAATATTACTGTATCCCCATAACTCATGAAAATTGCTGCATTTGATAACATGCCAACCTTACCAAATTCAACTTTCATTTCTCTTCCAGCAACTGTTGTGCTTAACACATTGCCCATTATAGGACCTCCCTTCAATTTTAAATTTACATATTTTTCTTGAAACTTTAAAATAATAGAGCGGATCTAGCCCGCTCTAAAGATTATCTTCTTAAACCTAATTTTTTGATAATAGCTCTGTATCTTTCGATATCTTGTTCTTGTAAGTAATTTAGAAGACCTCTTCTTTGTCCAACCATCATTAATAGACCTCTTCTTGAGTGGTGGTCTTTCTTATGAACCTTTAAGTGTCCAGTTAATTGGCTAATTCTTTCAGAAAGTAAAGCTATTTGAACTTCTGGTGAACCAGTATCCCCTTCGCTTCTTCCAAATTCTTTAACAATTTCTAATTTTCTTGCCTTATCCATGCGTATGCACCTCCAAAAATTATCCCCTTAGTTCCAAGTAAGAAGATGGCACCTTCAAACATAGGACTAGGTTCCTACTGGTCATTATAACAAAACATATTATAATTGTAAATCATTTTTCAATATTTACATGTTTTTTTGTTTTTCTGCAAAGATTTTATCTTTATTTAGCTGATCCTTTAATTCATTTATTGAATTGAATTTGCTATTATCCCTTATTCTTTCTATGAAACAAACTTTTATCTCTTCTCCATAAATATCTCCATCGAAATCAAGAATAAAAGTTTCTACAGTTATAGTCTTCCCATTAACAGTTGGATTATTCCCTATAGAAGTAATTCCTTTATATTTTTTATTTTTCAATATTACATTTGTATAATACACACCTTCTTTAGGCAGTAATGCAGCTTCCGAATAGCCTAAGTTTGCAGTTGGAAATCCTATAGTCCTTCCGATTTGTCTTCCATATATAACTTTTCCTCTTAAAAAGTATTCTCTAGTTAACATTTTATTAGCTTTCTCTAAATTACCTTTTAAAATTTCGTCTCTAATTCTAGTACTGCTTACAACTTCTTCTTCAAACTTGCACGGCTCCATTACATGAAGTTCCAAATCATATTTATGTGATAACTTCTGTAAAAGTTCAACATCGCCTGTATTCTTATAACCAAATCTATAATTAAACCCAACCACTATACCTTTTATATTAAATTTATCTATAAGAAATTTTATAAACTCTTCAGGTGTGTTTTTCATAAATTCTTCTGTAAACTGTTGAAAATAAACTAAATCAACATTCTTCTCTTTCAGAATTTCTTCTTTACTCAAATTATCCAATAATAGTTTTGGAGTAGATTTTGACTTTACTAAAGTTCTTGGATGATTTTTAAAAGTATAAACTATACCTTTACCTTTATTATCCTTAGCTAAATCTACTAACTTCCTAATTAACGTAAGATGACCTTTGTGAAGCCCATCAAAACTTCCTAATGCAATATAACTTATATTTCTATTTTCTCTTAAAATATTATTATTTTTATATACCATTTTATTAACCCCTAACTAGATTAAAAGCTTCTCTATCTTAAAGCCAAACTCATCTTGTTTGCCCAGTCCAATAAATACTTTTTCTTCATCGTATACTCTGTAAAGTTGACCTATTTTAGGTTTTAAATCAAGACTTCTCTTATCTCCAACTTTTACTCCGTTAATAAATAGCTTAGTGTATCCCTTATTTATATTAATCTTAGGGTAGCTCTTCAAAGCTTCTTCTAATGTTATTATAAATTCACCAACATTATTTTCTTCTATTTCATCAATATTTACACTTTCTTCTTCAGTGAAAATAGAAGTCTTAGTCCTTTTTAATTCTGTCATAGTAGCTCCAACTCCAAGCTTTTCACCTATATCATAACATAGACTTCTTATATATGTTCCCTTAGAGCATGTAACATCCATTGATATGTATGGATTTGAAATATATATATTTTTTATATCATATATGTTTATATTTCTTCCCTCTCGCTCAACTTCAATGCCTTGTCTCGCAAGATTATATAATCTTATTCCATCTTTTTTTAATGCTGAATACATAGGTGGAACTTGTAGATATTCTCCTTTGAAACTATTAATCACATCAAGAATTTCTTCATTTCTTAACTTAGATGAATCTTTTTCTTCTACAACTTCACCTTCTAAATCATAAGTTGTTGTTTTTACCCCCAACTTAAATTTAACATAATAACTTTTTTCAGCGGTCATTATATAATCAATTATTTTAGTTGCTTTTCCCAAGCAAACAGGTAGTACTCCTGTTGCCTCAGGATCTAACGTTCCAGTATGTCCAACTTTCTTTTCTTTAGATGCTTTCTTTATTATTCTTACAACATCAAATGATGACATTCCTCTATTTTTAAATACATTAATTACACCATTCATATTTTTATCTCTTTTTCTATTTCGTTAATTATTCTATTTTTTGCTTCATCTATGGACATATCACTTATTTTAAACCCTGAAGCTTTTATATGACCACCACCACCAAAAATTTCCGCTATCTTTCTAACATCAATCTCATTCTTTGACCTTAAACTTCCTTTAACTCCATCTTCTGCTTCTTTTAAAACTAATGCAACTTCAACACCCTCTATGTTTAAAACCATATTAATTATATCCGAAGTATCTACATTAGTCATTCCAAATGATTCAAGAACTTTCATACTTAATGCTATTACAGAAACTTTCTTATCAACTAAAAGTTCCAGATTATTTAGAGCTTCTCCAATTAATTTAACTTTATTGTAAGGCTTATTTCCAAACAATTCATTGTGAATCTTATCATTTTTCACTCCACAACCTATTAATTCTCCAGCTATATTAAAAGTTCTTTTAGTCACATTTGAATGTCTATAAGAGCCCGTATCTGTAATTAAAGAAGTATAAAGACATGAACCTATTTTTTGAAATACTTCACTTATGCAATTAAATTCAAAATTAAACTCCTTAAGAAGCAAATACACAATCTCAGCAGTAGCAGCTGCTGTTGAATCAACATAATTATAATCACCATAATTATCATTCGAAATATGATGATCTATATTAATCATAGTCCCTTCATAACCTTCTAAATCAGCACAAATTCTCTCTTTGTTTCCACAATCTAAGACTATAACCAAATCAGTATCTTTAACTGGTTCAGCAGTTTTCCCATCAATTTCATTGCCTAAAGAAAGGAAAGAGAGGTTATCTTCAATAACTTCTCTTGATATTACATAAACATCTTTCCCCATTTCCCTAAGTCCATTTAAAAGTCCTAAAGTACTCCCAATGGCATCCCCATCTGGAGATGTATGAAATGTCAATCCTATTTTATTTGACTCTAATATAATCTTTGATATTTCCTTAAGAGTCATATCTATCTATTTCCTTTAGTCTGTTCAATTAAACTATCTATCTTCATACCATAGTCTATTGAATCATCAAGTTCAAAAATAATTTGTGGGCTGTGTCTTAGATTTATTCTTTGTGCTATTTCACGTCTAACAAAACCTGCTGCACTTTTTAGTGCCTCTAGATTATTACTCTTTTCTTCTTCATCCTTTGCAAAAATACTTACATATACCTTTGCATATCTTAAATCTTTAGTTACTTTAACTGCAGTTACTGAAATCATCGCAGTTAATCTAGTATCTTTTATTTCATTACGAATTAAGTTACTTATTTCTCTTTTAACTTCTTCGTTTATTCTTCCGCCTCTATAGTTAGGCATTTATATCACCTCTTTAAAGCTCTTTTCTCTTAATTGCTTCAATTTCAAAAGATTCGATTATATCGCCTTCTTTTAAGTCATTAAATTTTTCAATGCTTAATCCACATTCATATCCAGCCGCTGCTTCCTTTACATCATCCTTAAATCTCTTTAATGAAGCTAATTTTCCTTCTAGAATTACTATGCCATCTCTTATAACTCTAGCTTCTGAATTTCTCTTAACTTTACCATCAAGAACATAACACCCAGCTATTGTACCAACATTTGATATCTTATAAGTTTCCCTAACTTCTGCCTTCCCTAAAACAACTTCCTTATATTCAGGTTCAAGCATACCTATCATCGCTGATTTAACATCATCTATTGCATCATATATTATTCTATATGTCTTAATATCTACGCCATCTCTTTCCGCTGCTACTGTGGCATTAGTATCAGGTCTAACATTAAATCCTATAACAATTGCATTAGATGCAGTTGCAAGAGTAGTATCAGTTTCTGTTATAGCTCCAACACCGCTGTGAATTACTCTAACTTTTACATCATCTGTAGATAACTTTTCAAGTGATTGTCTTATTGCTTCCGCGGAACCTTGAACATCAGCTTTTACTATAATTGCAAGTTCCTTAACTGTACCTTCTTTAATTTGATTGTATAAATCCTCCAACGAAACTCTATGGAAGTTATCACTCTTAATCTTATCTTTTCTACTTTCAGCCATAGCTCTTGCAGTTTTTTCATCTTTAACTTCATTAAATCTATCTCCAGCAGCTGGCACTTCTGAAAGACCAAGAACTTCAACTGGAATTGAAGGACCTGCTGATTTAATTTTCTTTCCTTCATCATCAAACATAGCTCTTATTCTACCATATGTTGTACCTACTAAAATTGAATCTCCAACTCTTAAAGTACCACTTTGAACAAGTAATGATGCTACAGAACCTCTACCTTTATCAAGTTTTGCTTCAATAACTGTTCCTTTAGCTTTTCTATCAGGGTTAGCCTTTAATTCTAACATTTCAGCTGTTAAAAGAACCATTTCTAATAATTGATCTATATTTTGTCCTGCCTTTGCTGAAACTGGTACACAAATTGTATCTCCACCCCAATCCTCAGCAACCAATCCATATTCAGTTAATTCTTGCTTAACTTTATCTATATTAGCATTTGGTCTATCAATCTTATTTATTGCTACAACCATTGGTACCCCAGCTGCTTTACAGTGACTTATAGCTTCCTTTGTTTGAGGCATTATTCCATCATCTGCTGCAACTACTAATATAACTACATCAGTGATTTGTGCTCCTCTTGCTCTCATAGCTGTAAACGCTTCATGTCCTGGAGTATCTAAAAATGTAATTTTTTCTCCCTTAACATTAACTGTATAAGCACCTATATGTTGCGTAATACCACCTGCTTCAGTATCAGTAACTTTTGCTTTTCTTATTGCATCTAATAATGAAGTTTTACCATGATCAACATGCCCCATAACTGTTATTATTGGTGGCCTTTTTGTAAGGTTTTCTTCTTTTTCTGTTTCAAGATTTAATGATTCTAGTTCTGAAGTTTCTTCTTTCTTCTCGCAAATTATTTCGTATTTTTCACAAACTTTAGCAGCTGTTTCATAATCTATTTCTTGATTCATTGCCGCCATTACTCCAATGAACATTAATGTTTTAATAACATCTGCATATTGTTTTTGAAGTAAATCTGCTAGTTCTTTTACAGTTATAGTTTCCCCTATTTCTAAAATAGTGTTCTCTGCAAATTCCTGTTCTGCTCTAGCCTTTTCTTCTGCAATTTGTTTCTTAGTCTTTTTCTTCTTCTTATTTCCCTTGTTTACTTCTTCCGCTAGGATATCTTCATATTCATCTACCAAACTCTTCTTATCTCCGTTTTTCTTTAATGTTGCATCTTTATCTTCTTTGTTATCTGAACCAGTTAATAATTCTTTTATTAGTTCTGCATCTTCGTCTTCAATTACGCTCATATGATTTTTAACTTCTACATTAAATTCTTCCATTAATAATGTGATTAATTCCTTTGAACTTATATTCAATTCCTTGGCTAATTCATATACTCTAATTTTTGACATAAAGTCACCCCCGTATTAATTCATATATTTTCCTCCTCGTAAAGAGCTAACAATTTTTTTGCCATATTTTCATCAGTTAAAGCTATAATTTTAATTTCTGGCCTTCCTATAGCTTCCCCTAAATCCTCTTTTGAGAAATCTTCAATATATGGTATATTATTTATTTTACAATGATTTACAAATTTTCTTCTTGAAGAAACTGATGCATCTTTAGAGATTATAAATAAGTATAACTTTCTTCTATTTCTCTCTTCATTGCATTTACTGTATCCTTCTAAGATATTTTTTGACCTCTTTGCTAATCCTAAAAAATTAAAAAACTTATTCATTTTCAATTTCTTCCTTTAGCTTATTAAATATATTTTCATCGATTGAAACATCCAAATTTCTACTAAGTCTCTTTGTTTTTACAGCCTTTTCAAAACATTCAGCACTTTTGCAAATATATGCTCCTCGACCTGATTTCTTCCCTGTCAAGTCTACACTTACTTCACCTTCTGGACTTTTAACAACTCTTATAAGTTCCTTCTTAGGTTTCATTTCCATACAACCTGTGCACATTCTTAATGGAATTTTTTTAGCCTTCATAAAAACACCTCTATTCTGCTGAATCCAAAGTATTATCTTCTTCTGATTCTTTCGATTCTTCCAACGCTTCTATTTGGCTTTTACTTTTTATATCTATCTTCCAATTTGTCAATTTAGCAGCAAGTCTTACATTTTGGCCTTCCTTACCTATTGCTAAAGATAATTGATTATCATCTACAACAACTTTTGCCGTTTTATCCTCTTCATTAACCTCTACACTTAAAACCTTTGCTGGACTTAATGAGTTAGCAATAAATTCTTCTGGCGACTTGCTCCATTTAATTATATCTATTTTTTCATTTTTTAATTCTGAAACAATTTTTTGAACTCTTATACCTTTAGGTCCAACACATGCTCCCATAGGATCAACTGATTCATCATTAGAATGTACTGCGAGCTTGCTTCTTGATCCTGCTTCTCTTGAAATACTCTTAACTTCAACAACTCCATTATATATTTCTGGGACTTCAAGTTCAAACAATCTCTTTACAAGTCCTGGATGTGTTCTTGAAACATGTATTAAAGCTCCCTTTGAACCGTTCTTAACTTCCACTATATATAATTTTAATTTTTCATTGAAGTTATACTCTTCATTTGGCATTTGTTCATTAGGTCCTATAACTCCTTCGAGCTTTCCAAGGTTAACAAACACATTTCCCTTGTCTTTTCTAAGTATTGTTCCAGTAATAATATCGTATTCCATTTCTTTATATTCATTATAAACGATATTTCTTTCAGCTTCTTTCATTCTTTGAGTTACAACTTGTTTTGCAAGCTGAGCAGCTACTCTACCAAAGTTTCTTGGCGTTACTTCTAACTCAACGATATCATCAACTTCATACTTAGGACTAATTTCCTTTGCATCTTCAATTGAAATTTCTGTTACATCATCGTATACCTCATCGCATACAACCTTTTGAGAATAAACATTAATTTCTCCTGACTCTCTATTTATACTTACTCTAACATTTTGAGCAGACGTATTGGGATTTGCATAATTTTTTTTGTATGCTGCCACCATAGCATCTTCAATAGTAGTAAATATTAAATCTTCACTAATCCCCTTTTCTTTAACAATTTCTCTTAGAGCACCTATAAACTCTTCGTTCATTTTTATATCCTCCTTATTATATTTCCCCATCTATATTTGCGTGTTTTATCTTATTTCTAGGTATTGCTAGTTCTTCTTCACTTAATATAGTGATAGATTCCTCATCAATTTCTTTTAATACACCTTTAATACTCTTTTTACCATTTATTGCACTTGTTAAACTTATTAAAACTTCTTTTCCAACAGATTTTTTTAAATGATCATCAGTATATAACTCTCTATTTAATCCAGGTGATGATACTTCTAAATAATAGGCATCTTGAATTGGATCTTCAACATCTAGCATATCACTGACTCTTCTTGATAGTGTTTCACAATCTGTAAGAGAAATGCCTTCTGGTTTATCTATATATATTCTTAAGTAAAATTCTCCATTTTCTTTTATATATTCAACATGATATAATTCATAATTTAGTTCATCAGCAATAGGCTTTACTAAAACTTTAATTTTTTCTGCTAAGGTATCTTTATTCATTTGCATAACCTCCTTTTCAATATTCAATTTTATTTTAGATTATTATTCCCCAAATTGATTAGTAATATATTTAACCTAATCAAAAACGCAACTATTAAAGTAGTTGCGTTACAAATAGAAAGAGCGGGTTTCACCTTCCCACTCCAAAATTCTAGCTATTTGAGATAATCTTCTATTACAAGAATATCACATCTTAATAAATAATACAAGTGTAAGTAAAAATTATTAATTGATTTAAAATAATGAAATGGAATAAACAAAGACCTATTAAAATTAAAAATCTTAATAGGTCTAATTAAACACTTCTTTTATAACAAATCAATTTCTTTCATTAATTCAGAAATCAACTCTTCTTCTTTTACTTTTTTTATTACTTGACCCTTTTTAAATATTATACCTTCTCCTTTTCCACCTGCAATTCCAATGTCAGCTTCCCTAGCCTCTCCTGGACCATTTACCACGCATCCCATTACAGCTACCTTTATATCCTTATTAATACTCTCAAGCTTTTCCTCAACAGCATTTGCAATTCCAATCAAATCAATTTGAGTTCTTCCACAAGTAGGGCATGAAACAAATTCCAGTCCACCCTTTCTAAGTCCTAAGGCTCTAAGTATTTCCCTTGCCACTTTAATTTCTTCAACTGGATCACTAGTTAGCGATACTCTTATTGTATCTCCTATTCCTTCTGCAAGCAAAGTTCCTATACCAACGCTTGATTTTATAGCACCTTTATCCTTAGTTCCCGATTCAGTTACACCCAAATGAAGCGGGTAATCACATTTTTCACTTATTAATCTATATGCCTCTATCATCATCTTAACATCTGAAGATTTAATAGAAATCACTATGTCATAAAATTTTAAGTCCTCCAAAATTTTCACATGTCTCAATGCGCTTTCCACCAGCCCATTAGCTGTAGGTTTTCCATCTCTCTCCAAGATATCTTTTTCTAAAGAACCTGAATTAACTCCTATTCTAATTGGTATTTTCTTTTCTTTAGCTTTTTCAGCAACTAATCTTACACGATCTTTATTGCCAATATTACCTGGATTTATCCTTAATGCAGAAACCCCATTCTCTATAGATTTTAGTGCTAATCTATAATCAAAATGAATATCCGCAACCACTGGAATAGGTGATTCTTTTATAATATATTTTAACGCATCAGCTGCCTCCATATCAGGAATCGCACATCTTATAATTTGACATCCTGCGTTATAAAGAGTTCTAATCTGCTTTAATGTTTCCTCAACATTTCTAGTATCTGTATTTGTCATAGATTGAATTGTAATTTCAGAGTTTCCTCCAATACTTACATCACCAACCTTTACTAACCTAGTTATTTTTCTATTCATATTTTTCACCTCTATTACTTAATTGGGAATAGTATATCCTTAACAGTTACAACTAACATTAACCCAAATAAGAAAACAACTCCAACTGTATTTAGCACATTTACAACTTTTGTCGGAACTTTTCTTCTTGTTATTAGCTCTATCAATATAAGAATAGAATTTCCCCCATCAAGAACTGGAAGTGGTAACAGGTTGAAAATTCCAACTCCTATAGACATAATTGCTACTAGCCTTACTAAAGCCCACACACCAGCTTCTGCAGCTCCTGAAGCGACTTGAACTATGCTAACAGGACCACCAATGTCTGTTTTAAAATTACCTTTTCCTGATGCAAGCTTTACTATAGCCTTATAATTTTGTGTTATTAATGATCTTGTTTCGTTAAAACTATGTTTAATTATTTGAGTTAGATTTGGATTTTCAACAATATTAAATCCCACACCTATGAAAAATTGTAATTTTTCTTTATCAAATTTAGGCGTTAATATAGTCTCCATTAAGCTTCCATTTCTTTCATATTGCAAAGTTACAGGACTACCTTTTATGCCATCCGGTATTTTATCTATACTTAGCTTATTATCATCACCTTTATAGTCGTTATTTTCCACAATCCCTTTTAATGCTTCGCTCTGGGATTGAGCTAAATCTATACTAATGTCATCTGCTGTATAGATATTACTCCCATTTATCTTAGTTACCTTATCACCGGATTGAATTCCAGTCTCCATAGCTGCACTATTTTCACTTATTTGACCTAAGCTTGTTTCCGCATATCCAAAATTAGAATAAATTGTACCAAATAAAAATATAGCTAAAACTATATTCATTAATGGTCCTGCTATTATTATAGATAATCTTTGAAGCGGTTTCTTCGATATAAATTTTCTTTCCACATCTTCTTCTATTTTACCTTCGCCATCATCTTCTTCATCCTCAGTCATACCATACATTTGAACATATCCTCCAACTGGTAATAGAGATATTGAATATTCCGTTTCTTTCCCTTTATGCGATATTATTTTAGGTCCAAATCCTATCGAAAATTCAAAAACCTTTACTCCATTAATCTTTGCCATAATAAAATGTCCTAACTCATGTACTATAATTATAGCACCTAAACCTAAAACAGCTAAAATATAATTCAAAATTCTTCCTCCTAACCTTTTTTGTTTATAACATATTTTCTTACTTTTTCATCCAATTCTATTATATTATCTATTGTTATATCATTGTGGGTATATTCCTCAAATATCGTCATAGCATCTTCAATTATATCTGCTATATCTAAAAACTTAATTTTCTTGTTTAAAAATAAAGAAACTGCCACTTCATTAGCTCCATTTAAAACGGTAGGCATTAAACCTCCTTTTTTCCCAGCATCAAAAGCAAGTCTTAAACATTTGAATGTATCAATATCAGGTTTTTCAAATGTAAGACTAGTAATTTCATAAAAATCAATTTCCTTTGCTACCTTTTCTTTTCTCTTAGGATAATTAAGAGCATATTGTATTGGTAATCTCATATCTGGAGAACCAATCTGAGCTATAATACTTGCATCTCTATACTCCACCATAGAATGAATTATGCTTTGAGGATGAACTAAAACCTGAATACTTTCGTAATCACAATCAAAAAGCCAATGTGCTTCAATAACTTCAAGTCCTTTATTCATCAAGGTAGCTGAATCTATCGTTATTTTACTCCCCATACTCCAATTCGGGTGATTTAATGCCTCCTCTAAAGTTACATTCTTAATAAAGTCCTTTGATTTACCTCTAAAAGGCCCTCCAGATGCAGTCAATATAATCTTTTTTAAATCTTTAATTTCATTACCTTGCAAGGCTTGAAAAATTGCTCCATGTTCTGAATCTACCGGTAGTATTCTAACTCCCTCTTCCCTTGCTTTTCTCATGACTAGCTCTCCAGCTACAACCAAGGTTTCTTTATTAGCTAAAGCTATATCCTTCTTTGCTTCTATAGCTGCTATTGTAGGCTTCAACCCTATCATACCAACAACAGATGTCACTACTATGTCAATCTCATCTAACGTTGATATCTTTATCAATCCTTCCATTCCGCTATAAACTTGCACCTTAAAATTATTTTCCAAACAAAATTCCTTTATTTTAATAGCACTATCTGCATCCATCATTCCTATATATTTAGGATTAAATTCCTTTATTATTTCCTTCATTTTATCTACTGATGAATTAGCCGTAACTCCTATTAGTTTAAAATCATCATTTGAGTTTCTCACAACATCAAGGGTTTGTGTTCCGATTGACCCTGTTGCTCCTAAAATTGAAATTCCTTTCATAACTTTCCTCCTAATGTTAAACTACTCCTTATTATAAATAACTTCTTTAGCTAGCATTCCATAAATTGGCCCCACTATAATACCTAACAATCCAAATAACTTTACTCCTATATAAACTGACAATAATACTAATAATGGATGTAGTTCTAACTTATCGCTTAAAAATTTAGCCTCTAAAATTTCTCTTACTACTTGAATTAGCAAATATAAAAATACTAATCCAAAAGCTATTAAGTAATCTTTTACTATAATATTGTATATTATTATAGGAATAAATACAATTATAGTTCCCACATATGGTAATATATCTAATATACCACATATAATGCCCATGAATAATGGTTTTGGGATTCTTAAAATCGTAAAACCAACTATTACAGAAATCGTAGAAATAATTACTAAAGTTACCTGAATCAAAAGCATTTCTTTTATACTGTTTTTCTGGTCTTTAAATTTGTTTATTATAGTTCTTGGCAATATACTACAAAGTAAATTTCCTATTTTCTTACTATCTAATAAAATAAAAAAAGTAGATATATTCCCAATAAAATAAGATAATATAACCTCCCCAGTATTTACTGCACTTGCTTTAATAAAGTCCTTATCAAAAAGTGTGATTATCTTCTTACCAATTTCGTTATCTCCTTTCAAAATCTGCCCGAAATAATTTATAACACCTTCAATTCTACTTATATTTTCATTATATAATTTAGCTATTGTTGAATAAATTGAATTACCTAGATAAAAAATTGTAAGAAAAATTATTATATTAATTACAAGTATACTTGTAGCTGCTGAAATTTTATTTGGAACAGAAAATTTATTTAACAATTCATATAATGGTCTTGAAAGTATAGAAAGGATAACCATTGTAATAAATGGTCTAAAATAATATTTTATAGCCAACGTTATTAATGTTATTACTAAAAATAAAATTACTAGCTTTATAAGTGTTCCATATTCTTTTTTTAGCTCCATAACTTCCTCCACTTAACTATTATGTTAAAATATATGCATAACTTGAAAGTTTTACATTATATTTATGTAAATAAAAAACACTATATAAAAGAAAATTTATTTTCTCTTAATATAGTGTTTTTAATTTAACTACTTAATTCCTAAAATGAAAGTTAAATAATAAAATACAACAGCTGCTGAAAATAGGATAGAATCAAACCTATCTAAAATCCCACCATGACCTGGAATTAGATTGCTATAATCTTTTATTCCAACATATCTCTTTATAGAAGATGCAACCAAATCTCCAAATGTACTAAATCCACCACAAAGCGCACCAATAATAAAGAAATGATATAAAGGGACTTGAACTATGTAACATCTTACGAACATTCCAAATAATCCACAAAAAATTGTAGCTCCAAGCAATCCACCAATTAATCCTTCAACAGTCTTCTTAGGACTAACTTTAGGACATAACTTAGTTTTTCCAAAACGTCTTCCAGCATAATATGCTGTAGTATCAGCCATCCAAGATCCGATAAATATTAGCCAGACATAAAACATTCCTCCATCTTTTATGTTAACCAAATATATAAAACTAAAGAATATACCAACATATATAAATCCTAGTATCGTAAGTGCTACATCAATAAAAGTATGTTTTAAATTAATTACAGGTATAATCAATAGTAAAAAAGTTCCTAATATTATTAAATGCATTAACGTCTGAAAATTATGATTAAATAAATAATATGCTACTAAAAGTACATATCCAATTAATCCAATAGGATTAAATTTTTGCTCTTTTAATGCTTTATAAAATTCATATAATCCTAAAACTGATAATGCAAAAGTAAATATCTCTAAAGACAATCCTCCAACAAAAACAAAAAGAATAAAGGGAGCAATCATTAAAGCCCCTAAATATCTATTATCAGATTTCAAATTATTCACCTCAATCTACTTAATTCCACCAAACCGTCTGTCCCTATTTTGAAAATCATAAATTGCCATTCTTAAATCCTTCTCCGTAAAATCAGGCCAATTTATATTTGAATACCAAAATTCAGAATATGCACATTGCCATAACAAGAAATTACTTAACCTTTGCTCACCTGAAGGTCTTATTATAATATCTGGATCTGGCATGTTGGCAGTATATAAATATTTTTCTATAGTTCTTCCATCTATATCATCAATTGCTATTTCCCCTTTTTCTACAGCAGCTGCAACTTCTTTAGTTGCTCGTATAATTTCATCTCTTCCCCCATAATTTAAAGCAAAATTCATAACTATTCCTGTATTATTTTTAGTTCTTTCCTTTGCTCTTTTAATCTCATCAATACATTCTCTTGGGAGCCTAGATAAATCTCCTAGAACATTGATTAGAACTCCATTAGCATCCAGTTCATCAATTTCTTGTCTTAAATACTGAACCAAAAGTTTCATCAAAGCACTTACTTCTTCCTTAGGCCTCTTCCAATTTTCTGTTGAAAAAGCGTAAAAAGTCATATATTTTACGCCTAGCTTATCTCCTTCTTTAATGACTCTTCTAATAGTTTCAACCCCTGCTTTATGCCCCATTGCTCTTGGAAGGTTCTTTGCCTTAGCCCATCTTCCGTTTCCATCCATTATAATAGCTATATGTTCTGGAATCCTATTCATATCTATTTCAATTCTATTATTATCATGTGAATTTACTTTTCTATCACTTTTAAAAAAGTTTAACAAGATAAGCACCTCCAAAAGTAAATTTAAGAAAACCTGCTAAAAGAGCAGGTTTTCTTATTAGCTCTATATTGACATTATCTCTTTTTCCTTAGCGGTAATAATAGCGTCAACTTCTTTTACATATGAGTCGGTAATCTTCTGAACATCATCTTCGCCTTTTTTAACTTCATCTTCAGATATATCACCATTTTTTTTCATTCCCTTAATCTTTTCATTAGCATCTCTTCTTATTGACCTTATTGCAACTTTAGCTTCTTCACCAGTTTTCTTAACATTTTTCACTAGGTTCTTTCTTGTTTCTTCTGTTAATTCTGGTATTATCAATCTAATGACAGAACCATCATTTGAAGGATTAAGTCCTAAATCCGACTTCAATATAGCCTTTTCAATATCCTTTAATATTGTTTTTTCCCAAGGCGTAATCATTAAAACTCTTGGTTCTGGAGCTGATACGTTAGCCACTTGAGTTAATGGACACGGACTACCATAATAATCTACTTGAATTCTATCAAGCATTGTTGGATTAGCTCTTCCTGCTTTCATAGTTTGTAAATCACCTTTTAAAACAGAAATAGTCTTTTTCATCTTTTCTTCAGAATTTTTAATTACATCTTTTATCATAAAAACCCTCCTACTATTTAGTTACTAATGTTCCAAGTTTTTCGCCTAAAATTGCTCTCTTAATATTTTTTGGATCATCAAGTCCAAATACTAATATTGGAATATTATTATCCATACATAATGAAGTAGCAGTTGAATCCATAACCTGCAATCCTTGATCTAATACATCTATATATGATAATGTATCATATTTTTTTGCATCATCATACTTATGTGGATCTTTATCGTAAACTCCATCTACTTTTTTAGCTAAAAGTATAACATCAGCCTCTATTTCAGCTGCTCTTAATGCGGCTGTAGTATCAGTTGAGAAATAAGGATTTCCTGTTCCTGCTGCAAATATTACAACTCTTCCCTTTTCAAGATGTCTCATGGCTCTTCTTCTAATAAAAGGTTCAGCAATTTCCTTCATCTCGATAGCAGTTTGTACTCTTGTCATAACTCCAACTTGTTCTAATGAATCTTGTAAAGTTAAAGCATTAATACATGTGGCTAACATTCCCATGTAATCAGCAGTAGTTCTATCCATACCTTCACCACTTCTGCCTCTCCAAATGTTACCGCCACCAACAACAGCTCCAACTTCAACACCCATATCTACGATTTCTTTTATTTCTAGTGCTATCTTTTTAGCAACATTAAAATCTAATCCAAATCCATTTTCACCTGCTAACGCTTCTCCAGATAGTTTTAACATTACTCTCTTGTACTTACATTCAGCCATTTTTATACCTCCAATATGTTATGAATTATTATTCTTTAAAAAAAGAGAACACTGAGTGTTCTCTTTGGTTTTATTTACCCATTTGCTTAGCAACTTCAGCAGCAAAGTCTTCTTCGATTTTTTCGATTCCTTCGCCTCTTTCGAATCTTACAAAGCTATTAATTGTTATTGGAGAACCAACTTCTTTAGCCTTTTCTTCAACAAACTTAGTTATTGTCTTATCGCCATCTTTAACCCATAATTGTTCTAAAAGACAAACTTCCTTGTAGTACTTTTGAATTCTTCCCATAACCATTTTGTCAACGATTTTTTCAGGTTTTCCTTCATTAAGAGCTTGAACTCTATAGATTTCTTTTTCTTTTTCTAGTGCTTCATTATCAACATCATTCTTGCTTAAGAATAATGGATTTGCAGCAGCTACTTGCATACATATTTCTTTAGCAACTTCAGCTAAAACTGGAGATTCAGTTTCACATCCTAATTCAACTACAACACCAATTCTTCCGCCACCATGAATATAAGTTTGAACAGCTCCCTTTTCTACTTGGAACTTCTTAAATCTTCTAACTGTCATATTTTCACCAAGTGTAGCTATTAATTCAGTTAAAGCTTCTTTAACAGTCTTTTCACCTTCATACTTTTCTTCTAAGAACTCTTCAACAGTTGCAACACTTGTTTCAGCAGCCATTTTAGCTAATCTGTCAGCAAAGCTTACAAATTGATCATTAGCAGCAACGAAGTCTGTTTCACAGTTAACTTCAACTATACCTGCTGTTTTATTATCATCTGTTATATAAGTTTTTACAAGACCTTCTGCAGCAACTCTTCCAGCCTTCTTAGCTGCAGCAGCTAATCCCTTTTCTCTTAAGAATTCTATTGCTTTATCTATATCTCCATTAGTTTCTGTTAAAGCCTTTTTGCAGTCCATCATTCCTGCGCCAGTTCTTTCTCTTAATTCCTTAACTGATTTTGCAGTTATCATATTTAATTCCTCCTTAATTTTGAAAGTAACCCTTACCATTTAGGGTAAAAGGTAAATGAAGTATACCTCACCTACCTTTTATTTAAAATACTATTCAGCTAGTTGTTCCCCTTGTCTTCCTTCAATGATTCCATCAGCCATTTTAGCAGTTATTAATTTAACAGCTCTTATAGCATCATCATTACCAGGTATTACATAATCAACTTCTTCTGGGTCACAGTTAGTGTCAACTATAGCAACTACAGGAATTCCTAAAATCTTAGCTTCTGAAATAGCATTCTTTTCCTTTCTTGGATCTACTACGAACATTGCTCCAACATTAGCAGCATCTAAGTTTCTTATTCCTCCAAGATTCTTTTCAAGTTTTTCTAATTCACCTTTAAGCTTTATAACTTCTTTCTTAGGTAAAACTTCAAAAGTTCCATCTTCTTGCATCTTTTCAATTTGTTCTAATCTCTTAATTCTAGTCTTTATTGTTTCAAAGTTAGTTAACATTCCACCTAACCATCTGTTATTAACAAAGTGCATGTTTGATCTTATTGCTTCTTCTTGAATAGCTTCTTGAGCTTGTTTCTTAGTTCCTACAAATAAGATATCTTTTCCTTCTATTGAAACTTCCTTAATAAAGTTGTAAGCTTCTTCTGCTTTCTTTACAGTCTTTTGAAGATCTATTATATAGATTCCATTTCTTTCTGTAAAAATGTAAGGAGCCATCTTAGGGTTCCATCTTCTTGTTTGATGTCCAAAATGAACACCAGCTTCTAATAATTGTTTCATTGATATTACTGACATTTTGTTACCTCCTGGTTTTCCCTCCACTATCGTCATTTTCGTTCATACACCTATATCATAGGCACCAAATAAACTCATTGGATAGTGTGTGTATTATTTTTTCCTTAGTAAGTATACCATAAGGTTTTTTCTCTATCAACAATATTTTATATATTTTTCTAACTTTATATTCATAAATACATTAATTGGCTAATTTTAGTAAGATAATAATAAAAAAACTTGCAATAAACTAAATTACTGCAAGTTCAATACCGTATTACAAATAATATGTATACTTTAAAATACTTATTTTATTTTTTTCAATTCTTCTAGCAATTTTTCATTTAGTATTTTAATATGAGTTCCCTTCATTCCTAATGACCTAGACTCAATTACTCCAGCACTTTCAAACTTTCTCAAAGCATTTACTATAACACTTCTCGTTATGCCAACTTTATCTGCAATCTTTGAAGCTACAAGGAGTCCTTCTTCTCCATCTAATTCATCAAAAATATGTTCCACTGCTTCTAGCTCTGAATAAGATAAAGTTCCTATGGCTAACTGTACAACAGCTTTTTTTCTTGTTTCTTCTTCGATTTCATCTTGTTTAGCTCTAAGCATTTCTATACCAACTATTGTTGCACTATATTCAACGATAACTTGATCTTCTTCAGTAAAAGGATTACCAAATCTAGCTAAAATTAAAGTACCTAACCTTTCTCTATTTCCAATTATTGGCACAATAGTAGAAAGCTTGTCTTCCATATTGCATTGACCCTCTCCTTCTAACACACACAATCCTCCGTTTGGAAGGTTTGATAATGTTTCTGACTTCTCCAAAAGCTTTTCATTATAGTCAGCGGGGAATCTTCTTTCGTCAACTACCTTTTTCTTCATAATCTCACATTCGAAATTCTTAGTAAAAGTGTATCCTAATATTTTTCCTTTCCTACTAGCAATGTATACATTACACTCTAAAACTTCACTTAAAACTTTGCATATGTCTTCAAAGACAACCGGCTCAGTTCCTGATTTCTGTAAAATCTTGTTTAACATTCGCGTTTTACTAAGTAATGATGGCATTAATAATCCTCCTTGTAATATAACCACATAGATCATCCGTAAGTTACTAATAATTAAAATAATTTAAATAATTTAAATAATTTAAATATTCAAATTATTTATTAACTCTTCTAAGTTTACCACAGCACATATTTTATTACAACTATATTTTCACTACTTATATTTTACCCAACTTGTTTAATTATACCCATTATATTAATAATATTGCCTTTATAATTTAAACTCCAAAGAATCTTTTATATACCTAATTTTCTTAGGAGTTTAAATTAACTTTAACTTTCTTCTTTCTCTTCCTTTGGCAACTCTTTCTTATAATCACATTCTGAGTTAGCACATTGAATATAATTTCCGCTTTTCTTAGAATACTTCTTTACCATATACGTATTGCACTTTGGACATTTCTCTTCAACAGGTTCATTCCAACTAACAAATTTGCATTCTGGATATCCTGAACATCCGAAAAATTTCTTTCCTCTTTTACTCTTCTTGGCAACAATTTTTTTCCCGCACTCAGGACATGCTACATCTAGCTCTTCCACTAAAGGTTTTGCATTCTTGCACTCTGGATATCCAGGACATGCTAAGAAATTGCCATACCTACCTCTTTTAATAACCATCATTCTACCGCATTTATCACAAGGAACATCACTTACCTTGTCCTCAATAACAACTTTAGCCACTTCTTTTTCAGCTTTATCTATGGCTACTTTTAGTGGTTGGAAGAAATCTGCAACAACTTTTCTCCAATCAGCACTTCCTTCTTCAACACTATCTAAATTTTTCTCCATTTCTGCTGTAAAATCCACATCAACAATTTGAGTAAAATATTCACTTAATATATTATTAACTATAAAACCTAATTCAGTTGGAAATAAATTTTTCTTTTCTCTATTCACATAATCCCTACTAAGTAAAGTAGAAATTGTAGGAACATAGGTACTTGGTCTTCCTATTCCTTTTTCCTCCATTAGTTTAACAAACGATGCTTCTGTAAATCTAGCAGGAGGTTGAGTGAAATGTTGAACGCCTTCTATAGACTGTGATTCTAAAACTTCACCTTCCTCTAATTTAGGTAACACTACCGCATCCTCTTCTTCTTTTATAGTATAGTCATACAGTTTCATAAATCCATCAAATTCCACTGTAGATCCACTAGCTTTAAATTTATAATCCCCATTCATTATATCAATGGAATTTGTATTTAAAACACATGTTGCCATTTGACTAGCCATAAATCTCTTCCATATTAGAGAGTAAAGCTTAAACTGTTCAGGTGTTAAACTAACTTTAGCTACTTCTGGTGTTATCTCTACATATGTAGGTCTTATCGCTTCATGTGCATCTTGTATATTCTTCTTTCCTTTATAAACTCTTGCTTTCTCTGGTAGATATTCTTTTCCATATGTTTTTTCAATAAACTCTAAAGCACTTCCTTGAGCTTCATCTGAGATTCTTACAGAATCCGTTCTCATATAAGTTATTAGTCCTACTGTACCATGTCCTTTGACTTCTACTCCTTCATATAATCCCTGAGCTATCGACATAGTTCTTTTAGTCATAAAGTTTAGTTTTCTACTAGCATCCTGTTGAAGAGTACTTGTTGTAAAAGGAGGCAATGGATTTTTGTTCTTTTTGCCCTTCTTTATTGCCTTAACTTCAAAACTGCCACTTTTTATTTCGTCAATTATTTTATTTGCTAATTCTTCATCATCTATTTCAATTTTTTTATTGTTTCTAGAAACTAACTTCACTGAAAACTTTTTTCTGTCTTTTTTTAAAACACAGTCAACTGACCAATATTCCTTTGGTATAAATTCTTTTATCTCATTTTCTCTATCACAAATAATTTTTAATGCTGCAGATTGAACTCTTCCTGCACTTAATCCCCATTTTACATTTCTCCAAAGTATAGGGCTAATCTCATATCCAACTAATCTATCTAATATTCTTCTTGCTTGTTGAGCATCTACTAAATCGAAATCAATCTTTCTAGCACCTTTAAGCGATCCCTTAACAGCTGTTTTGGTAATTTCATTAAATACAATTCTACATTCGGAATCTTCTGATATTTTTAATATGTTAGCTAAATGCCATGAAATAGCCTCACCTTCACGGTCAGGGTCAGTTGCAAGGTAAACTTTATCTGCTTTCTTAGCTGATTTTCTAAGTTTATCTATAAGTTCCCCTTTTCCTCTAATTGTAATATACTTTGGATTAAAGTTATCCTCTATATCAACGCCTAACTTACTCTTAGGTAAATCCCTAACATGACCCATTGATGCTTCCACTATATAATTTTTTCCTAAATATTTTGCGATAGTTTTTGCCTTTGCAGGTGATTCAACTATAACTAAATTTTGACCCATACAAAAAACTCCATTTATTCTATGGAGTCTTCACCCCCTTATAACTCATATAATTCTAGCATAATAATTGCCAGGCAAACTAATTATTTCATTTTTAATTTGCATATCAAATAATACATTAAATAATGCTTCTCTGTCAATAACAGACCTATTTACTATTTCATCAATATGTATAGGTTCCTCAGAAATTAATGATAATATTTTTTTCTTCACTGGAGAATCTATTGCTTTACTTTCTTTAGATCTTAGATCTAATAATGTATGTAAATCTTCCATTGAACAAAAAATTTGTGCGCCATCTCTTATAAGTTTATTGCATCCACTACTTCCTTTAAAAAATATGGATCCCGGCACAGCCATCACATTTCTTCCTTGCTCTATTGCATATCCAGCAGTAATAAGAGAACCACTTCTATCAGAAGCTTCTACTACTATTACCAATTCACTTAGTGCGCTAATTATCCTATTTCTTCTGGGAAAATTATAACTTAGTGGCTTGGTTCCAGGTATAAATTCTGACAAAATTAGCCCATCATTAGCTACTTCTTTAAAAAGAAATCTATTTTGAGCAGGATAAACCACATCTATTCCTGAACCAAGAACAACTATAGTTTTTCCTTTTTCATTTAACACAGTCCTATGTGCAACTGAGTCAACACCTTTAGCTCCTCCACTTATGATTGTGATATTATAGCTATTTAATTCTTTTGTCAATAGCTTTGTTACCTCAATTCCATATGAAGTACAAGCCCTAGACCCCACAATTGCTACGATTCTGTTTTTTAAGATCTCTTTATTTCCCTTATAAAACAATCCATAAGGTGCATATTTTATAGTCTTTAACCCTTCAGGATAATCCTCATCATCTCTTGTTATTAAGCCGACCTCATTTTCTATAGTCCATTTATAAATTTCTTCTGCCTTCTCTAAGAATAATTCTTTCTTATAAGTTTTTATTTTATTCATAATAATATTATTTTCATTTATTATATCCAAAAAATTATCGTAAATTATCTTAGGATCTTTATATTTATTTAATAAGTTCAACTTTATTTCTTCATTTATGTTTAACATTAATAACCATATCTTAAATTTCACAAACTGTCTACCCCTTTCATACAACTTCACCATTATAATTCTTTCTAAATCCTATAGCTTCGATTACATTTGACTCATTAATATCATCTAATCCATCTATATCTGCAATAGTTCTAGCAAGCTTTACTACTTTGCCCAAGGCCCTTAATGACGGTTTGCTACTATTAAAATATTGTTCTAATATTTTTTTTGATTTTTTACTTAACCTACAAATCTCATATATATCTTTACCTCTTATCTCAGAATTATAATTGTATCCACTTCCATTAAGTCTTTCAAATTGCTTTTCTCTTGCACATACAACCCTGTTTTTCATTCTTTTAGAATCACAACTATTATTAGCTCTTCTTAAATCCTCATAATTAATTTGAGGGACATATATATAGATATCTATTCTATCTCTTAACGCCTTAGATAATCTATTTATATATCTATTTCTTTGAAATTCTGTACAACTACAATTATTATCTCCCAAAGACTCTAAACTCCAATTACCGCAAGGACACAAATTAAATGCTCCAACAAATAAGAACTTTGACGGAAGAACTGTATTTCCATGAAGCCTATTAATATGGATTATCCCTTCTTCTATAGGTTCTCTTAACCCTTCTAAAACTGATCTTTTAAACTCTAGCAATTCATCTAAAAACAAAACCCCCTTATGTGCAAGGGTTACCTCACCAGCTCTTAGCACATTTCCGCCACCTATTATAGAACAGGTTGTAGCTGTATGGTGAGGGGTTCTAAAAGGTCTATCAACCCTGCTACCTTCTTCTAGCAATCCAGATATACTATATATTTTTGCAATTTCCAATTCTTCTGACTTGGATAAGTCAGGAAGTATTGAAGGAAGTGCTTTAGCTAGCATACTTTTCCCAACTCCTGTGCTGCCATACAGTATTACATTATGATTACCAGCAGCAGCAATTTCCATACCACGTTTTGCATTTTCTTGTCCTATTATATTTGAATAATCAAAAATTTCTGCGTTCCTTTTAAATTCAAAGTCGTCCATTTCAAACGGAAGAACATCTTCGTAATTTATAAACGAAACCACTTCCTGTAAACTGTTAAACGGATAGTATGAACCTTTATCATATATGCATTCATTTACATTATCATAAGGAAACACAAACTTATTAAATTTCTTTTCAATCCCTTCTAATATTATAGGGAGAGTTCCTTTTACTCTTTTAATATCTCCCATTAGAGAAAGTTCACCAAAGAAAATATATTCATTAAAATCTATTTCTCTCATTTGTCTTGTTTCCATAAGTATTCCTAAAGCTATAGGCAAATCTAACAATGATCCAATTTTCCTAACATCTGCTGGTGCCAGATTTATTGTTATCCTACCTAGTGGAAATTCAAAGCCACTATTTATTATTGCAGATCTAACTCTTTCCTTTGCCTCTTTTACCGATGCATCTGGTAATCCTACTATTGAAAAATTGGGAATACCACGTGTAATATCAACTTCTACTTCAATCACTATTCCTTTTAGCTCTGAACATGTTGCACTATAAATTTTTATTGCCATATTTATCACCCCTCTAGATTATTACCATAGACATGATAGTTAAACCTAATATATGAAGATTATTTTTTTATAGAAATGGATATCATCTTAATATATTTTTATTGGAGGTATACATGTTTAAAGATAACAAACATATAGGAAATTATGGAGAAGACTTAGCTACAAAATTTCTCCAAAGCAAAAATCATCTAATATTAGAGAGAAATTTTCGAACTGCAAGAGGTGAAATTGATATTATATCAAAAATTGAGGATATCCTAATATTTACTGAAGTAAAAACAAGATATAATAAAAATTATGGATTTCCCTCAGAATCAATTAATTATTTTAAGGTTATCACAATAAAATTCATTGCTTCCTATTTTATTCAAAAGAAGAAACTCTATAATCTTAACATTAGATTTGATGTTATAGAAATATACTTAAATTATTATGATGAAAACTATAGAGTAAATCATATTGAAAATGCATTTTAATAATTAGAACTTCTATTTAAAATGTTCAATTTTTATTATCTAGTTCTCTAAAAAAACAAAAGTGCCTCAAAACAACTTTTAGTTATTTTAAAACACTTAAATCATATTTAAAGTATCTTTGTTAAAAAACTCTTTCTATGTATCTCACAAGGACCAAACTTCTTTAATCCTTCTACATGTTTAATCGTCCCATAACCTGCATTATCTTCAAAATTATAGTATGGATATTTTTCAGCATATTTCTTCATAAGATTATCTCTATACACCTTTGCTACTATAGAGGCAGCAGCAATACACGCACTCTTTGTATCCCCTTTTATTACATACTTATTTTCTATATTAATACTTTTCACCAAATATCCATCAGATAAAACTAAATCAGGTTTTATATTCAAATTATTACATGCATCTAAAAAGACCTTATTATTGGAATATGCTATTCCTTTATTATCTATCTCAGTATGCGATGAAATAGCTATCTCATAAGCTAGCGCCTTTTCCCTTATTATACTTGCAAGTTCTTCTCTTTTCTTTTCCGAAAGTTTCTTGGAATCATTTATGCCTAAAATTAGCTCTTCATCTAATACATCTTCGTCTAAAATTACTGCACAAGCAACTATGGGACCTGCCAAGGGACCTCTACCAACTTCATCTACTCCAGCTATGTATTTATAATCACCAAATGACCTATCAAATTCATACATAGATCTTACTCTTGAGATCTCTTTTTCTATCTTTTCTTTACTTTTTTCAAGTCTAATTCCCAAAGATGAAACATTTTTTCTACTGTCACTCTTTAAATTTTCTATTAATCTGAAGAAATTATCTTCCTTCATTTCTTCATATATATCAATTTCATCAATATATGTCTTTACCTCTTTATAACTTAATGAACTTATTTCCATGTTAAAAGGTTTCATAATTTTCTCCTTTACTTAGGGTCTCTCCAAAGTTATATTTCCTATTTTTCCACCTCTAAATTCATCTAATAGAATAACAGCTATTCTATTATAATCAATCTCTCTTCCTTTCATTATGCACCCTCTTTTAATAGCTATAGCATCAAGTGTTTCTAACGGATTATCAAAAACTTCCTCTATCTTATACCTTTCTATTAGCTTTTCAGGATAGAAAGTTTGCAATCTTTCCACTAATTTATAAGCTAATTCTTCTATATCCATAACTTCATCTTTAATAGCTCCAGTAAACGCTAAATTCAGAGCAGTTTCCTCATCTTCAAATTTAGGCCATAATACTCCTGGAGTATCTAACAATTCTATCCCTATTGAAGTTTTTATCCATTGTTTATTTTTAGTTACTCCTGGTCTATCTCCTGTTTTTGCTATTGTATTCCTAGCCATTTTATTAATAAATGTTGACTTACCGCAATTTGGAATACCTACAACCATTACCCTAGTTGTAATATTAACCAAGCCTTTAGCCTTAAGTCTATCATGCTTTTCCTTTAAAAGTTCTAACAATGCTGGTCTTATTGCATTTGTTCCTATACCTTTTAAACAATTCACTTCTAAAACCCTTATATTATCACTAGATAAAGCACTTATCCAATTATTGGTTACTTTTCTTTCTGTTAAGTCACATTTATTTAATAATATTATCCTAGGTTTACTTCCAACTAATTTATCTATATCAGGGTTTGCAGAACTCTTTGGAATCCTTGCATCCCTTATTTCAATAACAGCATCCACTAATTTTAAGTTTTCTTTGATCTCTCTTTGAGTCTTTTTCATATGTCCTGGAAACCAATTTATAGCCATACATTTACCTCCTAAATTTAAGTAAGAAAAAAGAGGACTTTACAGTCCCCCTTCCCAAAAGAAAAATTATCTTAATAATTCTTTAACTTTAGCAGCCTTACCTACTCTATCTCTTAAGTAGAATAATTTAGCTCTTCTTACTTTACCTCTTCTAGTAACTTCAATCTTTTCGATGATTGGAGCATTGATTGGGAAAGTTCTTTCAACACCTGTACCATAAGCAACTCTTCTTACAGTAAAAGTTTCTCTTAAACCACCATTTTGCTTCTTAATAACAGTTCCTTCAAAAGCTTGAACTCTCTCTCTGTTACCTTCTTTAATTTTTACGTGAACTTTAATAGTATCACCAACATTAAAGCTTGGTAAATCAGTTCTGATTTGTTCTTGTTCTATTTGTCTTAATATTTCGTTCATTGTGCATTCCTCCTTTAGATAATTTTGACGTTCATGCAAAAGCCTTGTTCCACAGAGGAGCGCCCGTACTAGCACAAATTATATTGTATCATAGCAAAATTCTTTAAGCAAGATTTTTTTATATTTTATCATTATTTAATATTTTTACATCTTCCTTGCTTAATTCAACCTTTTTGTAAAGATCTATTCTTCTTTTTTTAGTAATTAAAAGAGACTGCTTTCTTCTCCACTTTCTTATATTCTCATGATGACCAGATAATAGTACTTCTGGAACCTTATCTCCTTCATATACTTCTGGTCTTGTATATTGTGGGTACTCTAAAAGCCCATCTGAATAAGATTCTTCAATAAAGCTTTCTTCCCTTCCCAAAACCCCAGGAACTAGTCTTAAGATAGAATCAATTACAGGTATTGCTGCCATTTCACCGCCAGTTAGTACAAAATCCCCTAAAGATATCTCCATATCAATATGCTTATACACTCTTTCATCTATTCCTTCATAATGACCACATACAAATATTAGTTCTTTTTCTCTAGAAAGTTTTTTTGCCATGTCTTGAGAAAAAGTCTTTCCTCTAGGTCCTAAAAATATTACCTTGCCTTTATTCTTTTCCTTACAGACTTTAATTGAATCTACTAAAGGTTGCGCAGCCATAACCATTCCTGCACCACCACCGTAAGGATAGTCATCTACTTTCTTATGTTTACTAAGAGTATGATCTCTAATATTAACATACTCCATTTCAACCAATCCTTTTTCCTTTGCTCTTCCAATAATTGAACTATCAAATATAGAAAACATTTCTGGGAAAAGTGTTAGCACACTAATCTTCATCTTGCCATTCTCCTACAGGACTAATGAGTATTTTTTTCTCTTCCACATCCACATCTAGTACTATATCCGGAAGAACTGGTATTAGTAATTGTTTTGGTTCTTTAATCCAATAAACATCATTATTCTTAGTTTCTATTACATCAAAAACTTTTCCTAAATCTTTACCTTCAGTATCATATACTGTACAGCCTATTATATCCACCACATAAAATGTATTTTCTTCGAGCTCTGGTTCTTCATCCCTAGGTACACTTAAAAATTTTGTTTTATATTCTTCGGCTGTATTCATATCATTAATTCCTTCAAGCTTTAAAATAACTCTGTCCTTTTGGAATTTAACACCTAATATTTCTAACCACTTATCATCTACTAATACCTTTTTATATCTTTTAAAATTTTCTGGATTATCAGTAAGGCACATAACCTTAACTTCACCCTTTATTCCGTGAGTATTTACTATCTGCCCAACTTGAAAAAATTCGTTATTCATATATTTTCACCTCTTCTTATAGGTAAATGTATGCATACTTTCTAAATATAATAAGCTAAACATAATTAACTT
>NZ_SULK01000002.1:0-105109 GCF_007115085.1 Clostridium sp. HBUAS56017 | reverse complement strand
ATTATTTCTTTCGTATGCCTAAAAAGAGTTAGGCTACACCTAACTCTTAATTTTAGATTATTTCTACTACTACTTTTTTTTCTTCCTTTATTGCTGCAGCCTTTACTACAGTTCGAATAGCTTTAGCTATTCTACCTTGTTTTCCTATAACTTTTCCCACATCTTCTTTATTAACCTTAAGTTCAAGTATGATAGATTCTTCTTGAACCACTTCATTAACCTGAACATCTTCTGGTTTATCAACAAGGGATTTAGCTATTATCTCAACTAATTCTTTCATATAGTGCCTGTAAACAAATTCTGCTTACAGCGTTCACCTCCAAAAATTACTTGTTAAGGCCTGCTTGGTCGAAAAGTCTCTTAACTACATCTGTAGGTTGAGCACCCTTTTTTAACCATTCAGTAGCTTTTTCTTCATTAACTTTAACTTCTATTGGTTTAACAACTGGGTTGTAGTATCCAATTTCTTCGATAAATCTTCCATCTCTTGGACTTCTTGAATCAGCAACTACTATTCTATAGAAAGGAGCTTTCTTAGCACCCATTCTTCTAAGTCTTATCTTTACTGCCATGTTTATTTCACCTCCTTCAAAGGTTATCTATATATTTAACTCATGAAAGGCATCTTGCCAAATAATCCTTTTTTCGACTTCTTGGTCAGCGACTTCATTTGTTTCATACTTTTCTTCATAGTTTCATAGCCTTTAATAAGTTTATTAACTTCTTGTATTGTTGTACCTGCACCTAATGCAATTCTCTTCTTTCTTGAAGAAGATCCTATTACAAGTGATGGATTTCTTCTTTCTTTTAATGTCATAGAATAAATTATAGCTTCCGTCTTAGCCATTTGTTTTTCGCTCTTTTCAGCATCAATTTGCCCAAGAGCACTAGAATCAACACCTGGAACCATCTCTAAAAGTTTATTTATTGGGCCAAGCTTTTTCATTTGAGTCATAGCTGAAAGGAAATCCTCAAAATTCAGTTCAGCGCCCATCATCTTTTTAGCTAAGTCTCCAGCTTCTTTTTCATCAATAGCTTCCTGAGCCTTTTCTATTAAAGACAATACGTCTCCCATACCCAAAATTCTTGAAGCCATTCTATCTGGGTAGAAAACTTCAAAATCATTCATTTTTTCGCCGACACCAACAAACTTTATTGGTTTTTCAGTAATACTCCTTATAGATAAAGCAGCACCACCTCTTGTGTCTCCATCAAGCTTTGTCAAGATAACACCTGAAACATCAAGTTCTTTATTGAAGCTTTCTGCAACATTTACAGCATCTTGACCAGTCATTGAATCTACAACTAACAAAATTTCATTTGGATTAATGTTTTCCTTCACATCTTTGAGCTCTTGCATAAGTTCTTCATCTATGTGAAGTCTACCAGCTGTATCTATTATAATAACATTATTGCCATCTTCTCTACCTTGTTTAATAGCCGCTTTAGCTATGTCCACTGGTGATATTTTATCGCCCATAGTAAATACAGGAACATCGATCTGTTTACCAACAACCTGCAATTGCTTTATAGCTGCTGGTCTATATATATCACATGCTACAAGCAAAGGTTTTTTATTGTTCTTTCTAAGTTCCAATGCAAGTTTACCACACATAGTAGTTTTACCTGCACCTTGAAGTCCAACAAGCATAATTACTGTAGGCCCCATGCTAGAATAATTAATTTTACTCTCACTTCCACCCATAAGGTTTGTAAGCTCATCATTAACTATTTTAACTACCTGTTGACCTGGTGTTAAGCTTTGTAAAACTTCTTCTCCAACACATTTGCTACTAACATTTGAAACAAAGTTTTTAACAACTTTGTAGTTTACATCAGCCTCTAATAATGCTAGTTTTACTTCCCTCATAGCTTCTTTAATATCTTTTTCGTTAAGCTTCCCTTTACCTCTTAATTTTTTAAGAGTTCCTTGAAGCTTTTCTCCTAATCCTTCAAAAGCCATACTAAACCTCCTAATTTACTATAAATCCTCTAGTTCACTTTTTAACGTCTCATATTCTTTATCATTTATAGAATATTTAACTTTTAAATTATCTAAGAAATCTATAATTCTATTTTCTCGATTCATACTCTTTTGAAGTAAGTTAAGTTTATTCTCATAAGATAAAAGTAACTTGTAACATCTTTTTATTAAATCATGGATAGCTTGACGACTTGTGTTATTCAGTTCAGCTATTTCAGCTAAGGATAAATCCTCATTATAATATAACTCCATAATGTTACGTTGTTTTTCAGTTAATAGTGGACTATAAAAGTCCATAAGTAATGAAATTTCGACCCTATCTTCCATTCTTAATCACCTTACCCACAAAAGAGATAATAACAAATTTTCAAACTGGTGTCAAGTATTTTTACTTAACACCTTTAATTATTTAAAATAGCGCTTCTGCAAAACTTTCTGCATCAAATTCTTGCAAATCATCTACACCTTCACCTACACCTATATATCTTACAGGGATATTCAAAGTTTGTTTTATAGATATAACTACCCCACCCTTAGCAGTACCATCTAACTTTGTCAAAATAATACCGTCTATAGGACAAGCCTCCATAAACTGTTTTGCCTGTATTACTGCATTTTGACCTGTTGTTCCGTCTAAAACTAACAAAGTTTCTTTATTTTCTTCTCCATATTCCCTATCAATTATTCTGTTTATCTTCGATAACTCATTCATAAGATTTTTCTTATTATGAAGTCTACCTGCTGTATCGCAAATAAGTAAATCTACATTTCTAGCTTTTGCTGCTTGAATACCATCAAATACAACTGCAGCTGGATCTGAACCTTCACCATGTTTAACTATATCCACCCCAGCCCTTTGACTCCATATATCTAATTGATCAATAGCTGCTGCTCTAAAAGTGTCTGCTGCCGCCAACAAAACCTTCTTCCCTTCCTTTTTATTTTTTGAAGCCAATTTTCCTATTGAAGTAGTTTTACCCACACCATTAACTCCAATCACCAAAAGAACTTTCTTTTGAGCACCACTATCTTTGACATCATTTCCCTCAAGAAGCATCTCTTTGATAACTGTCTTTAAAGCAGGCAAAACTTCTTCTGTATCATTAATTTTTTCTTTTCTTATCTTAGTTTTTAGTCTATCTATAATTTCTAAGGTAGTATCCATACCTATATCAGATGTTATAAGTATCTCTTCTAATTCTTCATACAAATCATCATCTATCGTAACTGCAAGTTTAAGAGCCTCATTAATTTTATCTGTTAGTCCATCTCTTGTTTTTGCTAACCCAGATTTTAATTTATCAAACAAATTTCCAAACATAACTTTCCTCCTAATTTTTACTTAAATCAACTGAAACTACTTTAGAAACCCCTTTTTCTTCCATGGTAACACCATACATAACATCACTAGCTTCCATAGTCCCTTTTCTATGGGTAATAACTATAAACTGAGTTCCATGTGAAAATTCCTTTAGAAATTCTGCATATCTATAAACATTTGCATCATCTAGTGCGGCTTCTATCTCATCTAATATACAGAAAGGTGTTGGCTTCATCTTCAAAATAGCAAATAATAATGCAATAGCCGATAATACCTTTTCTCCTCCTGACATAAGATTTATATTTTGAAGTTTTTTTCCTGGTGGTTCAACATTAATATCTATATTAGCAGTAAGTTCATCACCTTCTGATAATATAAGTTCAGCACTTCCACCTTTAAATAACTCCTTAAAAGTAATATCAAAGTTTCTATTAAGAATCTTAAAGTTTTCTTTAAACATTACCTTCATACTAGATGTCATTTCATCAATAACTTCTAAAAGTTCTTTCTTAGCCATTTCTAAGTCCTTTTCTTGAGAAGACATAAATTCGTATTTTTCTTTTATTTCTTCATACTCTTCAATAGCTGCTAAATTTACTATTCCAAGTGCTGTTACTTTTCGCTTTAAGCTTGAAATATGGTCTTTTAAACTATTAACATCAAAAACCTCTTTAGCTATTTCTAAAGCTTCTGCAAAAGTAAGATTAAGTTCCTCGTTTAATTTTGTATAAAGATTATCCTTTTCCATCTCACTTTTTGCTTTTTGAACTTCTTTCTTATTAAGTTCTCCTTCTTCCTTATTTATTATATCTAAGGATTCATTAATTAAACTATCCTTTTTTCTAAAGTCTTCCTTAAGCTTTTCTTTTCGGAACTCTTCCTCTTTAAACAACTCTTCTAAATGCTTAATTCGCTCTTCAATAAGTCTAATATCTTCTGCCTTTGAAGAAACTCTTCCGCCCAATTCACTAATGCGTTGTTCATTATTTGTATTTTCCTCTTCCATCTTTTTAATTCTCAAATTATTCTCATTTACTTCAAAATCAACTCTTGAAATTTCATTTGTTTTATTTAATATAACTTCATCTAATGAAGCTTTGTTTACCTTTAATTCAGTCAACTTCTCGCGAGCTTCATTCACCTTGTCTCTTGAATTTAACAAAGTTGTATCTAATTCTAAAATTTTATCTTTATTTGAAGATTTTTGCCCTTCTAAATTATTTAACTCATTTTCCTTTTCACTCAATGAGATTTTTAATTTTTCAATATCGTCTTCATTTCTTTTTATCTCTCCATTAGAAACCTGGATACTATGAGTTAGTTTCTCTATTTCATTTTTTAAAACACCTATTTCACTTTCATTTTTAGCAACTTCAACATTTTTAAAATGAACTTCATCTCTACAATTTAAAATTTCTTCATCTAACTCTTTAAGATTTAGTTTTAAAGTTTCAAACACATCTAATTCCTTAGATAATTCAGCTTTCTTTATTTCTAATTCTTCACCTAAAGTTTCAATTTCTCTCTTTCTTCCTAATATATTAGCATTTTTTGTATGAATACTACCTCCAGTTAAAGCTCCTCCTGGTGCTATTATTTCTCCACTTAAAGTCACTATTCTATAGCTGTTATTCCCACGTTTTGATATAGCTAAAGCAGCATCCATATCAGTGCATACTATGGTTCTTCCCAAAAGATTGTTAATAGCTTTTTCATACTTTTTATCATATTCAACAATCTCAGAAGCAATTCCAACAAAACCATTCATGCTCTTTATTGAATTGTCTAACTGTAGTATGTTTCCCCTAATATTATTTAAAGGTAAAAATGTAGCTCTACCTAAATTATTTTTCTTTAAATAGTTAATAAGATCTTTAGCTACTTTATCATTATCTGTTATAACATTTGAAATCCCAGCACCTAACGCTATTTCAATAGCTGTTTCATACTCTTTTTTAACATTAAACACTTCTCCAACTACCTTTGTGCCATTTGCCTCTGGAATATAACCTTTATCAATTCTCTCCATTAATATTTTTACAGATCTGTTATAACCTTCGTAATGCTTTTCTAAGTTAGTCAAAATATTTTTATTTGCTTCTATCTCATTTATTGCTTTATTTAAATTCCTGATCTCACTCTCTTTTTTTGTAATCTTCCCACTTAAACTAGCTATTTCTTTCTTTTTGTCTATAATAGAAGTTTCTATAGTTCTTACTTCAGACTTGCTTTTTTCAAGCTTTTCTTTAAGACTTTCTAATGTAGCTACATTAATTTTAATATTTCCTTCCGTAGATACAAGAGCCGCCTCAGCAATTTCAATTTTTTCTTTCTTTAAAGTTAAATCATTTTTAATTAGAACTATAGAATTACTAATTTCAGAATATCCCTTTAACAGTTCAAGTTCATCATCCTTTAACCTTTTTATTTGATTCTCTATTTCTGAAATTTTATCTATTGACTCGACATTATTATTTTCAACTTTAATAATTTCTTCTTCTTTAACTTTTTGCTCTTCTAACTTTTGGTATAATTCCATTTCTGCATTATGCTTGTCTTCAAAAAGTTTAAGAATCTTGTTCTTAACCTCTTCTATTGTTATACAATTTTTTTCAATTATACTTTCTAGGTTCTTAATTCTCTCTTTATATATTTCTATATCATTAGAAATCTGTGATATTTCTTCTTTCTTTCCATAATACTCAGCCTTTTCTTCAGATGTTTTCTTTTCTAAATTCTCTATAGATTCTTCTAAAATCCTTAGCTTTTCTTTTTCTTCAACTAATGCTTCTTTCTTTCTACTTAGGCTATTTTGGCCTTTAGTAACATCTTCTATACAACCATTCAAAATTTCTTCAATTTGTTTTATGTTATGAACTAATATAGAAACTTCCTTCTCTTTAAGCTCATCTGATATTTCTTTATATTTCAAAGCTTTTTCTCTTTCAACTCTTAACGGCTCTATTCTCTCTTCATAGGTAGAAATAATATCCCTTATTCTAACTAAATTGTCATCTGTATTTGATAACTTCTTTTCAGCTTCTTCTTTTCTAGATTTATATTTAACTATACCCGCAGCTTCTTCAAGTAAGGCCCTTCTTTCTTCCGGCTTTCCACTTAAAATAGCTTCAATTTTACCTTGTCCAATTAAAGAATAACCTTCTTTTCCTATACCAGTATCCATAAACAACTGAGTTATATCTTTCAATCTACACTTTGTTCCATTTATTAAGTATTCAGTCTCCCCTGATCTAAATATTCTTCTAGAAACTGTTACTTCATTATAATCGGTTGAAAGGGTACCATCTTCATTATCTAAAGTCAGTGAAACTTGTGCTAATCCTACAGGCTTTCTAAACTGAGTCCCTGCAAAAATAACATCTTCCATCTTACCTCCTCTAAGAGTTTTTACACTTTGTTCTCCTAAAACCCATCTTACGGAGTCAGATATATTGCTTTTACCACTGCCATTAGGCCCTACAACCGCTGTTACACCCTTTTTAAATTTTAACTCTGTTTTATCTGCAAAGGATTTAAACCCTCTTATCTCAAGAGATTTCAAAAACAATCTATTCACTCCTTATTATCTAAATATAGTTGGAAGCAATCCAGCAATAAAAATAATAACTAATAATATTGTAAGAACATACATAATTTTTTGTCTTGTTTGTCTCTTCACACTAACCACTCCTATTCTTCTAGTCTAAGTTTATAGTAAAAACATAATAATTTCAATATTATCTATTCTCTCAATAAAAAAGGACTGCTTCAAATAAAAGATTTATTTGAAGCAGCCAAATTTAAAGTTAGCAATCTTTTTCTATTATTATATCTCCTCTAAGGATATCATCACTCGTCACTACCTTTAGCTTGTAACCTTCATCAACTAGTTTATTAAAATAAAACTTTCTATTTGTATAAAGTTTACTTAAATCTCTTTTGTTTATTTTAATTATACCTTTATAACTTTCTTTTAATTCATCTCTAACTTTATCTGCTAATATGCTACCTTCAACTAACTCTCTAAAAGCTGGGTGGAAAGGACCCGCAACTACATCTTTTCCTTCTGATATATCATCGGTTGGTTGAAGCCCTATTCTTATAACATTTATATGCGAATCATTATAAAGCTTATACAAAACCTTACATATCTCCACAGCTTCTTCCAATGAGTAAGGGATATATTCGCCTCTATTGTACATAATTTCCATCGGAGTATCTTTTATAACTAAAGAAGGGTATATTCTGCATATATCTGGTTTCATTTCAATAGATTTTTTAACTGATATTATATCCTTCTCAAAACTATCATTAGGAAGTCCAGGCATAATTTGATGTCCAAGTACTATTCCATACTTTTTTATTAGTTTAGATGCCTTTTCTACTTCAGCTGCAGTATGACCTCTTCCTGCTGCAATTAATACAGAATCATCTAAAGATTGAACTCCTAACTCTATAATATCAACATCATATTCTTTTAGATATGATAATATATAGTCATCTATATAATCTGGTCTAGTTGACATTCTTATTTTATCTATTAATCCCTTATCTTTATATTCTTTAGCAACCTTTAGCAATTCTCTTTGTTTTTCTTCTTTAATACCTGTAAAAGTACCTCCAAAAAATGATATTTCAACTGTTGAATTTTCTCTATTAATTGTCTTTAGATACTCATTTACTATATTATACACTGTATCAGCTGTTACTTTATCTTTTACTCCTGTTATTCTATCTTGATTACAAAAAACGCAATCATGAGGACAACCTTCATGAGGAACAAAGATAGGAATAATATAATAATTCTTACTCATCAATTACCTCCAAACTTATAAGTGCCTTTTTGGCTGCATTTTGTTCTGCTTCCTTTTTACTTAGTCCAGAACCTCTTCCCATCTCTTTATTACCTACTAATACATTAACAAAAAATCTTCTGTTATGTGGTGGTCCTTCATATTTCTCCAATTCATAGTTTATATCAACTTCTCCATTCACTTGGAGATGCTCTTGAAGTTTTGTTTTAAAATCTAAGATTATCTTATTCTTAATAGCTTTATTTATTAAATCCTTAAATTCTCTTAAAATAAATTTGCTAGCTTCTTCAATCCCTCTATCTAGATAAATAGCAGCTATAACAGCTTCAACAGCATCTGCTTGAATTGATGTTCTCTCTCTACCTCCTGTTAATTCTTCCCCTCTGCTCATCCTAATAAAATTGCCTAACTTCAGTTTTTGAGCTACTATGTAAAGTGAGTTTTCACATACAATTAAACTTCTAAGTTTCGTTAACTCACCTTCTGCCTTACTTTTATAGTTAGTAAATAAATATTCAGTTATACATAATTGCAAAACGGAATCGCCTAAAAATTCAAGTCTTTCATTATATGAACCATCTTTAAATTGTTTTGCATATGAACTATGTGTTAACGCAATCTTAATTAACTTATCATTATTAAACTTAACCCCTATAGTTTCCTCTACCACAGTTAAATTAAAATTATTCATTTAATACTCTCCTCTAAAAGTTTATTCTTCAATTTTTAGAGTTTTCTAATAAATTCAAGAATAAACTAAATAAAATTAAAATCCCGCGAAAGTTGCGGGATTACATTATTCCTCGTGATGTGCTTTTACATAATTAACAACGTCTCCAACTGTTTTAAAGCCTTCAACATCTTCATCCGGAATCTCTAAATCTAATTCATCTTCTAACGCCATTATAAGTTCTACAATATCTAATGAATCTGCATTTAAATCATCTATAAATGATGAATCTAAAGTAATATCTTGAGCATCAACGCTTAATTTATCAGCTATAATTTCTTGTATTTTTTCAAACATCGTATTCACCTCCAAAGTCCTTTCATTTAGATAATAGTATATATAAATATATTCGTCAATACGACTTTTAAAAAAAAGAGATTTTTAATTTTTTTCACCAATCTCAGCTTGAATTTTTTTCAAGATCTTTTTTTCGCTAAATATCTTTGTTTGTTTAATAGCATTCTTAAAAGCTTTTCCATCAGAGCTTCCATGTGCTTTTATACATATACCATTAACACCTAAAAAAGGAGCTCCTCCAACCTCTTCGTAATCAAATTTAACCATCAACTTCTTAAACACAGGTTTTAAAAGGGCTGCTCCTATCTTGGAAATTAGCGGCGCAGAATAAATTTCATCTTTTATTATTCCTAATAAACTTAAAGCAGAACCTTCATACATCTTTAAAACAGTGTTACCAACAAAACCATCCGCTACCAAAATATTAACCTCTCCTTTAGGAATATCTCTTGGTTCAACATTACCAATAAAATTCAAATTTTCTTCCTTTAGAAGTTTATATGTATTCTTTGTTAAGTCATTTCCCTTTTCTTCTTCAGCACCTATATTTATCAATCCAACTGTAGCGCTTTTATTATTAAACATAGCTTCATAGTATATTTTCCCCATATGTGCAAATTGGACAAGATAAGATGGTTTACAATCTACATTAGCTCCTGCATCTACTACCATAAAGTTTCCTTTTCTACCAGGCATTATTGGTGCTAAAGCTGCTCTTTCAACCCCTTTAATCCTTCCAACAATAAGGGTACACCCTGCTAAGAAAGCTCCTGTACTCCCTGCCGAAATAATAGCCTCGCATTCCCCAGATTTGACCAAATCCAAAGCCTTTACAATACTAGAGTCCTTCTTCTTTCTAAGTGCCATTACAGGATGTTCATTAGGTGAAATAACTTCTGTAGCATCAATTACTGTTATCTTTTCTTTAGGATAATTAAATTTTGAAAGCTCTGCTTCAATTTTATCTTTTGGACCAGTAATGTAAATTTCTATATCACTATTTTCCTCTATAGCTTGAACCACTCCATCTACTACGGCTTGTGGTGCATTATCTCCGCCCATTCCGTCAATAGCTATCTTCATAATTTTCTCTCCTTTTTCTATATATAAAAGAAAAGAAAGTCATAAGACTTTCTTTATTCTTCAGTAACTACTACTTCTTTACCCTTATAGTAACCACAATTTTTACATACTCTATGAGCAAGTTTCATTTCATGGCATTGAGGACACTCAATTATACCAGGAATGCTCGCTTTGAATGTTTGAGCTCTTCTTGAATCTCTTTTAGCTTTATATGTCTTTCTTGCTGGATTTCCCATGCTTACACCTCCTTATTATTTAGCAATGCTCTTAAGCCTTCTAGCCTAGGATCATAATCATCGCTACTGCAGTTGCAAGTTTCCTTATTTAAATTAATACCGCAACTTTGACAAAGTCCTTTGCAATCTTTCCTGCAAAGTCTTTTTATAGGCAAGGTTGAAATAATTGAACTTTCAACAATTTCAGTGATGTCTAAAACATCATCATCTACAAAAGTTATTTCTTCTTCTTCACGAAGATTTATATCAGTTGTAAACCTTTCTTCTATATCAATATCTACTGGATAGATAAAGGCCTCTAAGCATCTAGAACAAATTAGTTCTAACTGAACATTAATATGAGCTTTTATAACTACTATTTCATTATCTGAGATAGCAACTCCATCTACTTCTATCTCTGAAATAGGTCTAATCTTGTCTCCTTCAAAATAAAAAGGTTCAAGGCTAAACTTATAGGAAATACTCTTTCTTCTTTCTCTTTTAGATATTAAATCTGAAAATTGTATCTTCATAAAAACTGCTCATTAAAGAGCATTTTCACTCCTTAGCTAAAATATTTACTGAATAAACACAATTCATTATATAAAGCCACAGGAAAAAAGTCAAGGACTTATTTTAACAAATCTACTGTTTCTTTAGCTATCATTAACTCCTCATTAGTTGGAATTACATAAACTTTTACCTTTGAATCATCTGTTGTAATAAGAGCTGTTTCACCCATTACGTTGTTTCTTTCACTATCTAACTTAATACCCAAATATTCAAGATCTTCTAAAATGTCTCTTCTTGTTTCAAAAGAATTTTCTCCAACGCCTGCAGTAAATACTATAACATCTACTCCACCCATTGCAGCTGAATATGCACCTATCTTAGTTTTTATGCTATATGTGTACATATCTATTGCAAGTTGAGCTCTCTTATCTCCTTTTTTATATGCAGCTTCTTTTATATCTCTCATATCTGAACTCATTTCTGTAATACCAAGAAGTCCAGATTTCTTATTTAAAATTTCATTAACTTCATCTATAGAATAGCCAAGTTCCTTAACTAAATATATTACTATCGCAGGGTCTATGCTTCCTGTTCTAGTTCCCATAATTACACCGTCAAGTGGAGTGAATCCCATTGTTGTATCAATAGACTTTCCACCTTTAACTGCAGCAATACTAGCTCCAGCCCCTATATGGCAAGTAATTATCTTTAGATCTTCAACATCTCTACCCATAACTTCTGCAACTTTTCTAGAAACATATTTATGGCTTGTACCATGGAATCCATATTTTCTTATTGAATGTTTTTCATATAATTCATATGGAAGAGCATATAAAAATGCTTTTTCTGGCATTGTTCCATGGAAAGCAGTATCAAACACTACAGCCATAGGTACATTGGGCATTAAAGATTTACATGCTTCTATCCCTATTATATTTGGTCTATTATGTAGAGGAGCTAGCTTAACACACTCCTCTAGATAACTCATAACCTCATCATTTACTAGTACAGATTCTGAATATTTTTCTCCTCCATGAACAACTCTGTGTCCAACTGCTGATATTTCATCCATATTCTTAATAACACCATGCTCATCATGAATTAAAGCATTTACCACATGTTTGATTGCATCCTTATGATCATTCATTGGCTCTTCTATTATATACTTGCCCTTACCACTTACTTTTTGAGTTAAAATCGATCCAGCAATTCCTATTCTTTCAACTAACCCTTGAGCCAGTAATTCTTCATTTGTCATATCAATAAGTTGATACTTAAGTGAAGAGCTTCCACAGTTAATAACTAAAACTTTCATTAGTAAATCCCCCTTATATACATCTATATCTATATCTATATCTATATCTATATCTATATCTAATATTATTTTACGCTTTGTGCTTGAACTGCTGTAATAGCTACTACTTTAACTATATCTTCATAGCTACAGCCTCTTGATAAATCGTTGATAGGTTTAGCAAACCCTTGACATATTGGTCCAATTGCTTCTGCATTCGCAAATCTTTGAACTAACTTATACCCAATATTTCCAGCTTGTAAATCTGGGAAAACTAAAACATTTGCTTTTCCAGCCACTTTACTATTAGGAGCTTTTTGATCTGCAACTTTTTTAACTATAGCAGCATCTAATTGCAATTCACCATCTATCAATAAGTCTGGTCTTAATTCTTTAGCTTTTTCTGTGGCATTTCTAACTTTAGTTACTAAATCACCATCAGCACTTCCCATTGTTGAGAATGATAACATTGCAACCTTTGGATCTATTTTACATAAATTTTTAGCAGTTTCTGCTGTTGCAATAGCAATTGCAGCTAATTGATCTTCATTTGGATTTGGATTAACCGCGCAATCAGAGAATAATAGCATTCCTTCTTCTCCATAGTTTGATCCTGGTACCATCATTATAAAAAAGCTTGATACTACTGATACACCTGGTGCAGTTTTAATTATTTGCAAACCTGGTCTTAAAAGATCTCCAGTTGTGTGTATAGCACCTGATACCATTCCATCAGCATCATCAAGTTTTACCATCATTGTTCCAAAGTATAATGGGTCTCTAACTATTTTTTCTGCCTTTTCTATAGTCATCCCCTTATTTTTTCTTAATTCATAAAAGCTTTCAATATACGCTTGAAGTCTATCAGACTTTTCTGGATTCACTATTTCTACTCCAGTTAAGTCTACCCCTAACTCATTTGCTTTATCTAATATTTCTTTATCATCACCTACTAACACTGGATATGCAAAGCCTTGTGCTTGTATATGTTGTGCAGCTGTTATTGTTCTTTCTTCATTTCCTTCTGGAAGTACGATTCTCTTTTTATCTGATTTTGCTACTTCCAAAATTTTGTTCATAAGTTCCATAGTTTTTCTCCTTTCAAAACTCCTTATTAATATATACTATACTCCTAAGACAATAATAATTTCAACATAAAATTCTCGAAAATCCCCTATTTTGCTAAAGTCTTTAGATTTTTAATTGTCTTAATTATCAGATAACGTTTATTTATTCACAATCAATTTCTTTAATATTTAATATGTTATAATTACTATAAGTTTATCCTAAAAAAGGAGGATTTTTTATGAATATCACAGGAATAATTACTGAATATAATCCTTTTCATTTAGGGCACTTACATCATCTAAAAAGTGCCAAAAATGATACTGGCTGTGATGGAGTTATATGCATAATGAGCGGAAACTTTATGCAAAGAGGTATTCCAGCCATAACCGATAAATGGAGCAGAGCTGAAATGGCTGTAAAAAATGGCGTCGATCTTGTTATTGAGCTACCATTAGTTTATTCAATTTCCTCAGCCGAAGCTTTTGCTGAAGGTGCTATTAAAATTCTTAATAAAACAGGTGTTATTAGAAATGTATATTTCGGAAGTGAGCACGGTAGAATTGAAGACTTAGAACTTATTGCCCATACTTTACTAAGAGAACCAGAAGCTTTCAAACTCAAATTAAAAGAAGAATTAAAAAAAGGACTCCCTTTTCACACAGCAAGAAGTCTAGCTTTAAATATTTTTTTGCCAAGTGTACCTTGTTCCGAAATTCTATCAAACTCTAATAATATATTAGCTATAGAATATATTAAAGCCCTAAAAAAAATTGATAGCACTATTGTTCCTAAAACTTTAAAGAGAATTGGTTCTAACTATAATGATACTGAAATAAATAGCAACTATCCTTCTGCAACATCAATACGAGCATGTTTACATGAATCAAAAGATTTATCAAAACTTAAAACTTTATTGCCAGAAGCAAGTTACTCTATACTAGATAAACTTGTTAAAAAAAATTACAAGTTTGTAGAAGGAAATGATATTTTCTCTTTTTTAAAGTATAAAATCCTCACCGAAGGTGAAAAGATTAACAAAGTTTTCGGCGTAAAAGAAGGACTTGAAAATAAAATTTTAAAAGAAATTTCTAATGCAAAAAATCTAAATGAACTAATTTTAAAAATAAAAAGTAAAAGATATACATATACAAGAATTAATAGAATATTAATTTCATTTTTTATAGGGTTAGATAATTATAATTATGAAGATTTAATAAAAGAAAATACGAATTACATAAGACCATTAGCTTTTAACACTACTGGAAGTAAGATTTTGAAAGAAATCAAGAAAAAAAATCAGATTAGCATAATTACTAAGGTTCCAAAAAACATTAATGATACAAAATTAGAAATTGATTTGCTTGGTACAAAGGCTTTTTCTATACTTAACGATTCTATCTCACCATACGATGATTATTATAAAAGTCCAATATTTTTAAAGTAACTATAATATAATTAAGTCATAAGAAATATAAATACTATGAATGGGGTGATTTCATGATTAGCATTGTTTTCTTATGGCTTTTAATAATTATATTAATACCAATATTGTTTAAAATGATAAATCTTAAAAAAAACTATATTATATGCTTTTTTATAAGCATAATGATTGTTGTTTTCTTAATTAATCTAGAACAATCTATGAAATCAGCAATAGACGGCTGCAAGTTGTGGTTTAAATCTATATTACCAACTGTTCTTCCTTTCACTTTAATATGTAATTTGCTAATTTCCTATGATGGAATTGGTTTATACTCTAAATTTTTAGGCCCACTATTTTGCAAACCCTTAGGCTTATCTAAGAATTGCTCCTTTCCTATTACCGCAAGCATTTTATGCGGGTATCCTCTTGGCGCAAAATATTCTTCTGACATTTACAACTTGGGATATATAGACAGAGATGAATATACTAGATTACTAAATATCGCAACAAATTGTGGGCCGCTATTTATTATAGGTCCAATAGGAACAGCTATGCTTGGTAATATAAAACTTTCATATTTACTACTTATAGCTAATTATATTTCTCCTATTATTATAGGAATTCTTACTAAAAAACATAATATTTATAAAAAGACAAACATACCCATACCAAAATTTCACGCTGGTAAAAACTTTGGTGAGATTTTAAAAGAATCTTTAGATCAAGCAATTAATACCACAATATCAATTGGAGGATTTATAGTAATTTTCTCAATAATTATAGGAATAATAAAACATAGCGCTAATTTAGATATGTTTTTCAACAAAATAGAGTTACTAATGCATATTCCAGTTAATTCATTGTATTCTGTTATACTAGGCAGCATAGAAATAACAAATGGATGTAACTTAATCGCTACATCCAATCTTATTCTTCCTATTAAGTTAAGCACAATAAGCTTTTTATGCTCTTTTTCCGGATTATGTATAATAGCACAAGCTAGTTCATTTATTAGCAAAGATAAAATTTCCCTAATTAAGTATTCTCTAATAAAGTTATTGCAAGGAATAATAAGTTTTTTTATAACTTTAATAGTTTCCTATTTGTTTTTAGGAAGTGTTAACGCCTCTTCAATATTCACTTGTGATGAGGCAACAATCCCTACATTTATGTACTTTATTCCATTAATTACTTTATTGGCTATCACACTTACTTTAAAAGGAATAAAAAAACTATTTTTTCATATCTCTTAATTCCTTAATATTTTCCTTAATGGTAGAGCTAGTACCATTTAAATTTTTATCTATCTCCCCAGCAACTCCTTCAAAACTTGTTTGAAGAGATTTAATTAGCTCTGCCTTCTTTTCTACTATTTCTCTATCCAATTCAGTTAATATCTCATCACAATAATCTCTTGCTCCCAGCCTCATAGCCTTAGCTTCTCTCTTTGCTGCCGATACTATTTCTTGGGCTCTTACTTTAGCTTCCTTAACAACATCATGATTTTCAACATTCTGTCTCATCATCTCTATTGTTTCTTTTTTTACAGCTTCATATTCTTTTTTCGCTTCACCTATGATTCTGTCTTTCTCATTCATTACCCATTGAGCCTTTTTAAATTGGTCCGGTAGATAATTTATTATTTGATCAATAACATCTAAAATTTCTTTTCTATCCACCATAGTTTTTCCGCTTATTGGCACTTTCGGAGAATTTTCAATTAAATCTTGAAGATATTCAAGTAATTCAACAACATTTACATCCATAGATTTACTCATAACTCCACCCCATCCATAATTATTTTTCATTTATCTTTCTTGTTATATCTGGAATAATCTCATCAGGAACCAATCCTTTGAGTATTCCTCCAAACTTTGCAACCTGTTTAACTGCCGAAGAACTTAGATATGAATAATCAGCTGATGTCATCATAAATAAAGTCTCAACCTCAGGATCTAATTTATTATTCATAAGAGCCATTTGAAATTCATATTCAAAATCTGAAAAAGCTCTTAATCCCTTTAATATTACATGTGCACTATATTCTCTCATTAAATCCACTAGTAATCCTTCAAAACTTACGACTTCTACATTGGGTAAATTTTTCGTAACTCTTTTTATCAATTCAACTCTTTCTTCTATATTGAATAATCCTTTTTTATCAACATTAACTAAAACTCCCACAATAACTTTATCAAAGACCTTAGATCCTCTTGCTATTACATCTAAATGTCCTAAAGTTACTGGATCAAAACTACCTGGATATACTGCAATTTTCATTATAATCCTCCTTAATATTGATAAAAACATACAGTAGTATTTCCATACTTTTTACTTTTTGTAAGCTTTAAGTCTTCATATCCTTCATATATTTCTTCAATAGTGTCTATTTTAGTAACCACTATACCATTTTCAACAAGCATGTCGTCTTCCTTAACTATCTTCATAGCTTCTGGAATCATCTCTTTGCAATAAGGTGGATCAATAAATATTATGTCAAACTTTTTCCCCTTTTTACTGAGCATCTTTAAAGCTTCGTATGAATCCATATTAAGCGGAGTACAAAAATCGCTAAAATTTAAATTATCTACATTCTGTTTTAATAAAGGAAAAGTAACCGGACTTTTATCAACCAAATATACTTCATTTGCACCTCTACTGGCTGCTTCTAATCCCAAACTTCCTGTTCCTGCAAAAACATCAACAACTACAGCATCTCTTAAAAAACCTTGTATTGAACTGAACATAGCTTCTTTAACTCTATCTAAAGTAGGTCTAGTTTCCATTGTTTCTGGTGAAATTAACTTATGACCTTTTGCCTTACCTGCTATAATTCTCACTTTTAGTCCTCCTTGATGTAATATCATAAACATTTTATCACATTACCTAAGTATATACAATTTATAAAAAATATACAACAATACGTTTTTTTAGTTGAAACAAATGTACTTACTACTTTTCTCTAATCCTAATGATATTTCCTTAACCATCCTTTTATTTCCAGGTTCTTCATTCTCCAAAATCAGTTTTGCTTCTCCTCTTGCACATCTCAGAATATCTATATCTTCATAAATATCTGCTAACAGTAACCCTTCTTGCCCACTCTGTTTCATACCAAACATTTCACCAGAACCTCTTAATTTTAGGTCTTGTTCTGAAATAAAGAAACCATCAGTTGATTCTGTCATAATTGTCATTCTCTTTTTAGTAGTATTGCTTTTAGCATTTGCTATTAAAATACAATATGATTCATACTGCCCTCTTCCAACTCTTCCTCTCAATTGATGTAATTGTGCTAACCCAAATCTTTCAGCATTTTCAATTATCATAACTGAAGCATTAGGCACATTAACTCCAACTTCAATTACTGTAGTTGAAATCAGAACTTTTGTTTTATTATCTTTAAATCGCCCTATAATCTCATCCTTTTCTGAAGCTTTCATCTTCCCATGAAGAATCTCTACATCAACATCACTAAATACACCATCTTTTAATTTTTTATATATGCTTTCAACAGAATTTAATTGTTCTTTTTCGTCTTCTTCAATCAAAGGACAAACTATATAAACTTGTCTTCCTTTTTTTATTTCATCTTTAGCTAAATTATATGCCTTATTTCTTGAATTATCTTGAAAAAATCTAGTATCAATTTTTTTTCTGCCTGGTGGAAGTTCATCTATGACCGATACATCTAAATCTGAATAAAGATATAGTGCTAAAGTTCTAGGAATAGGAGTAGCTGTCATTACAATTACATCAGCCCTCTTTCCTTTATTAATTAATTTACTCCTCTGCTCCACCCCAAATCTATGTTGTTCATCTGTAACAACAAGTCCTAATTTATTAAATTCAACATCCTCTTGTATCAAAGCATGAGTACCTATTACTACTAATGGTTTATCTTCTTTAATTCTTTCTTTAATTCTTTTTTTCTCCTTATTTGATGTACTTCCGGTTAATAGTTCTATTTCAACATTAAACTGAGATAGCAATTTTTTAGTTTCTTCATAATGCTGGTTGGCAAGTATCTCTGTTGGTACCATGAAGGCAGACTTATATCCATTTGTGTAGGTATTATAAATTGCAATTAATGCAACTATTGTTTTTCCACTTCCTACATCTCCTTGAACTAATCTATTCATTGGATATGGACTTTTTTGATCTCTTAATATCTCTCGAACTACTTTAGCCTGTGCTTCTGTTAAATTAAAAGGAAGAGCCGCCTTTAATTCATTCAATTTATTATTCCAAGGAAAACTCATACCATTATTACTCTTCTTTATTTTATTTTTTAGTAAAAGTAACTTCATTGAATATGCAAATAACTCTTGAAACTTAAGTCTTGTAATGGACATACCTAAAATCTCTCTATTCTTTGGAAAATGAATTTCTCTAATAGCTTCATCAAGTGATATTAAATTATATTTATCTAAAAGGCGTTTAGGTAGATTCTCACCAATATCTACAATATCAAGAACACTCATTACTAATTTTGTAATTAACTTATCTGTTAATTCTCCTCTTAAAGTATATATTGGTTTTATTTCACTAGTTAACGCATCTCTATTACCCAATGTAGGATTTATAATTTCAAGAATATTTCCTACTCTTTTGAACTTTCCCATAAGATTATAAGAATTCCCTACTCTATAACTATTTTTAATATATGGTTGATTAAACCACTTGCAATCAACTTTATGACCTTTATATTCAAATTCAATGGTTGATAAAAATTTACCTGTTCTAGTTCTTACATCTTTCTTTATTGCTACAACTTTGCATGTCAATATCTGCCTTGTCTCAGAATCTATTTCTTCAAATTCTGGATTTCCACTTAAAAACTCATAATCTCTTGGAAAATACAAAAGCAAATCAAGAATATTAAATATTGCAGCTTTATTCAATTTTTCTAATACTCTAGGTCCTACCCCCTTAATACTTGAAACAGGACTATATATATCCATACTTTTTCTCCTCCAAAACACAAAAAGCACCAAAGGTGCTTTTTCATATATTTATACTGATTTTATTCTACAGCCATTAAGAAGTAATATAAAGGCTGATCACCCTTGTAGCATTGAATATCCAAATTCTCATACTTTTCTTCTAGTCTTGAAACAAAACTATTTACTTCATCTTCACTAACATCCTTACCATAGAATAAAGTTATAAGTTCACTATCTTCATCTATTATATCTGCAAGTACTTTTTCAGAAACTTCAAACTTATCTTCTCCAACTTCCTTAATCTTGCCTTCAACTAATCCAAGAATATTATTCTCTTTAATCTCAAGTCCATCTATTTCTGTATCTCTTACAGCATATGTAATAGATCCAGTTTTAACAGATTTCATAATTTCTTTAAGTTCTGCTTCATTATCATCAACATCAGCATCACCATTAAACATAGTAACACATGTTATTCCTTGCTGTATTGATGTAGTTGGAATAACTCTAACATCTTTATCAGTTATTTCAGCTGCTTGAGATGCTGCCATAATAATATTTTTATTATTTGGCAATATAAATATATGTTCAGCATTAAGCTTATTTATACATTCAAGCATATCTTGTGTTGAAGGGTTCATTGTTTGACCACCTTCAATGACATAATCTACTCCAAGATCTTTAAATATGTTTGTAATTCCGCTTCCCATAGCAACAGTAACAAAAGCATATTTTTTAGCCTCAGCTGCTATCTCTTCTTTTACTTCAGTATTTTCTTTTATCTCTTGCTCACTAAGTAAAAGTTCTCTATGTTCCTCTCTCATATTATCTATTTTTATTTTTGAAAGTTCCCCAAGCTTTACGGCTTTTGATAACACATTTCCTGGATCATTTGTATGAATATGAACCTTAATTACATCTTCATAACCAACAACTATCATAGAATCACCTAAATGTTCTATTTCATCTTGGAATTTTTTTGCCTTATTAGCATCGCCTAATATAATAAATTCAGTACAATATCCAAATTTAATATCTGCATCAGAAGTTACTTGTGCTCCAACAACTCCTCCAGAAGATATGTTTATATCTTTTATTTCCGCTTGTATCCCTTCTTTAAGAGCAGCTGTCATCCCCTGTAATATAATATATAGCCCCATTCCGCCAGAGTCAACAACCTTAGCCTTCTTTAAAGCTGGCAACAAATCTGGTGTCTTATCAAGCATTACCTTTGCAGCTTTTGTCACTTCTTCCATAAGTTCTGCCACATCTACTTTATTACTTTCAAGTCCAGCTTCAGCTGTTGCTCTAATTACTGAAAGAATTGTACCTTCTGTAGGTCTCATTACTGCCTTATATGCAGCGTTTGATCCTTGCTTTAGGGCTGCTATCATTTGACCTGCATCTGCTTCATTAAGGCCTTCTAATCCCTTTGAAATTCCTCTAAGTATTTGAGATAAAATTACACCAGAATTACCTCTTGCTCCCATTAGAGCACCTTTTGCAAGTACCTTTGAAACTTCCCCAATAGATGTTGAGTTCAAGTTTTCTATCTCTTTCACTGCAGCTTTAAATGTCATTGACATATTTGTTCCTGTATCCCCATCAGGCACTGGAAAGACATTTAGCGCATTAACAAAATCACTTTCCTCTGACAATCTATTACTAGCATTTACAACCATGTTATAAAAATCACGGCCATTAATTGATTTATATTCCATCATTACCTCCTAGACTCTTACCGCTTGCACATTTACTGTTATTGATGAAACTTTTAGCCCCGTAAAGTTTTCAACGCTATAACGAACTTTTTGAATTATATTGTTAGCTATCACAGAAATTTTAGTTCCGTATTCCACCATTACAAATAATTCAATACATAATCTATCTCCCTCAGTAAGTGATATTTTTACTCCCTTACTTAAATTCTCAACTCTCATAAGTTCCCAAAAACCTTCTCCAGCATTTTTGGATACCATCCCTACTACACCATAGCATTCCATAGTCGATAATCCAACTATCTTAGCTAAGACCTCATCAGAGTAATGTATATCTCCATTTTCTTTTGAAAATCCAACCATTACAACTCCTCCTCTTTCTTTCCATATCTTCTATTTTAGCTTAGAAATTTATAATATTCAAGATTTATCTATTAATATTAAAATAATACCTCAAATTATTTTATATTTCACTTGATTTTTTTATACTTATTGTGTTAAAATTTTTATTGTCCTATTGAAGAGAATTATCTTCATTAAATAAGGAGGTGTTTTCAAGTGTCAAGAAGATGCGAGATATGTAATAAAGGCGTTGTATCTGGAGTACAATTCAGCCATTCACATCGTCAATCAAAGAGAACTTGGGCTCCTAACATAAAGAGAGTAAAAGCTTTAGTTAACGGAACACCAAAAACAGTTCACGTTTGTACAAGATGCTTAAGATCTGGTAAGGTTCAAAGAGCAATATAAGTTCAAATAGAAAAATGCATTTATAATGCATTTTTTTATTTACAAAAAAATCTTGAGACTAAATATATCTCAAGATTTTATTTATTTTATGTAGTTTACTTTTTTCTTATAAAAAACCTAATAAATTTTGATAAGAATTTAGGTAACTTAATAGCAAATATTTTCATAATACCCCCATAAATCAATTAATAAAAAATATCTTTATTATAATATATATAACTAAGATACATTTTATGTTAATAATTTCTAATCTAAAGGGAAAATTACCATAATAATTCCTGAATCAAATGATATTTTAATATCACTATTTAAAAATTCATTGCATATAGCTCTTGGCTCCAATAAAGTTATATCATAATTAGTCAACTTATATTTAGCATCTCTTATATTAACGTTTTTCACAGTATCCGAAAGTGCATGAAAACTTATAGTATCACCATAACTTCCTTTTATACTAGTTTCTTTATCTATTAAAAAAATTCTATTATAATCATCTATAATTTCTACTTTAATCTTCTCTCTTAGTGCTTTTAATAAAATTCCAACATTACCAAGCATATGATCAACACGACTGCCTGTAGCTCCAAATAATAGTATTTCGTCAGCTCCTTCTTCTTTTGCTTTCTCATAGCCTAAATCAGTATCTGTATAATCTTTTTCAGGATTAAAGGTTAGAACTTTACTTCCACCAATCTTAAAACTTTCTATTACTTCCTTCTTCGCAGAATCAAAATCTCCTAGAATTATATCAGGTTTTATTCCATAATCATATAAACAATTGCACCCTTTATCTACTCCAATAATTATATCTTCTTCTTTAAGGTAACTAAATAAAAGTTCTTTTGAAGGTTTATAGCCTCCACTTACTACTATAGCTCTCATTATGCATTATCCTTTAATTTTTTTATATTTTCCTCAACTTTATTATCTTTAAATACAGCAGACCCTGCAACTACAACTGTTGCACCAGCATTTACAACATCACCAATATTTTCATTGCCTACTCCACCATCAACTTGAATTAATAGCTCTTTATTATATTTATTCTTCAATTCGTTTATCTCTTTTATTTTATCTAGTGAATATGAAATAAACTTCTGTCCGCCAAATCCAGGATTAACTGACATTATTAGAACCATATCAATTTCTTTAATTAAATCTTTTATTAAAGATGTAGGTGTTCCTGGATTTAAAGCAATTCCTACTTTAACTCCTTTTGATTTAATTAATTGAATTACTCTGTCTATATGTACTTCTGCTTCATAATGTATTGTTATTATATCTGCTCCTGCAGCTACAAAATCTTCAATAAACCTACTTGGTTCTTCTACCATTAAATGAACATCAAATACTTTATCTGTTCTATTTCTTAGAGCTCTCACTATAGGTGCCCCCAAAGTTATATTTGGAACAAATTGCCCATCCATAACATCTATATGAATCCAATCAGCTCCTCCTTTTGCTATTCTTTCTACATCCTCACCAAGCTTTGAAAAATCAGCTGATAGTATAGATGGCGCTATCATTACCATTTATATTTTCCCCCTTCAATAATTTCTTCTAATGTTTTTATATAAAATTCATATCTATGTTTATTAATTTTACCTTCTTCAACGGCTTTTTTTATAGAACAGTTTGGTTCTTTATAATGAAGGCATCCTCTAAACTTACATGAATCATTTAAGTCTTCAAACTCTGGAAAACAATACTTTAATTGGTCTTTTTCCATAAATGAAACATCTAAAGTAGAAAATCCTGGTGTGTCTACAATAAAACCATTATCTACTTCTATAAGTTCACTATGCCTTGTAGTATGTTTTCCTCTCCCTATCTTCTCACTAACAACTCCTGTCTCCATGTGATCTCTTTCAGTTAATGTATTTATTAAAGTAGATTTTCCTGCACCAGAAGGTCCACAAAGAACAGTAACATTATCTCTCATTCTTTCTCTGAGAGTATCTACTCCTATACCTTTTTTGGCATTAATGAATAACACTTCGTACCCTATATCATTTATCTTACTCTTTACTTCTTCTCTTTCTTCTTCTGAAACCAAATCAACTTTATTTAAACAAACTATAGTTTCAATATTATTACTTTCACATAACACCAAAAATCTATTTAATAAATCATAATTTAAATCCGGATTTTTTATTGCAAAAACAACAAAGGCTAATGTTACATTAGCTACAGTTGGTCTTATAAGTTCTGAGCATCTTTCATGAATTTCTTCAATGACACCTTTTCCATTTTCTACTTTTATTGTAACATTATCTCCTACCATAGGCTTCATATCCTTATGACGAAACTTTCCTCTCGCTTTGCATTCTATTATTCCTTCAGCTGTTTTTATATAGTAGAAGCCACCTATACCTTTAATTATTTTACCTTCCATAGTACCTCCAAAAAAATATTTCCTTCTATATATAATAACCAAATTTCAAGTATAATTGCAAATTAAATAATAATTCTAAATTGATTATTAAAAAGAGTAAAGCAACACAGCTTTACTCTTCATACTTAACTAAATTATTGTTGTTTAGGTGGATTAGTTTGATTTGGGTCTGTAGGTTTTGTTTCCTGCTTAAATTTTAAAGTAATTGAAGAACCTTCTTCGTATAATCCTTTATCCCAACTTTCTAATGCGCCAGTTCCATCATTAGCATTTGGAGTTAATCCAGCTGCCTTTACAGCTGCTAGAGCTGCTTCCCTAGACATACCTGCACTTAAAATTTTACTAGTATCTATTTTCTTTTTCTCTGGTTCTTTATATTGACCTATATTAATAGTCACTGTTGAACCTTGCTTTAGGGATTCTCCCGCTTGATTAGAAATACTGATTACCTTACCATCACTATTTTTATCAGTTGTATCGACAGTATTTACATCTGCTTCTAAACCTGCTTTTGCTAAAGCTGCTACTGCTGCATCTCTTGAAAGTCCCTTTAAACTTGGTACCTTAGCATACTTTATATCAGGTCCAGTACTTACAACAATAGTTATCTTAGCGTTTTCTGCAACTTCTGTACCTGGCGCTGGATTAGTAGTTATAACTTCTCCACTTGGAACAGAATCACTAGATTCTTTAGTTACTTCATAAGTTAACTTGCTTTTCTTTAATATTACAATAGCTTCATCGAGAGAATTCTCAGTTAAATCAGGAACTTTAATCTTTGTTTCACCAGCACTTACTATAACCCTGATCTTATCCCCCTTCTTAACAGAACTTCCAACGTCAGGATTCACTTCTAGTACAGTATTCTCTTTTTCACTACTCTTTTCTGTTCCTGCTTCCTCTAAAACTAGTCCAGCCTTAGTTAAAGCTTCCTTCGCATCATCTAAAGTCATACCTTTAATATCTGGAACTTTTACTTCTTCTGCTGAAGCAGAACTTCCTCCTCCAAATAATAAAAATGAAGATAATCCAACTAAAAGCAATAATGCCGCTGCAGCTACAATACCAATTATAAGCTTCTTCTTGTTCTTATTCTTTTTACTCTTATCCTTCTTTGGTGATTCATCCTCGTCGTCATAATAGTCATCTTCATCCTCATCGTAGTAATCCTCATCTTCGTCATAATCATCTTCATCAACTTCTTTGTTTTCTGGAAGATCATTTACCGCTGGATTTACTGCTGGCATAACAATTGTACGACCATCATTATCATCTTCAACCTTATCTATAACGGCGTTTGGATCTTCCTTAATTTTTTGAAGATCGTTAATAAGCTCTTTTGCTGTTTGATATCTTTTATTTGGATCTTTTTCCATTGCTTTAAGTATTAACTTATTTAAGCTATCAGGAATTCTTGAATTTATTTGTTTTGGAGGAACTACTTCCTCTTGAATATGTTTTAAAGCTATTGTTACAGGAGAATCTGCTTCAAATGGTAATTTTCCTGTAACCATTTCGTATAAAACTATTCCTAATGAATATATGTCAGTTCTTGTATCTACAAAACTTCCCTTTGCTTGCTCTGGGGAAAAATATTGCGCAGAACCCATAATTGTAGTTGTATTAGTTAATGTTGCTGAATCAGCAGATTTAGCTATACCAAAGTCAGTAACTTTTATCACTCCATCTTCTGTTACTAGTACATTCTGTGGTTTAACATCTCTATGAATAATGTTGTTCTTGTGAGCACATTCTAAAGCTTTTGCAATTTGCGTTCCTATCTTTATGGTAGTTTCATAATTTAGCTTACCAAATTCCTTTATGACTTCCTTTAAAGTCTTACCTTGAACATACTCCATTACTATATAGTTAAGTTCCTCTTGAGTTCCTACATCAAGAACATTAACGATATTATTATCAGATAAAGTAGCTATTGCAGTAGCTTCTCTTTTAAATTTATTAACAATATCTTCATTACCAGATAATTCTTTTTTAAGTATTTTTACAGCTACATTTCTATTAAGCTTATTGCATCTAGCTTTATATACTATTGACATTCCGCCTTCACCAATTTGCTCTAATATCTCATACCTGTTTCCTAATATTTCTCCTATCATACTACCTCTCTCCTTCAAACAACAAAACTGTAATATTATCTCTGCCGCCCTTGTACTTAGCAAGATTAACAAGTTTGTTACAGATATTAATGAGCTCTTTTTCCTCATTAACAATAGATATTATTTCTTCTTTTGTCACCTCATTTGTTAAACCATCTGAACATAATAAATATATGTCATATGTATACTTATCTATGACAAAAATATCTACCTCTACAAGACTGCTAGTTCCAACAGCCCTAGTAATAATATTCTTTTTGGGATGATTTGCCGCCTCAACTTCAGTAATAGTTCCAAGGTCAACTAATTCTTGAACTAAAGAATGATCTTTAGTTATCTTTTCAATGTTAGCTCCCTTGATTCCAAAACAAGAACTGTCTCCTACATTAGCAACTACTACTTTATCATCTTTAACAAGACATGCAGTAATAGTTGTTCCCATGCCATTTAGATTATCTCTTTCTGTAGAATGAACATATATTTCCTGATTTACTTTTTCAATAGCTTCCTTTAAAAGAAGCTCTGCTTTACATCTGTTATAATTAGCTATTATATAATCAACTACGCCTTCTGCTGCCATCTTACTAGCAACTTCCCCCGCATTATGGCCCCCCATTCCATCTGCAACTACATAAATCTTATATTCATTTTCTTCATGGTAGTGAACAAAATCTTCATTAAGACTTCTGACCATCCCTATATCACTTAGAAAACTTATCATAAACTCCCCCCTCTTTGGGTATTAATTATTAGAACTCAATTCAATGTAACTTCTCCTTAGTTGTCCACAAGCTGCATTAATATCGCTCCCCATTTCCCTTCTTACTGTAACTTCAACCCCTAAATTTTTTAATGTATTTTCAAAGTTATTTATAGTTTTTTCCGAAGATCTTTTAAATGAATTTTCCTCGATCTCATTTACTGGTATTAAATTAACATGACATAATAATCCACTTAATAATTTCCCTAAGGATTTAGCATCTTCTATGCTGTCATTTACATCTTTAACTAAAGAATATTCAAATGTTATTCTTCTTTTAGTTTTTTCTATGTAATATTTGCATGCATCTAAAATTTCTTTTATAGAATATTTATTTGCAATAGGCATTATCTCTTTTCTTTTTTCATCGCTAAATGCATGTAATGAAATAGCTAAAGTAATACTCAAGCCTTTATCCGCCAGATCATATATTTTAGGAACTATTCCACATGTAGATAGCGTAATATGTCTTTGCCCTATATTCAGACCATATTCAGCATTTACAAGTTCTAAGAACTTCAAAACATCATCATAATTATCTAAAGGTTCTCCACTTCCCATTAATACAACATTGGAAATCCTTTCACCAATTAGTTTTTGTGCTACTAAAATCTGTGAAAGTATTTCCCCTGCTGTAAGATTTCTAACCCTTCCTTCAATAGTCGATGCACAAAACTTACATCCCATCCTACATCCTACTTGCGTAGAAATGCATATAGAATTTCCATGCTTATATTTCATAATTACAGTTTCTATTAAGTTTCCATCCTTAAATCCAAGCAATAACTTCTTCGTACCATCTATCTTTGATTCAAACTTTTCTATTACCTTAGGAATTCCTATATAGAAACTTTTACTAAGCTTTTCCTTTAATTCACCAGGGATGTTTTTCATTAAATTGAAATCCCATATTTCTTTATATATCCAAGAAACCACCTGCTTAGCTCTAAAGGCACTCTCATTATTATCTTTCATCCAATTTTGTAATTCTTCTAATGTAAAATTTAAAATGTTATCCATATATTCTCCTAATTCTTTCTAAACTTAGCTATAAAGAATCCATCCATATATTCATTTGGCAACACTGTAAGTGTTCCTAGGGCGTCATAATTCAAATTATTTCCCTTACCTACAAACACTTTTTCTACTTTTGCGTCCTTATATTTATTCAAAAACCATTTTACATTATCTTCATTTTCTTCTTTATTTAAAGTACAAGTAGAATATATCATAATTCCATCTTTCTTTAAATATTCCCATGCATTACTCATAATAGATCTTTGAATATTTACTATTTCCTTAAGCTCACTTCTCTTTTTACTCCATTTTATCTCAGGTTTTTTCCTTATAATTCCAAGACCTGAACATGGCACATCAATAAGGACTCTATCAGCTGCATTAACTAAATTCACATCTAGCTTAGAAGCATCCATTTCACCTAGCTTTATGTTTGTAAGACCTAATCTCTCATAATTTTCTTTAATTAAATCCAGTTTTTGAGGATGAATATCAAAAGCTAAAACTTCTCCTGTATTCTCAAGAAGTTCTGCAATATGTGTTGTTTTTCCACCTGGAGCTGAACAAAGATCTAGTACCTTTTGTCCCTGCATGATATCAAGCAGTGGAGCAACTAACATAGCACTTTCATCTTGTACTGTTATCTTACCTTCTAGAAAAGCATTATTCTTTTCTATAGCTCTTCCGCCTTTAATAAATATAGCTTCTGGACAAACTACTCCTTCAAAAACATTGTATCCATTTTCCTCAAAACTTTCTAAAACATCTTCATACTCAGCTTTCAAATTATTAACTCTTACAGTAACCATAGGAGTGTTATTTAACCCATGCATAATCCTTATAGCTTCTTTTTCACCATATTGATTAATAAACATTTTTATCATCCATGGTTCAAAAGATAACTCATATGCAATTTCATCTATCTTATTTCTGAACTCTATTTCTAGTTTACCATCTTTTTTAACATAATTTCTTAAGATTCCATTAACTAATTTAGAATCTTTTTCAGAAACTTCTTTTGCAAGCTCCACAGCTTCATTGCAAGCTGCATATGAAGGTACTTTATCAAGGTAATGCATTTGATAAATTGCAACCCTTAATATATTCAATATCTTTTTGTCCATAATAGACATATCTCTTACAAATGAACCAATTATCATATCTATAGACTTAAGTCTCCTTAAAGTACCATATACTATCTCAGTCGCCAGTGATTTATCTTGATCCGATAAATCAGAACTATTTAACTCTTTTGATAGAATTATATTCGAATATGCTCCTTCTCCTACAACTCTACTTAAAACTTTTACTGCAATTTTTCTACTACTCATAATTATACCTCATCTAATCATTTCTTCTGCTTAAAGCTATTAACCTAATAAGTTGGGAAACAGCCATCAAAGTTGCTGCCACATATGTCATAGCCGCTGCATCTAATACTTTTTCAGCACCTTTCACTTCATCTCCATATAAAATTCCTCTGGTATTTAATATTTTTAACGCTCTATTTGATGCATTAAACTCAACTGGTAAAGTTACAAGTTGAAATAAAACTACTGCTGAAAATAATATTATTCCAAAATAAACCAACGGTTTTATAGCAAGTATTAGCCCTGCAATAAATAATACCCATGAAAATGTTGAACTTATATTTACTACTGGATATATAGAGTTTCTAAAAGCAAGCGGTCCATAACTTTCTTTGTGTTGAATTGCATGACCTACTTCATGAGCTGCTATTCCAGCCGCTGCTATAGTCGTTCCACTATATACATCTGGTGATAATCTTAAGACTCTATTTTTAGGATCATAATGATCTCCAAGCCTAGAATTTACCACTTCGATAGGTATATCGTAAAGACCTGCATCATTTAATATCATCCTAGCTATCTGCTCTCCAGTATACCCATTCATAGTTCTAACTCTGCTATATTTATCATAAGCAGAACTAACTTTAGTTTGGGCCCAAAAGCTTATTATTAATGCTGGAACCAATATAAGATATGTTGGATCAAAATAATATGGAAAAAAACCATGCATAAATATCCCTCCTATCCTAAAATTGTATTTACCTCTATCTTATGCCCATTAATATATTGCTCAATTGTAAGAGGTTTTCCATTTGGAAATTGGACTTTTTTAACCAGTAATATTCCTTCCTTACATGCAACTCTAATCCCTTCTTTGCTTACATCAAGAATTGTTCCTTCTTCTTTATTATGCTTCTCTTCAAGGACTTTTGATTCATAAATTTTCATTTGCTTACCATCATAGGATGTATAAGCTATTGGCCAAGGGTTTAATCCTCTGATAAGATTATGAATATTTTCTGCTGTTTCATGCCAGTTTATTACTGCTATCTTTTTATCCAACATTTTTGCATAAAAAGTTTCATCAGATTGTTTTTCAGGTTTTATTTGTCCGTTTATTATTTTATCAATAGTTTCTTTTAATAGTGCTGAACCTCTTTCTTTTAAAATATCATAAAGTTCACCTGCTGTCATTTCTTCTGTTATTTCAACTTTGTCCTTCAAAAGCATATCTCCTGTATCTAGACCTTTATCCATCAACATAGTGGTATTTCCTGATATTTTTTCTCCTTTTATAATTGCCCAATTTATCGGTGCAGCACCTCTATACATAGGTAATAGAGATCCATGTAGATTAATGCATCCATACTTTGGAATGTCAAGCACTTCCTTTGTTAACAATTGTCCAAAAGCAACTACTATAATAAAATCTGGAGCAATTTTTTTAAGTTCTTCTATCATTTCCTTATCATCTTTTAATTTTATTGGTTGATATACAGGTATGCCCTTTTTAACAGCCACTTCTTTTATATCAGAAAAAGCAAGCTTCTTTCCTCTTCCCTTTGGCTTATCTGGTTGAGTAAAAACAGCCTTAACATCGTAGTTGTCTATCAACATTTCTAATGATGGAACTGCAAAATCTGGAGTTCCCATAAAAACTATCTTCATATATCTGTTTTCCTCCTAATTACTTTTCAAATGATCAATAAATAATACTCCATCTAAATGCTCATTTTCATGGCATATAGCTCTAGCTAAAAGTTCTTCTCCCTCAAGGATAAATTCTTCACCTTTTTCATTTATAGCTTTAACTTTAACATAATTAGGTCTTACAACATTTTCATTTACTCCTGGAACACTTAAGCATCCTTCTTCTCCATCTTGAGTTCCCTTAGTTTCTAATATTTCAGGATTAATAAAAACCATTGGACCTTCTCCATCATAAACATCTATAACAAAAAGTCTTTTTAATATTCCTACTTGTGGTGCTGCAAGCCCCACACCATCAGCTTTATACATAGTTTCAATCATATCATTTATTAATTCTAAAAGTCTCTTATCTATTTTATCTACTTTTTTTGATTTTTTTCTTAATATCTCGTCACCATTAATTCTTATATTTCTTATTGCCATAAATTAATCCTCCTAGGCCATATTATTTGGATTAAAATCCATACTAACTCTTATATCATTATAAACACTCTTGGTTAATTCATAAAGGGTATCTTTAACTTTTTTTCTTAAATTTAATGAAATATCACCTTTAATTATAATCTGCCATCTAAAATTTTCTTTTATCTTTGTTATTATACAAGGGGTTGGTCCTAATAATTCTAAATCATTTTCATCTTCTAATATTTTATTCAATTCAATTTTAAGTCTATTCATAAATTTTATTAATTTATCTTCAAATTTGCTTTGCCCGTTAATAAGTAAGATGGTACTAAAAGGAGGATACTTCATAATTTTTCTTACCCTTATCTCCTCCTTAAACAATTCATCATAAGAATTATTTATCGCATAATTTAAACTAGCATTCTCTGGAGTATATGTTTGAACTATTACTTTTCCTTTCTTATCTCCCCTACCAGCTCTACCAGCTACCTGTGTAATTATTTGATAAGTTCGTTCTCCTGACCTGTAATCAGGAATATTTAAAGAAATATCAGCAGCTAATATTCCAACTAAAGTAACATTCTTAAAATCTAATCCTTTAGATACCATTTGAGTCCCTATTAATATATTTGCTTCACCATTTTTGAATGAATTATATATTCTTTCGTGAGAATCTTTTGTTCTTGTGGTATCTACATCCATTCTTAAAACCCTAGCTTTAGGAAATGTTTTTTTAACTTCATCTTGAACTCTTTCAGTTCCAGCCCCAAAAAACTTTACATATTTGCTGCTACACTTAGGACAAACCTTAACCTCTCTTTGGGCTCTACCACACATATGACAAACTAAATAACCATTTTTATGATAAGTCATTGAAACATCACATTCAGGGCATTTAAATACATAACCGCAACTTCTACAGGATACAAAGGTTGAAAAGCCTCTTCTATTTAAAAATAAAATAATTTGTTCTCCTCTTTTTAATGTCTCTTCAATTTCTAAGACAAGCTTTCTACTTAATATGGATAAATTTTTACTTTTAAGTTCCTCCCTCATATCCACTACTTCCATTGAAGGTAAAGGTTTGTTGCTTACTCTATTCTTGATTTCCACGAGCTCAATCTTTTCTTCCAATGCTTCGTAAAAACTTTCAACAGATGGTGTTGCAGATCCTAAGACATATTTGCATCCTTTTATTTCACTTAGGTACTTCGCAACTTCTTTTGTACTATATTTAGGATTATTCTCAGATTTATATGTATTTTCATGTTCTTCATCTATTATAATAAGACCTAAATCATTTAGAGGCAAAAATATTGCACTTCTTGCTCCCACAACTAGTGAAGCTTCGCCTCTTTTTATTCTAAACCATTCATCAAAACGTTCTCCTGGTGTTAATTTACTATGAAACAAGGCAACATCTCTTCCAAATCGACCTTTAAACCTTTCTATCATTTGAGGAGTTAAAGCTATTTCAGGAACCAACATTATAGCTGATTTCCCTTGCTTTAATGTTTCTGATACAAGGTTCATATACACTTCAGTCTTACCTGATCCTGTTACACCTTTTAACAAAAACCCTTTCTTATTTGAATTTATAATTCTTTCAAATACATTTAACTGTTCTTCGTTTAACCTATTTTTAGAATCTTCCTCATACACTCTATTATTATATCTATAAACTACTTCTTCTTTTACTTCTAAAAAACCATTTTCTATAAGTTTATTTAATATATAAATTGAGAAATCTCCTTTTTTCGTAATCTCACTTTTAGAAAATTCTCCATCATGAACTTTAATATATGATATTAAGTTTTTATAATTTTCTTTTTCTAATAATTTTCCTTCTAATTCTTTTGCAAAACAAATAACCTGTTTCTTTTTATTTTTAAGACCACTCATTAATCCTACAGGAATAATAGTTCTTATAGCATCAATATACTTACATAGATATCTTTCTCTCAAGAAATCTATAACCTTTAAATCATCTCTCGAAAGTATTGGTTCTTCATCCAATATTCTAGATATATTCTTTATACCTTTTATTTTCTCTACGCCCTCACATTTAAGAACCATAACAAAAGCCTCAACAGGTCTATTCCCTTTTCCAAAAGGCACTTTAACCCGATGTCCTACTTGTATAATTTCATTATGTTCTTCTTTTACTTTATAAGTGAAGGTTCTATCAAGTTCTATTGCTTCACTATTTACTATTACTTCAGCATATAAATCTATCACTACCCCTTCACCCTCCTTTAAATATATTTATAATTAAGAAAAAGCGCAAATTAGCGCTTTTCCATAATTATGTCAAATAAATTTCTTGCAACTTCCTTTTTGTTCATCTTTTCTAAAGTAGCTATATCTCCATTTTTAGAAATTATGCTTACTCTATTATCCTGGGAACCAAATCCTGTATCTTTCGAAGTTATATCATTAGCAACTATGTAATCAAGATTTTTTCTATCTAATTTACCCTTTGCATTCTCTATAACATTTTGACTTTCCGCTGCAAATCCAACTAAAATTTGATTTTTTTTCTTCTTACCAAGTAGCATTAATATATCATTATCTCTGACAAAATCTAAACTAAGATCTCCATCACCTTTTTTTATTTTTTGGCTACTTACTTCCTTTGCTTTATAATCTGCAACCGCTGCAGCTTTAACTACAATATCTGCATCATCGTAATGATTAATAATAGCATTTAGCATTTCTTCGTTAGTTTTAACATCTATAACATCTATCCCATAGGGTTTTTTCTCATTAGTAGGTCCTGAAACCAATATAACTTCAGCCCCTCTATCTCTTGCTTCTTTTGCTATTTCATACCCCATTTTACCAGTTGATCTATTTGTAAGAAATCTAACTGGATCAATATCTGTTCTTGTTGGTCCTGCACTTACTATTACTTTTTTATTTATTAAATCCTTTTTATCGTAAAGCTCACTCATTACCTTCTCTACAATAATTTCTGGTGCTGGTAATTTTCCTTTACCAACATCACCACAAGCTAATCTTCCACTATCAGGTTCTATAAACTCATAACCTAGCTTTTTAAGCTTTTCTATATTACCTTGTACTATTCTATTGTTATACATGCCAGTATTCATAGCTGGGGCAAAAATAACTTTAGCATTAGTTGCCATAATAGTTGTTGATAACATGTCATCTGCTATGCCGTTAGCTACCTTCCCTATTATGTTAGCTGTAGCAGGTGCAACTAAAAAAACATCTGCTCTTTGAGCTAAGCTAATATGTTGTATTTCCCAAGCTTTTGGTTCTTGAAACATGTCTGTAGTTACAAGATTTTGACTTATTGCTTGAAAAGTTAATGGAGCCACAAATTCTGTAGCAGACTTTGTCATTATCACTCTAACATCGATATCTTTTTTTCTTAATGAACTTGCAATATCAAGAGCTTTATAAACCGCGATTCCACCAGTAACACCTAAAACAACACATTTATTCTCTTTCATAATTACTTACTTAAATCCTCTACTGCTTCATAAGTAACAAGCCCTTCATTTACTTCGTTTATAGCTATTGTTAAAGGTTTCTTAGAATCAACTTCTGTAAGTTGTTTAGACCCATCAATTAATTGTCTAGCTCTTTTTGAAGTAACGATAACTAGTGAATATCTGTCCTCAACTTTTTTTAATAAATCTATAACTGATGGATTAATCATTGTATTATTCATTATTTATACCTCCTTGCGATCTGTTAATATGTCATCTTTTATTCTATCGACCCTACACTGCTCTGCAACCAAAATATTTTCTATTTTAACTACTGCATCCTCTACTTTATCATTTATCACACCATAATTATATTTCGAAATATAATTTATTTCTTGATAAGCTGATGTAAATCTCCTCATTAAGGATTCTGGTGTTTCACTTCCTCTATTTATTATTCTTTGTTTAAGCTCTTCCATAGAAGGTGGAAGAATAAATATAAATACACCATCTTCACAATTTTCTTTAACTTTAAGAGCTCCTTGAATATCAATTTCTAAAATTACATTTTTTCCTTCATCTAACATTTTATCAACACTAGATCTTGGTGTTCCATAAAAATTTTCATATACTTCAGCCCACTCTAAGAAATCATTTCTATCAATTCTTTTTCTGAATTCATCTTTTGTTAAGAAATAATAATTTACTCCATGAACTTCTCCCTTTCTAGGTTCTCTAGTAGTAGCAGATACCGAAAGGTAAAGATCATCATGCTTTTCAAGTAGTGCTTTACATATAGTTCCTTTTCCTGCTCCTGATGGCCCAGAAATAACTATTAGTACTCCTCTTTTATTCATTAATCTTCAACCTCATCTACTACATCATCCTTTGTTGATAATCTATGCGCAACAGTTTCTGGTTGTACTGCTGAAAGAATAACATGATCTGAATCAGTAACTATAACAGCTCTTGTTCTTCTTCCGTAAGTTGCATCGATAAGCATCCCTCTATCCCTTGCCTCTTGAATGATTCTTTTAATTGGTGCTGATTCTGGACTTACAATCGCAATTAATCTATTAGCTGAAATTATATTTCCAAAACCAATATTTATTAGCTTAATACCCATTTTATTTCCTCCTAATTATTCAATATTTTGCACTTGTTCTCTTATTTTTTCTATTAGATTTTTTATGTTAATGACTAAGTTTGTCATATCCATATCATTACATTTTGATCCAATTGTATTTGTTTCTCTATTCATTTCTTGAACAATAAAGTCTAGCTTTCTACCAATTGGTTCATCCAAGTTCAGTGTTTTTCTCATTTGATTTAGATGACTATATAATCTTGTAATCTCTTCATCTACAGCAGCTTTATCAGCAAAAATTGCCACTTCCATAGCTACTCTTTCTTCATCTATTGTCATCCCACTAGTAAGTTCCTTTATTCTTTCTTCAATTTTTCTTTTATATTGCTTTGGAACTTCTTCTGCTAAAGTTTCAATTTTTTTAACACTATCCTCAATACTGGATAACTTTAAAATAATATCTTCCTTTAATTTTTCACCCTCATTTATTCTCATATCATTCATATTATTAAGAGCTATATTAAGTAAAGGTGTAATTTCTCCAAGAATTTCTTCAATATTTTCTTCTTGAACTTCTAGAGTTATAACCTCTGGAAGTTTTGCAATCTTTGAAAGTGTTATATCATCTTCTATTTCCAATGTATCTGATAATTTTTTAAGACAATTATAATATTCTTTTGCTAAATCAACATTTAATTTAGGAATAGCATTTCCCTTGCCATAACTTTTATAATTAATAAATATATCAACTTTTCCTCTGCTGAGTCTTTTATTTACTATTTTTCTTATCTCTTCTTCTAAAGCAATCATAAATTTAGGCAATCTTATGTTTATATCGAGATATCTATTATTAACACTTTTCATTTCAATAGAAAATAAATATCCTTTACCTTCTTCACCTTGTGCTCTTCCGAAGCTAGTCATACTTTTTACCATGTCCTGCCTCCAATTTTCCATAAACTATAGTTTATAATAATCTACTAACTTTTTTCAGTCAATAGTTTATTCACAGAATATTAACATTTGTTTATATTTTTGAGGAAATCACTTTCAATTTTCCACTGATCTAATATAACCCATCTTCTACAAACTCTTTAATAAATTTCATATTGGATGAATGACTTAAAGCAACCATTAACTTTATCCTAACCTTTTGTCCTTGCATATTATCTCCAAATATAACACCTATATCTCTAAGATTTTTTCCTCCACCTTCATATCCATAAGATTCAAAAACTCTTCCTTCAAAGCATCTCGATACCACAACTACTGGTATGTTATTATTTATTGCTCTTTTAACTCCCTCTACCATTTTAGGAGGTATATTTCCTCTTCCCATGGCTTCTATAACTATCCCTTTATATCCTTTATCAATAGCAAAATTTATAAATTCTTCATCCATCCCAGCTACACATTTAATAAGTGCTATATGAGAATTTAATTTATCAATTACTATATGTTTTCCTTTTGGACATTTTCTGTAGAATATTACATTATTATTATCAACTATTCCTATTGGTCCAAAATTAGGAGTTCTAAACGCATTCAATGCCATTGAGTTTGCTTTTGTTACTTCTCTTGCACTATTTAATTCTCCATTAAAACAAACTAAAACACCTCTGCCTTTAGCTTCTTCTGATATAGCTGTACAGATTGATGCTGCTAGATTAGCTGGTCCATCATAACCTAATTCCGAACTACTTCTCATTGCTCCAGTGATAACTACTGGTTTATTTGTTATTAAAGTTAAATCTAACAAATAAGCTGTTTCCTCAAGAGTATCCGTACCATGCGTTATTACAACTCCATCTATGTCTTCACGTTCAACTAAAGCTCTAACTTTTTTTGACAATTCAAGCATTAACTCTGGTGTTACATGAGGTGATGGCAAATCAGAAAATGTATGACTTTCTATTTTTGCATATGATTCAATTCCTGTAACCATCGCCATTATTTCTTCTCCACTCAAAGAAGGTACTGCTGCTTGTATCCTTTCATCTACTTTCATCGATATAGTCCCACCATTAAATATAACTGCAACTTTTTTCATATTTTCCCTCCATCATATCTTTAGCATATTTTATTTATTTCATTTGATAATTATTTCAATAAAGTAAAATAACTTTTGGTCTCCCAAAAGTTACACATAAAGCAAAGTTTTTGGCAGGTCGGCGTACCCTGCATCTCTGGTTACTACTTAAAGTAGCGTATGAGGAGCCATTTCTCACCTCAAAAACACTTAATATATATTATAATTCTACCGCAAAAATGTTTCAAGTTTTTTATTTAAAATAATTCATGTAATATCGCTAAATTTAACTATTCTACCACTATAAATTCTGTTGTTGACTTTACCTTTGGTTATAGGATACATGGTAGATACGTAAATATATTTCTCTTCTAAGTCTACCTCTAACCCTAAAAGAATCGTATTATCTATTTTCTTTATTAATTCTAGCGCTCCAACACTCCCCCTTCTTTCATCAACACCAATATAATCAGGATTTTCAATAATCCCCTCCATTATCTGTAGTAAATTTTCTTTAACTCTTTTAGTTAATTGTTTGCCATGGCGCTTCTTAATGTGATTTATCACCCCCGGTGAGGCATAAACACTTCCATCAAATGCGAAGCCTAGCCTTTCTGCCAAAGAAGTATTTATTCGTCCGACTTTTTTATAAGCTTTATAATAACTTCTCATAATCACCATCACCATGCCTTATATTTTTTAGAAATGTCACCAATTCTTCATGATATACTCTAATTATATTATAATATACCAATATATTAACTACTATTATTATATTCAATTATAATCAAATATTAACATCTAATTTTAAAAAATTAGTCATTTTTCCACTTTTACTCTTTACCATTCTTAATAAAGTGATAGAATATATATTAATAATATTTAATAAAGATTGGGGAGATATCCATGGACAAGAATGAAAAAATCAACTGGGATGAACTTGGTTTTGAATACATCAAAACTGATTATCGTTACATATCCACTTGGAAAGATGGAGAATGGGATGACGGAAAATTAACTGAAGATAATATGCTTACAATTAGCGAAGCATCTACATCTTTACATTATGGTCAACAATGTTTTGAAGGGCTAAAAGCATATAGAACAAAAGATGGAAGTATTCAGCTATTTAGGCCAAATAGAAATGCATCCCGACTTAATGATTCGTGTAAAAAATTATTAATGCCACAATTACCTGAAGAGAAATTTATTGATGCATGTATGCAAGTAGTTAAAGCAAATGAGAGATTCGTTCCTCCTTATGGTACTGGCGGAACACTATATATAAGGCCTTTTATCATAGGCGTTGGTAATAACATTGGTGTTAAGGCAGCCCCAGAATATATTTTTTGTGTTTTCTGCGTGCCTGTAGGAGCTTATTTTAAAGGAGGATTAGCACCTGTTAACTTTATGATATCTGATTATGATAGAGCCGCTCCATTTGGAACAGGTCAGCAAAAAGTTGGCGGTAACTACGCTGCATCAATGGAACCTCATAAAATTGCAGTCGAAAGAGGGTTTGCAGACTGTATATATTTAGATCCTGCAACTCATACTAAAATTGAAGAAGTTGGAGCAGCAAACTTTTTTGGAATTACCCATGATAATAAATTTGTAACTCCTAAATCACCATCTATACTGCCAAGTATAACAAAATATTCACTTCTCCAATTAGCTGAAGAAGTTTTGCATTTAGAAGTAGTTGAAGGTGATGTATTTATTGATAAAATAGATGAATTTAAAGAAGCTGGTGCCTGTGGAACTGCTGCTGTTATAACTCCAATCGGAGGAATCGAATATGAAAACAAGCTACATGTATTCCACAGTGAAACTGAAGTTGGTCCTATCACTAGAAAACTATATGATACCCTTGTTGGTATTCAATTTGGAGATATTGAAGGTCCAGAGGGATGGATTTATAAAGTTAAATAACTAAACTCTTAATCTAAAAAAGAACCCCTTAGTAAAATCTAAGGAGTTCTTTTTTAAATTGTTATAGTATTATACAAATTAAACCACCACTACCCTCATTAATTATCTTTTGTAAGGTTTTTTGAATTTTCACCTGAACATCTTCTGGCATTTTATACAATTTATTTTGAAGCCCTTCTTTTACTAGCACTTCTAAAGATTTTCCAAACATGTTACTTTGCCAAAGACTAGTTGGATCAGTCTCAAATTGATCTAACAAAGCTTTAACAAGTTCTTCTGATTCTTTCTCCGATCCCATTATCGGACTAATTTCAGTTTTTATATCTGCTTTAATAAAATGTAATGATGGAGCGCTTGCTTTAAGTTTAACCCCAAATTTATTTCCTTGCTTTACAATTTCAGGTTCTTCAAATTTCATCTCTGTTAATTGTGGTGCAACTAACCCATATCCAGTATTTTTAACTTCTTCCAATGCATCTTTAACTTTATCATACTCTTTTTTGGCATAATTCAATTCCTTTATTAAGGATAACAAGTCACTCTCTGATACTACATCTAAATCACAAATCTCGCTTAAAACTTTATAGAATACACCGTCTTCTGGTTTTAATAATATTCTACCAGTTCCTGTCCCAAGATCCATTTCAATTAATAGAGAAGTTCCTAAGTACTCATCGCTCTTCATGTTTTTTAGGGATGCCTTTATATCTTTAACCTTCGATATGTCCTTACTCATATCCTTAATTATATTAAAGAAATCTTTTTTAAGCCAATGAGTTGGTTCAAGTTTTTCAAGCCATTCTGGCATATCTATGTTGATTTCTTTAACTGGGAATTCTTTAAGTACATGTTTAAATATTTCTTCAATATCATCCTCATTCATATTGTAAACATCTAGAATTTGTACTGTTACATTATATTTTTCTTCCATCTCCATTTTTAATGCTTTTGTTTCTGGTGCATTAGGTTTTGCACTATTTAAGATTACAATAAATGGTTTCTTTATAGATTTTAATTCTCCGATTACTCTTTCTTCTGCATCTAGATATTCATTTCTTTCGATTCCTGTAATACTTCCATCCGTTGTTATTACCAATCCAATAGTTGAATGGTCTTCTATAACTTTTCTAGTTCCAAGTTCTGCTGCATCTTCAAAAGGTATCTCATAGTCATACCAAGGAGTATGAACCATTTTTGCTTCTTCACCATCAAGATATCCTAATGCGCCTTTTACGATATATCCAACACAGTCTACCATACGGATTTTAAACCTAATTTCTTCATCAAGACTTATCTCAACAGCTTCATTAGGTACAAATTTTGGTTCAGTAGTATGAATACTTTTCCCTGATCCACTTTGAGGCAGCTCGTCTTTAGCTCTTTCTTTTTTATAACTATTTTCAATCTTTGGTATAACCATTAGGTCCATAAACTTTTTTATAAACGTAGATTTCCCTGTTCTTACAGGACCAACTACACCAACATATATGTCCCCCTGGGTTCTTTCAGCTATATCTTTATATATATTGAAGCTGTCCAAGTTATTACCTCCTAAAATATTTTTAACAATATATATATATTCTTCCTGATAAAAATATATTCTTATTTTTAATCCAAAAGAATAAGTTTAATATACCGTCCCTTCAAGATATAATATGCTTGTTACATGACAAAATGATAAAAAATAGAATGTAGGAAACAAATTTCCTACATTCTATTTAAAACTTCTATACTTACCAGGTTTCACTCTTCTTTTCTCTTTTCATAAGTTCACTAACACACACCTTTGGAGGTTTCCCCATAAACAATGCCCTATATAAAGCATCTGTTATAGGCATTGATATGCCAATTCTTTCTTTTAATTCATAAAAGGCTTTACATGCTTTAACTCCTTCTACAATCATTCCTACTTCATCAAGTGCTTCTTTCATAGTTTTGCCTTGTCCAATCAGAATCCCAGCTCTTCTATTTCTAGAATGCATAGATGTGCAAGTAACAATTAGATCTCCCATGCCAGTCAAGCCATAAAAAGTCTCGGCCTTACCCCCAAGCGCTATTCCAATTCTTGCAATCTCAGTCATTCCTCTTGTCATTAAAGCAGCTTTTGTATTATCACCATACCCCATGCCATCAATAACTCCTGATGCCAAAGCAATTACATTTTTTACTGCTCCTCCAATTTCCACACCTATTATATCTTCATTTGTATATACTCTAAAGTCGTTAGTCATAAATAAATCTTGAACTTCTTCAGCATATTCCATATTTCTTGATGTAACTACAATCGTAGTTGGAATTTCTGCGGCTACCTCCTCGGCATGACTTGGTCCCGATAAAACTATTACTGGATTTTTCAATTCCTTTTCAATAACAACTGATAATCTTTCATCCGTTTCCGGATCTATCCCTTTAGCTATTGATATGATCGGTACTGATTCATCAATAATTTCCCTTAATTCTTTAGCCATGTTCCTTATTACATGAGATGGAATAGCTAACACTAAATAATCTATAGACTTTACAGCCTCTTTTATATTGATGAAAGCAGTAACACTTTCTGGGATAACCAAATTTTTAATATACTTATCATTTCTTCTGTTATTATTTATATCGTTAACAACAGTCTCATCTCTATCGTATATTGATATTTCATGTCCCTTCTTAGCCAAAAGAATAGCTAATGCAGTACCAAAGCTTCCACCACCAATAAAGGCTATTTTGCTCATTACTTTTCCTTCCTCTCCCTATATTCTATCTGTATACCAGTCCCCTTAAAATCAAAACTTTCTCTCAATTGATTTTCTAAATATCTCTCATAAGAAAAATGTCTAGCATTCGTATCGTTAACAAAGAATACAAATTTAGGTGGTTTTGTTGCAACTTGAGTTGCGTAGAATATCTTAAGCCTTTTAAGAGCAACTATTGGAGGTTCTTTCATTAAAATAGCTTTACTTATTACATCATTAAGAATACCAGTTGAAACTCTCTTATTATAATTATCATAACACTTTTTAGCTATTTCTAAAACCTTATGAGTTCTTTGTCCTGTTAATGCTGATATAAAAAGATATTCTGCATATGCTAAAAATTTAAGATTTTGTTGAAGTTCTTTCTTAAACTTTTCCATAGTTTTATCATCTTTTTCTATAAGATCCCACTTATTAACTATTACCATAATAGCTTTCTTCATTTCATGAGCATAACCTATTATCTTTTCATCTTGCTCAGTTATTCCTTCTGTAGCATCTATCATCAAAATACAAACATCTGCTCTTTCAATTGCTGCAAGTGTTCTAATAACGCTATATCTTTCAATTTCAGCTTTTACCTTACTCTTTCTTCTTACTCCTGCTGTATCTACAAGTATAAACTTTCCAAGTTCGTTTTCAAGATAGCTATCAATAGCATCCCTTGTTGTTCCAGGTACATTTGATACAATTACTCTTTCTTCTCCTAACAATCTATTTATAAGAGAAGATTTCCCTACATTAGGTTTACCAATCATTGCTATTCTTATATACTCATCTTCTTCATCTTCTAGCTCAGCATTATCAAAATTTTCTACAACTCTATCAAGCATATCTCCTAGCCCTAATCCTTGTGATGCTGATATCGTAATCGGATCTCCTATGCCTAAGTTATAGAATTCCCATGCATTATCTTCTTCCTTAAGAGAATCTACCTTGTTAACAACTAACACAATAGGTTTCTTACTTTTTCTAAGCATATTTGCAACTTCTTCATCTGCAGGCGTTATTCCCTCTTTTCCATCAACTATAAAAACTATAACATCAGCAGTTTCTATTGCAATTGTTGCCTGTCTTCTCATTTGTTTTACTATTACATCATCACTTTCTGGTTCTATACCGCCAGTATCTATCATAGTAAAATTATAGCTTAACCATTCTGCCTCAGCATAAACTCTATCTCTTGTAACTCCTGGTGTATCCTCTACTATTGATATTCTCTTTCCAGCTAATCTATTAAACAATGTTGACTTCCCTACATTAGGTCTTCCAACCATCGCTACTATTGGTTTTCCCATTAGTATTTTCCTCCTCTTGCTATAGATAATTCCATATGTCAATCATCTTTGGTTTTCTATTTATATTCTTACCTAAAAAAGAATAAATTTTCAAATAATCTTTTCTTTATGTAAAGTTTTCTATCTTATGCTATATTACATTAATAATATATTTTAGTCAATTCTTATTAATACACATTACCTATCTTAATATAAAATAAAAGGCTGTCTACAAATGATTGTAACATTATCATCTATAAGACAGCCTCTCATATAATTAATTATTTAACTTGCTAATAAATAATATTATTCATTCAAATCTACATAAGTTCCTTTACTAGAAAAAATAGTACCTTCACATATATTTGTAACTCTATCCCCAATTCTTTCTAAATATTTGGCTACAAATAATAACTGAGCAGTTTTTTCTGTTTTACTGTCATCAACCTTTATTATGCTTAAAATGTCAGTAAATATTCTTTTATAAATTACATCTACATCATCATCCATCTTACATATTTCATATGCTTTCTCCACATCTCTCTCTATATATGCATTAATAGATAAATCAATCATCTTTCTTACCTGCTCTTCCATGTCCCATAGAGCTAAAGTTTCTTCCGGAAAGCTTCCACCAGATAAATTAATTTTTTTTGTGATTTTGCAAATATCTACAGCATGATCTGCCATTCTCTCCAAATCTGTTACGATTTTTGTTGCTGTAAAAACATTTCTTAAATCCTTTGCTAGAGGTTGTTCCGTAGCAATAAACTTTATACATTCTTCTTCAATTTTTTGTTGTAAATCATCAACCTTATCGTCAGAGCCTACTATCTCCTCAGCTGCCTTTATATCGTGATTTTTAAGAGCAACCATACTTCCATATATCTGCTTTTCAACCAAACTCGCCATAAGCAGCAATTTACGATTTATTTCATTAATTCTAGCCTTTTGAGAAATTCTTGTCATTTAATTCACCTCCTAGTTTATCCAAACCTACCTGTAATATAATCTTCTGTTCTCTTATCTCTTGGTTTATAAAAAATATTTTCTGTAGCATCAAATTCAATTACTTCACCATTTAAAAAGAAAGCAGTTTTATCGGCTATTCTACCTGCCTGTTGCATATTATGCGTTACTATTATAACTGTGTACTTTTTTTTCAATTCATCCATTAATTCTTCAACTTTACTTGTTGATATTGGATCTAATGCTGAAGTTGGTTCATCCATTAATATTATTTCTGGAGAAGTTGCTAAAGTTCTTGCTATACAAAGTCTCTGTTGTTGTCCTCCCGAAAGTCCTAGTGCACTTTTCTTCAATCTATCTTTAGTTTCATCCCATAGCGCTGCTCCTTTAAGACTTTTTTCAACTATCTCATCTAATACTTTTTTATCTTTTATTCCATGAATCTTAGGCCCATAAGTTATATTATCATAAATCGACATAGGAAAAGGATTCGGCTTTTGGAATACCATTCCTATTCTCTTTCTCAATGCAATTTCATCGTAATCATCATAAATATTTTTACCTTCGAATAATACTTTTCCTTCTACCTTAACTATCTCTATTAAGTCATTCATTCTGTTTAATGTTCGTAAAAATGTTGATTTTCCACACCCTGATGGTCCAATAAGTGCTGTAACCTCATTTTTGTTTATATCCAAATTTATCTTTTTTAATGCTTGATTTGTTCCATAATAAAGATCTAAATCTTTCGTTTCAATAATCGCCATTTTCTCCTCCTACTTTCCACTATATGATCTTAACAACCTATTTCCAAGTAATCTTGCTAATAAATTAAATAGCAATACGGCTAACATCAATACTGCTGCAGTACCATTGGCAATAGCTGCTGCATCTGGTACTACTCCCTCAGAATTAAGTTTCCAAATATGAACCGCTAAAGTCTCAGCTGGCTTAAACAAAGAAAAAGCTGATGTTTTTCCTGCTAAACTTATTTCATTAAAATTCAAATTACCTGAACTTAATCCTGCTGTGTATAGAAATGCTGCTGCTTCTCCAAATATTCTACCTGAAGCAAGAATAATTCCTGTTAATATTTCTCCCATAGCAGTAGGTAGTGTAAGTTTGGCAATTGTTTGCCATTTACTTGCTCCTAACCCTAAAGAAGCTTCTTTCACCCTCAAACTCGCTACTTTTATTGCATTTTCTGAAATTCTAGTCATTGATGGTATATTTAAAATACTAACAGACAACGCTCCAGCTAAAACTGAATATCCCCATCCTGCCATATTAACAAATACTAACATTCCAAACATACCAATTACTATAGATGGAAGGGAAGACATTGTTTCTAAAGACAATCTAATAAACCTAACTATTGGCCCTTCCTTAGCATATTCTGCAAGATATATTCCTGCACCTACTCCTACTGGAACAGTAATTATTAATGATACCAAAAGCATGTAAAAGGAGTTAAACAATTGAGGTCCTATACCACCACCAGCTGAGGTTGTCTTTGGGGCTCCAAAGAGAAAACTAGGCTTCAACATTGATATTCCCTTCCCCAAAATATATAGTATAAATGCACCTAAGATAATAACTACAAAAAAGCTCATTATGTAAATTATTATAGTTGCTAGCTTATCAGCTTTCTTAGGATTCATTAAATTTCACTCCTTTTCTCTATCCTTCTAATAATTAATATAAATAAGAAAGAAATAATAAGTAATATTAAAGCCAAAGTCCATAGAGCATCATTCCAAGCAGTTCCAGACGCAGTATTTGCCATATCCATGGTAATAATACTTGTTAGAGTTGCTGATGGAGATATAAGATTTCCTGTTAATTTAACTGTATTACCTATTACCATTTGAACTGCCAAGGCTTCTCCAAAAGCTCTTGCTACACCTAAAACTACTCCAGTTAAAATCCCACTTTTAGAACCAGGAACAATAACATTTTTTATAGTTTGCCATCTTGTAGCTCCTAAACCATATGATGCTTCAATATGTTCGTGTGGCACACTCTTTATAGCATCTATAGATAATGTAGCTATAGTTGGTAGAATCATTAAAGCAAGCACTAAAATACCCGCCAAAAGAGAATATCCTATACCTCCTACATTTTGTTTTATAAATGGTACAAGTAATGAAACACCAACCCATCCATAAACTACAGATGGAATACCAACTAATATTTCAAGTGAAGGTTTTATTATCTTGTTTCCTAACTTCTTAGATATAACGTTAACAAATATCCCCAGAGAAATAGCAACAGGCGCACTAATGATTACTGCACCCATAGACACTATTGTAGAACCTAAAATGAAAGCCAAAGCACCGAAGGATGCTGGGCTTCCACCTGGTTTCCACTCATCTGAGAATAAGAACTCTGTTATACTGAAGTTTCCTTTGATAAACAATTGTAAGCCTTTTTGTGCAATAAATACAATAATAGAAATGGTTATAATAATTATTAGCATACCACATATGCTTGCAAATGTTTTTCCTAAATATTCATTAAAAAAACGTTCTTTAAAACTTCTTTTTTCCATATTTCTCATTCCTTAATATTATAAATTATTTAACTTTCATCTCACTTCCTGATATAAATCCTAATTCTTCCACAGCTGACTTATTTTCATCACTCATTATATATTCTATGAAATTTTTTGATAATCCAGTAGCTTGACCTTTTGTATACATATGCCCCCATGACCAGAAAGGATATTTTCCTGTTGTAATATTATCTTTATTACATTCAACTCCATCTATTGAAATTCCAACTAAAGTTGATTTAGCTTCGTTGCCGCTCATATAAGCAAGCCCTAAATAACTTATTGCCCCGTCATTTTGCTTCATAGCACTTAATACTGATCCATTTTGATCTTGAGTTGCTCCAATTGAATCATTTTCAAATGCCTTATTTCCATCTAAAAGAGTTTTTTCAAAAGTTACTCTTGTTCCTGAAGATGCTGGTCTATGAACAACAAATATTTCTTTGTTTGGACCTCCAACTTCACTCCAGTTTTTTATCGCTCCTGAAAAAATCTTCTTAATTTGATCTTTAGTTAAATTCTTTACACCTAAATCCTTATGAACAGCTACAGCAAATCCTTGTGCCACAACTTTGTGATCAGTTAACTCACCAGCTTTGTCTTTATCTAATTTTTCTTCTGCAAAAATATCAGAATTACCTATATTTACTGATCCTTCAGATACCTGAGTTAATCCTATCCCTGATCCACCTGCTTGAGCATTAATTTCAACACCAGAATTTTTTTCTTTAAATCCCTCTATTGACTTTTCCATAAGTGGTAATAATGCTGAAGACCCACTTATAGAAATAGTTTTTTCTTCACTACCATTTCCAGAGTCTGTATTATTAGAACCGCAGCCTACTAATGCACCTCCGAGCATAGTAACTAGCAATGTTCCAAGTACTAATTTTAAGCTTTTCTTTTTCATAACTTCCCCTCCGAAATCTTTTATTTATCTTACAATGTTAATGATAAACCTCGAAAGTTAACCAAATATTTGATTAATGTTAAGTTATATTAGAAGAATGTTAATTAAATTTAACATTGGAATAAGTTTTTTATTGTTATTAGATATGTTTAATTTTCACAGTAAACACACTACCAACACCGGACTTACTTTTAACGGTTATTTCTCCGTTAAATGTTTTAACTATATGCTTTACTATAGCAAGACCAAGCCCTGTTCCTCCACTCTTTCTTGCCTTATCAACTCTATAAAACCTTTCAAATATTCTAGGAATATCATCTTCCGGAATTCCAATTCCATTATCTTCAACTTGTAATACATATTCACCTTCAGCACTAAAACTTCGTATAATAACTGTCGCTCCAGTATTAGAATATTTTATTCCGTTTTCCACTAGATTCAATACTATTTGAATAAATCTATCTTTATCTCCATAAAGCATCTCTGAATTAGTTTGTTCAAGTTTTATCTTTATATTCTTAGAATTTGCAAAATTTTTAACCATATTCATTACATCATCAATTTCTCCATTTGGTAAAAATTCCTTTTCTTCTCCTATACATTCACTTTCTATTTTTGAAAGCACTAAAATATCATTAATAAGCCTACTAAGTCTTTCCGACTCCTTATCTATTATATCTAAAAATTTTTTTCTAGTTTCATCGTCTTCAACATATCTTAATGTTTCTGCAAAGCCTTTAATTGATGTTAACGGAGTTTTTAATTCATGAGAAACATTAGCCACAAATTGACTTCTCATATTTTCTAGTCGTCTTATATCTGTTACATCTTGTACCGCTATTACCTTTCCTATCTTCTCCAAATCATACACAATTGTTGCTTTTTTTATTCTAAGCACCCTTTCTATTGGATGTAATAGCTTAATTTCTTTTTCTGCTTCTTCATTTCCATTTAAGAAATTATTTATATCATAATCCTTTATATAACTTGAAATATTTTCTCCAGTGATATTTTTTCTAATTCCAAATATTCTCCTAGCATAAGGATTAATTGTAATTACTTCATCTCTACGATTTACTGCTATTACTCCACTTTCCATACAACTTAAAATGGATTCTAACCTATTCTGCTTGTCTATAACTTGATTAATTTGATTTTGCAATTGATCTGCCATATTATTAAATGTTCTTGCTAATGATCCAATCTCTCCTCCCGTTCCTTGGTTAGCTCTAATATGTAAATCACCATTTGCAATCCTTGCTGTTACATTTTCTAAATCTTTTAATGGTCCTACTATGGTCTTTACAAGTTTTGTAGACAAAAACACAGAAAATCCTAATACACTTATTAATATAACAATCCAATAAATCATAGTATCATAATTGAAAAACACCACTGTTTCAAAAGGAATTGATGTTCTTAATATCGTTCCATCATTAAGCAACGATGCGTAATACACAGTTTTAATTCTAGTTGTATCACTTGACCTTACTGAATAGCCACTACCATTTTTCAACGCTTCTTGTACTTCAATTCTACTTAAATGATTTTCTTCTAGCTTTCCATAAGTATCATAAATAACTTTCCCATTCTTATCTATAAAGGTACATCTAACATCTACACCATTTATTTTGTAAGATTCTATAACCTTCGCATCAGTGATATTTAATTCCTTAACATAATTATTTAAGTTTTCTAAAGCTTCAGTGGTTTTATTCACTTCATTATCATTGGCAATAATTATAAAAAGACAAGTAGCACTAAGTAAAGCAAATATTACAGTTATTATGACACTAGCTAATATCTTACTTCTCATCACTATCTAAAGGGTTAAATCTATACCCTACTCCTCTTATGGTTTCAATATACTTTGGATTCTTATCATCTTCCTCTATTTTCTTTCTTATATATCTTATATGAACATCAACAGTTCTAGTTTCTCCAATATATTCATACCCCCAAACCTTATCCAATAAAGTTTCTCTCTGAAGTATCTTCCCCTTATTTTTTATCAATATTTCTAACAACTCAAATTCCTTCAAGGTTAAATCTACTTTATTATTCTCAATTAAAACTTCATGTCTTTCAAAATTTATCTTCAACCTTCCACTTTCAAAAGACTCTTCATTATAATCTTTTACACTTGTCAATCTTCTAATCAACGCTTTAACCCTTGCTAGCAACTCTCTTACTGAAAATGGTTTTGTTATATAATCATCAGCACCAAGCTCTAATCCAAGTATTTTATCTAATTCTTCCCCTTTTGCAGTTAGCATTATTATCGCAGTCCCTGAAGTATCCTTATTATTCTTTATCTCTTTACAAACGTCAAAACCATCCATCCCTGGTAGCATTAAATCTAATAATACAACATCAGGTTTATTTTCCTTTACAAACTTTAATGCATCTATTCCATTATTAGTTGTAAAAACCTTATAACCTACATTCTCTAAATTGAATTTTAAAAGTTCTAAAATATGTTCTTCATCATCCACTACTAATATTTTTTCTTCTGCCACTTTTATCCCCCCTATTTTATTAATACAAATGAAAATAATCTTCCGTATGCTCCATTTGAAGCCCTATATGAATACAATTTAACTTCATTAGAACAATGAGTACAAAGTGATATAGAATTAATATTTTCTTCTTCTATCCCACATTCCCGTAAATCTTTAAATATACATTCTTCTAAGCTTAAATTTCTATCATTAAATAATATTTTTTCATCAATTCCTTTTTCTAACAAAAACTTTTCCTTCAATTCTTGTGAAACTTCATAACAGCATTTTCTAATATGTGGCCCAATATATGCTTTAATATTTACTGTATTCACACTATATTCTTTCTCCATCTTTCTAACTGTTTTCTTTGTTATTGAACTGAAAGTTCCTTTCCATCCAGAATGGATTGCTGCAACAGAACCTGAAACTTCATCTACTAAAATTACAGGAACACAATCAGCAGTAAAAACACCTATTATACTATTTCTAACATTAGTTATTATAGCATCCCCTTCTTTTTCTATGAGTTCCTCGCCATTTTCTCCATTATAAGAAAAAATAGTATCCGAATGAATTTGCCTTAAGTAAATAACTTTGTCAACGCGAAATTCTCTAGTAAGTCCATTAATGTTATTAAGTCCTTCCTCTGTATTTCTATTAAAATTTTTACTCTCTTCTGCTGTAGAAAAAACAACCTTAGTTTTTTCATTTTCTATAACTAAATAATCCTTCATTCTTTTTAAGGTTTTTAACTCTATTCTTTTCATTACTCCTCCTTAATACTTTATAACCTCATTTTAACATTATAAAGTTCTCCCATCTATTTTTATGAAAATAATTAACCTAAGATTAACTTTAGGAATATATAAAAAACTGCTGATTAATCTCAGCAGCTTTATTATACCTACAAATTAACTAGTAGTCATTAAATTTTTAATCTCTTCCAAAAAAGTGTTTATGTCTTTGAACTGTCTATAAACAGATGCAAACCTAACATAAGCAACTTCATCAACTTCTTTTAACTTATCCATTATCATTTCACCAATATATTTGCTTTGAACTTCTGTTAACATTCCATTTGAAATTGTTTTTTCAATATAATCTGCTATATCTTCAATTTGCTTTCTTGAAATCGGTCTTTTTTGACAAGCTATTATAAGTCCATTAATTATTTTTTCTTTATTAAAGTTTTCTCTAGTTAGGTCTTTCTTCACAACAAGAATAGGAATATCTTCAATCTTTTCATAAGTTGTATACCTCTTTCCACAACCTAAACATTCTCGTCTTCTTCTTATTGTATTATTATCATCTGTCGATCTAGAATCAACAACTTTACTCTCTTCACAGGAACAAAAGGGACACCTCATGTTTATTCTCGCCTTTCCTTATGTTTATTTAATTCATAAAGTTATTATACATATTTTTCTTTCCTATATCCAGTATTATTCACAAATATTATTATTACTAGTCCCATTTATATCTACCAATATTACATCTAGACCTATTTTAATTATTTTGTTCCACGGTATTTCTATATCTTCTGTTTTAGAGAACCATCCTTTAGTTTCACCTGGTAAAATAATAGATAAAACTCTATGTTCATCACAGTCAATCTTTATATCTTTAATAAATCCAACTTTAGCTCCAGCATTTATATCTATTACTTCCATCATCTTCATTGCATTTATTGAATTTAAACTTTCCTCCATACCTATCCCCCGACTTTATCTTGATTTTTATACATTATATTCAAATTGTAAATTATTATAACTTAATATTCTAATAAATGAGGCGTTAGAATATTCCTAACGCCTTTAAACATTTTTCCTCATGTGCTTTAATGCTGTTTTTTCAAGCCTAGATACCTGTGCTTGAGATATACCAATCTCATTTGCAACTTCCATCTGTGTTCTTCCATTAAAAAATCTTAAATTTAATATGAGTTTTTCTCTATCTGTTAATTTCTTCATAGCCTCTTTTATCGATATATTTTCAAGCCAGCTTTCATCAGTATTTTTACTATCACTAACCTGATCCATTACATAAATTGCATCTCCACCATCATGATAAATAGGTTCATATAGTGATACTGGATCCTGAATAGCATCAAGAGCAAATACAACATCTTCTCTAGGTAGATTAAGTTCTTTTGAAATTTGCGATATAGAAGGTTCTTTATTATTGTCCTTTATTAATTTATCTCTTACAACTAAAGCTTTATATGCAATATCTCGAAGAGACCTACTAACTCTAATTGAATTATTGTCTCTTAAATACCTCCTAATCTCTCCAATAATCATAGGTACCGCATATGTAGAAAATTTTACATTTTGATTTAAATCGAAATTGTCTATTGCTTTCATTAATCCAATGCATCCAACTTGAAATAAATCATCTACATTTTCTCCTCTATTATTAAATCTCTGAATAACGCTTAGCACAAGCCTTAAATTACCTTTTATAAAGGTCTCTCTAGCCATACTATCCCCATTATGCATTTGTATAAGTAACGATCTCTTCTCCTTCTCTTTTAGTACTGGGAGTTTAGATGTATTTACTCCACATATTTCTACTTTATTAATGATCAATATCATCAACCCCTTCGGAAGTAATAACTAACTGCATTAATAATTATCTCCGATAGAAGATTCTTTTATACTAAAGACAAACTATAGCATTCTACTAATTTCTTTTTTTAACCTATTAATAATTTTCTTTTCAAGTCTAGAAATATATGACTGAGATATCCCAAGCATGTCAGCAACCTCTTTCTGAGTCTTCTCTCTAGTTCCAAATAATCCAAATCTTAATTTAACAATTTCTTTTTCTCTTTCATTTAAATTTTTAAAAGCCATGAATAATAATTGCTTATCTACTTCATCTTCAATAAGATTATATACCGTGTCATTTTCTGTTCCTAAGATATCTGATAATAATAATTCATTTCCATCCCAATCTATATTTAAAGGCTCATAAAACGATATTTCCGCTTTAATTTTGCTGTTTCTTCTTAAATACATTAGAATTTCATTTTCTATACATCTAGAAGCATACGTTGCAAGTTTTATTTTTTTCTCTGGATTAAATGTATTTACCGCCTTAATAAGTCCAATTGTCCCCACAGATATTAAATCTTCAATATTAACACCTGTGTTTTCAAATTTTTTTGCTATATATACTACTAACCTTAAATTTCTTTCAATTAATGTGCTTCTTACATTCTCGTCACCTTCTAATATTTTTGTTACGAGTTTCTCCTCTTCTTCTTTTGTTAGCGGTGGTGGTAAAGCCTCATTTCTACCTATATAATGAATTTTCTTTCTAAATAATTTGAGTTTTGTTACTAATCTGTTAAAAAATATATCTAGTCTAATCATATTTCCTCCTCTATACTACACCTCTGGATAATAAAGCATTAAAGTCCTTTTCTCTACTTAATATATCTTTACATGGACAAATTATTGCTTTTACCTCTCTAAAATCTTTACCTTCTTCTCGTATCATTACTCTGTCAACTTTGAATCCTTTTAACTTTCCTTCATACCCTATCGCACTATAATTTATATAATATACCTTGTCCTCATTAAATTTGTAATTATAAAACAACCTCTCCTCTATAATTATACATGGTAAATTAGTAATGGGTTCTCTAAGCTCATTTCCAGTATCTAAAAAGCCTTTAATCAAATACTTTATATCGTCTATATAAATTTCAACATCAAATGTGAAATTATTTATTACTGATCTCTCCCTAAAGTAGCTTATAGCTCTGAAATAAATTATATATATAATCATTAGTGCCAGCACCAATGATTTTAAAGAAAAATTATTAATACTAAAACCATTACAAAAAGTATAAGAATTTTCAAACTCTGCAAGATAGAAACATATTCCACTTAATGTTACTGAAGCAATCAAGAAAACCGCTGTGGATTTTATAGCCATTTTCCATCTTTCTTTTCCCATAATTATTAGGCTCATAAAATAAGCTACACAAAATTGTATTGGCATAAATGAAAAAAAACTTAACGTCGGAAAAATCATAACCATTGTATATATTGCACCTAATATTGAAGATAATACTAATTTCTTATTTTTAACCTCTACTCTTATTACATTAAAAGTAATAGACAATAAGAATAGATCAACAATAAAATTTTCAATAAGTACAACATCTAAATAAATTTCCATTTCTTATCCCCCTTCTTTAAGGTTATTATAAATCATTGCTCTTCAAAATTTTGTCACTTTTAATTATTGGAACAACTTTTTTTTAAGTATATTTTTTACATATAGAAACAATAAAATCTAATTTCAAAGTAGATTCTCATGTCTAATATATTAAAATCTTTAAAAGCAATCATATATTTTTTAGATATAAAAAAAAAGCCAGTCACATTTGACTGGCTTTCTTATTTAACTCTATTTTCTTGTTCTTCTTAAAAATACAGGAATATCTAAATCATCTTCTTGAGTATTATAAGATTGTTTTTCTTCTACTTCCTTCTCTTCAACAACAGTAGCTGCAACTTCTGATTTTTCCTCTGAGGTAGCAACTTTTGCTCTTTCTTGAACTTTTTTCTCTACAAATAATTCACTAGTTACTTCAGCTTCAAATCCTGTAGCTATTACAGTTATTCTAATTTCATCGTTTAATGTTTCATCTATAACAGCACCAAAAATTATGTTTGCATCAGGGTCTGCTGATTCTCTTACAACATCAGCTGCTTCATAAACTTCAAGAGCCCCTAAATCTCCTCCACCTGTAAAGTTTAAAATTACTCCGGTAGCACCATTTATAGATGTTTCTAATAACGGAGAAGCAATTGCTTGTTTTACAGCGTCTGCAGCTCTATTATCTCCCTTACCATATCCAACTCCCATATGTGCAAGTCCTTTATCTAACATTACTGCCTTAATATCAGCAAAGTCAGCATTTACTACACCCGGAATAGTTATTAAATCTGAAATCGCCTGTACACCTTGTCTTAACACATCATCTGCCAATTTAAATGAATCTAATAAAGTTGTCTTCTTATCTGCCATTGACAACAATCTTTCATTAGGAATAATGACTAATGTATCAACTTTTTCCTTAAGATTAGCTATTCCCATTTCAGCAAATCTCATTCTCCTCTTTCCTTCAAATGGAAATGGTTTAGTTACAACTCCCACTGTTAATATATCTAAAGATTTTGCTATCTCAGCTACAACTGGTGCTGCACCTGTTCCAGTACCTCCACCCATTCCAGCAGTAATAAACACCATATTAGCTCCCTTTATAGCAGCTGTAATCTCTTCTCTACTTTCTTCTGCAGCCTTTTGTCCTATTTCAGGATTAGCTCCTGCTCCTAGACCTTTTGTTAATTTTTCTCCAATTTGTATTTTTTGATTTGCATGTGATAGCATCAAAGCTTGTTTATCTGTATTAATTGCGATAAATTCTACATTTTTCACACCTTCAACAATCATTCTATTAACAGCGTTGCTTCCTCCACCGCCACAACCAATAACCTTTATATTAGTTAATTCTTGCATATCAACTTCAAAATCTAACAAAGTAATTCCTCCTTTAGAATATATCTTTAAGAAAACCTTTAAGTCTGCCTAAAATTCCACTTTCTGTTTTCTCTAAAGATTTATCATCTTTCATTTCATTTAATAAATATTCCACTTCAATTTCTGTTGAATTTTTACTTAATAATTTAAAATTATCAAATACATCCTTAACAAGTGCTAATGATGTAATATTAAAAGAATTTTTCATTCCCAAATCATCTTTGGTCACTATCTTAGCATTTTGGTTAAACTCATTTTTGACCAAATCTAAAATATTTTGATAGTAACTTATACCATCTCCGTATATTATTATACTACAAATTCCTCGATAATAGGAAGTGTTTTTTAATCCACTATTAACAATTTTTAATAATTCTTCAAGTCTTGCTTTAGTCACTTCATAAAACAGTGTCTTTGATACTTTTGATGTACCAACCTCTACAATTTCTTCTATGCTTTCGTCATTATAGATTGTTTCATAATTACTAGAATAAATCAACTTTATATTTTCTGCTTCACCCATTGAAAACTTACCACATACTGATAAATCTCTTGTGACGTTATTCCCTCCCACAGGAATATTATCCAAGTATCTTAAAACTCCATTATTAAATAATGCAAAATCAGATGTTTCACCGCCAATATCAATTAGCACTCTTGAATCCATATTTTTATTTTCCTGTAAAAAGATCTTTCTACCTGCTACTATATTAACTTTAAAACCTTTAAATATGTATCCATTATCAGTTATAACTTTCTTGAATTTATTTAGTTCCATACTTGGCCCTAAAATAGCAGTAATATTAATCTTTAAAATATTCCCCATCCAACCAGTAACATTATCATAAATTATTTTATCATCCAAATTATAATAATTAATTATTATATCTACTACTTCTTCTCCTTCTAATAAATTAACTATTTTTTTACCCTTTTCAATTGCTCTTTTAATATGCTTACTAAATACTTTACCTTCCTTTAGATTAATAGTCGGAAATACTTCAACAATTCTTAATCTCCTTGTAGATATACCTGCATATATTTCTGTTATTGATTCATTTGTAATAGCTTTAAGTTTGTCCAATAATTCCGTAAATGCTTTTTCACATTTAACTTCATCAGTTATAAAGCCTTTTTCTATTCCTTGTGATGGCAAAAATGAAGTTCCAAGAATATTAATTTCCTCTTCTTCAGCCCTTCCTAAGGAAGCCGAAAGCTTTGAACTACCAAAGTCAACTGCTGCTATTATTTTTTTTTGCATCTCATATGATTCCTCCTTGCTAGTTAAGCTATATATCATATTCAACATAAAATTACAAAATCCTTTAAAATTCTATAATTTTGATTTTATCATTTACAAGCTAAAATTCCTACAGAAATTATAAGGAAATTTCTATAGGAATTTATGGTTCTCTATTACATAATCACCATTCTCTGCAGCACTTCTCTTTCTACCGCAAAGTTCATTGCCACTTCACTTGAAATTACTCCACTCCTATATAATTCTGCCAATGACATATCCATTGTTTTCATGCCATATCTATTACCTGTTTGAATTGTTGATTCAATTTGATGAGTTTTACCCTCTCTAATTAAATTTTGTATTCCAGGAGTAATTGTCATTATTTCCAAAGCAGCAACTCTTCCTTTTTCATCTTGTTTTGGTAACAACTGCTGAGAAATTATTCCTTGTAATACAGCTGCTAACTGTACCTTAACTTGTTGTTGCTGATTAGGTGGAAAAACATCAATAATTCTATCAATTGTTTTTGCTGCACCAATGGTATGAAGTGTGGAAAACACTAAGTGTCCTGTCTCAGCAGCTGTTATAGCTATACTTATAGTTTCAAAATCTCTCATTTCTCCTACTAGAATTACATCTGGATCTTCTCTAAGAATTGCTCTTAATGCATTACTATAACTTTTACTATCATTTCCTATCTCTCTCTGATTGACAATACACTTATTATGTCTATGCAAATACTCTATTGGGTCTTCCAAAGTAATTATATGAGCTTGTCTTGAATTGTTTATTTCATTTATCATTGCAGCTAGTGTTGTTGATTTACCGCTTCCAGTAGGTCCTGTTACAAGTACCAGCCCTCTATTTTTGGTTGTTAACTCTTTTATTATCTTAGGATGATTTAACTGATCTAATGTAGGAATTTCCATTGTAATTACCCTTAAAGCTATTGCATCACTATTTCTTTGCTTAAAAACATTTACCCTAAATCTACCAACACCTTCTAATGCATATGAAATATCGTATTCTCCAATTTCACTATATTTAGCAAAATTATCTGCTAAAATTTCCTTAGCAAATCCTTTCACATCAGAAACAGTCAAATTATCTCCTTCCATTTTTACTAGCACACCATTAATTCTTACTGTAGGCGGAATTCCTACTGTAAGGTGTAAATCAGACGCTTTAAGTTCTACTGTTTTTAATAACAGCTCTTTGATAGAACGCATTTTTATCCACTCCTATCCATTTTTTAATATTTTTTACACAACAAAATACTTATTCTATGAAAAAAACTAAATTCCTCCAAGTTGTTAGAAGAATTTAGCTATTTTCTTAGAGCTTGGTATAAAGCGCCTTTTCTAATTTTTTTAATGCTTTTTTTTCAATCCTTGATACATAAGATCGAGAAATATTAAGCAAGCTTGCAATTTCTCTTTGAGTTCTACATCTGCCATCTTCCAGCCCATATCTCATCATAATAATATTGCATTCTCTTTTACTTAAAATTTCAAACATCTTATTATACAATGCTTTTATCTGCAGATTACTTTCAACTTTATCTATTACTGAATCCTTTTCACTACTTAACACATCAATTAAACAAATTTCATTTCCTTCTTTATCAACTCCTATAGGATCCTGTAAATATACCTCACTTTTTTGTTTCTTATTATTTCTAAAAAGCATTAATATTTCATTTTCTATGCATCTTGATGCATAGGTTGCAAGTCTAGTTCCTTTTCCAATATCGAAAGAATCAATAGCCTTTATTAGTCCTACTGTTCCAATCGAGATAAGTTCATCAACATCTTTATTAGGAAAAGAATATTTTTTTACTATATGAGCAACTAACCTTAAATTTCTTTCTATAAGTACACTCTTTGCTCTCTTATCTCCTTCTTTTAACTTTTTCAAATACACTTCTTCTTCTTTTTCATCTAAAGGTAATGGAAATGTATTATTACCATTGATGTAACCTGTTAATAATAGGGAGCTAGATATAAGATCTAAAACATTAGTTATTAAAAACATCTTACTCCTCCTATCCATGCTTATTACTATACTATTCAGAATAGGAGTATTTATTGACTAAATATCTCAAATTATTAAAATCTTATTTAGTTTTTCTCATTTTGTTGACAGAATACTACCTTAAGTTACTTAGTTTATGAATTTAATGACTTAACTATTTCTCTAAATATTGGTGCTGCCGTATTTCCTCCTCCTAGCTCCTCCCCAGCACCTCCTTTACCCTCTATATTAGGCGTAAAAACTGTCATTGTATATGTTTTATTCTTTATTGTGAAGAAACCAGTAAACCATCCATGAGTATTTTTATCACCACTAGTTGCCGATCCTGTTTTCCCACCGATTGTAATCCCATCCACTTTTGCATTTACACCCGTACCTCTTAACACAACTTGCATCATAGCCTTTTTCATTAACTTACTTGTTGTTTCACTAAATACTCTATACTGTTGAGTTTTAAAATCTTCTATTATATTATCATCACTATCAACAGTACTTTCTATAATAAATGGTTTTATATATACACCATTATTTACAATAGTATTTGCCGCCCCTAATATTTGAAGTGGTGAAACAGTTAAACACTGACCTATTGATATATTATTAACTCCTGCCTCTTCTTTTGGTATTTCTCCAACTGCTTCATTCCTTCCATCCCCTTGTATTCCAAGTACTCTTGAAAATAACCCCATCTTCTTTGAGTATTCAATAATTGTATCATATCCAATTTCCGTTCCAACTTTTGCAATACAATCATTACATGATTTAACCAAAGCATCTTCTAATGCTAAACTTCCATGAGGCGTTTTACATATAGCTCCCTTACATGTATATACATCACTGAGCGTTACTTCTCCTTTATCTAGAGCCGCTCCTAATGTAATTAATTTAAACACGGATCCAGGTTCATATCCAACTCCTTCTATAGAAAGATTAACATTAGCTTGAGTCTCATCTTTTTGTACCATAGCTCTTATTTTTCCTGTATCTGATTCCATTATTGTTACTCCGACATTTTTTAAGCTATCGAACTCTTTCCTCTCAAGAATTTCTCTAATTTTTTCCTCTATATCTTTATTAATTGTCAATTTAATGTTAGTATTTTTATCTACCAAAACCTGTTTATCTTTTGAATAAATATATCTATCGTTTAAAGAAAATTCCTTTTGAGGCTCCTGATTTTTTGAAGTTAAATTATATATATGCTCTTCCATGGAATCTTCTATTACCTTATCTTTTTCAGGTATTTGACTTAAAATACTACTTATTTTCCACGCTTCTTTTTTATCCGTTTCATCATAAACATAAGTATAAATTCCTTTTATATTTTCAAGTTCATTAATTTTCTTATATGCATCTTCTGAAATGTTATAATATAATTTCCCACTTGACTTCATAACGTCTGTATAATTAAAATTTTCATCTTCACCTTTCATTATAAAATTTAATGCCATCAAATCTTCTAGAGTTTCTTCATAATTATTTAAACTAAATGGCTTCTTATCTATTACTAATACATATTTTTTATTATACCTTAACAAATCCTTTCCATTAGTATCTAAAAGCCTATACTCTGAATCGCTTATTTTCTCTGACTGAAGAGATTGATAATTTCCTAGAACCTCTTCAGACGGAAAAACTTGAAGATAGAAAAGCCTAACGGTTAGAGCCATTAACAAGACCGTAAATATATATAATGTTAATCTTATTCTTGAATCATATCTTGGAATAAAAATAAAAAACACCTTCCCTCTATCATAAATTTTAGACAGAGTGAAAGTGTTTTATTCAACTAATTAAGTATATCTTTCATCTTGGTTACAAGAATATCTATAGCAACTTTATTATGTCCACCTTCGGGAATAATAATATCTGCAAATCTCTTTGTCGGTTCTGTAAATTGAAAATGCATAGGTCTTACCACTGTAAGATATTGATTTACTACTGAGTCAATAGTTCTTCCTCTTTCTTCCATATCTCTAAGAAGTCTTCTTATTATTCTAACATCAGCATCAGTATCCACATATACTTTTATATCTAAAAGATCTCTAATTCTCTTATCTTCTAAAATAAGTATACCTTCAACTATAATAATTTCCTTAGGTTCAACAGGTATAGTTTCCCTAGATCTTGTATGTATAGTGAAATCATATATTGGTTTTTCTATAGATTCCCCTTTTGATAATGTCTTTAAGTGTTCTACTAAAAGAGTATTATCAAATGCCTTAGGATGATCATAGTTTGTCTTAACCCTTTCTTCCATGCTAAGGTGACTTTGATCTTTATAATACGCATCTTGTTGCATCATCACAATCTTTTCCCCACCAAAACTTTCAAAAATTTCATTTGCTATAGTACTTTTACCCGAGCCAGATCCTCCAGTAATTCCTATTAATATAGGTTTATTCATTAATTATCCTCCTTGTATCCTTAAAGACTCAATACTTTTTTTCCTTTAATCAACATATCATTTTCTTTTAATGGCTTATCTACCTTTGCTGTGAATATCATTTGCGCCCTATTAGCCACATCTGTATCTACATTTTTTTCAACATCAAACATATCCATTAATGTTACATTAAAATCAGGTGTACGAGCTCTTAAAACTTCAACACAATCATCTTTAAATACCCTATTCTTTTGTAATATAGTTGCAACTTTTGTTTCTGGATCATATGATTTTACTATTCCAACTATATCATAATTTCTTATGTATGAAGATACATCATAATTCTGTTCACCATTTCTACCAAAGAAGAATCCAGTATGATACTGTCTATGACTAACTCTGTTAAGTATATGCATCCATTCCTCTTTAAACTCATATCCTTCTGGATTTTCAAAATAGGAGTCAACTGCTTCTCTATAAGCTTTCACAGCAGATGCAACATAGAATTCACTTTTCATTCTTCCTTCAATTTTCAAAGAATGTATTCCACTTTCTACAAGTTCTGGTATATGTTTTATCATACATAAATCTTTAGAATTCATTATATATGTTCCATCTTCATCTTCCACAACAGGATAATATTCTCCCGGTCTAGTTTCCTCTACCAAAGCATATTTATATCTGCAGGCATTTGAACATATACCTTTGTTAGCATCCCTACCTAGCATATAATTTGATATTAAACATCTTCCTGAATAAGCTATGCACATTGACCCATGAACAAAAGCTTCCAGTTCACAATCCTCTGGTAGGTTTTCTTTAAATCCTTTAATTTCATTGAAAGTAAGTTCTCTTGCAAGAACAATTCTCTTTACTCCTTGATCATACCAAAATTTTGCAGCCATCCAGTTTACAGTATTTGCTTGAGTACTTAAATGAATTTCTAAATTAGGTGCTGCCTTTTTAGCAGCTACTATTATGGCCGGATCACCTGCAAGAATTGCATCTATACCCAATTCTTCAAGACCTTTTATATATTCTTCAACACCATTTAGATCATAATTTCTCGCAAAAACATTAACAACTGCATATACTTTTCTTCCTCTATCGTGGCAATATTTTACACCTTCTGCTATTTCTTCATTGGTAAAATTATTAGAAAATGCTCTTAAATTAAGTTTTCCACCACCTAAGTAAACAGCGTCTGCTCCAAAATCTATTGCTATTTTTAATTTTTCCAAACTTCCTGCTGGTGCTAAAATTTCAGGTTTAATTCTATTTTTCACTTTTTTACCTCCTCTTTGTCACTGCAATACCATCTCCCATTGGTATTACAGATGTGATCAAATCTTTATCATTTGATACCATATCTAAATATGTACGCATTCTTTTTACTATTGTTATCTTTCTTCTTTTTACCAAATCATTCGAAGCTATCATTCCCCTAAAAAGCACATTATCAGCAATTATAATACCATCCTTTTTAAGTAATCTCAAGCAATGAGGCAAAAAATGATTATAATGCCCTTTACCTGCATCCATAAAGATCAAATCAAAAGGCTCATCTAAATTCTCTAAGACTTCTAAACAATCGCCTTCTTTTATTTCTATCTTCTCTTGTAGATTGAACTTTTCTAAATTTAGTCTAGCTAATTCAATCATCTTTTCATCTCTTTCAATAGTAACAATATCAGGATTTGTACCTGCTGCTTCATACATAAGAATAGAAGAAAAGCCAATTGCTGTTCCAAGTTCAAGAATTCTCAAAGGCTTTTTAATGCTAACCATAAATTCGAGAAATTTACCAGTTTCTTTTTGTACTATAGGCACACCATTTTCTACAGCAAAATTTTCTATATCCTTTAATATACCTTGTTTATCTGGAATGAGTCCTCTAATATATTCTTCCATATAATCATAAGTAATTCCGCTCATACTTTCCTCCTAATTAATAACCTTGTTTCTTTTTCATATCATTATGTTCTTTTTCCGATTCAGAAAAATATTGCTTTCCGCCTTGTCCCCTTAACGATAGAAAGTATAAATAATTTGTACTTTCAGGATTTAGCACTGCCAAAATAGATTCTTTGCCTGGACTTGCAATGGGTCCTATTGGTAAGCCACCATATTTGTATGTATTATAAGGTGATTCAACACTTATATCCGAATTTGTAAGCACTACCTTCTTATCATATCCTACAACATAATTAACTGTTGAACAAAATTCTAATTTCATCCCTTTTTTCAATCTATTTTCAATAACAGAAGCCACCTTAGGTCTCTCATCATCTAATACAGCTTCTTTTTCAACAAGTGATGCCTTCGTTATTATAGTTTCTATTTCATTATCATCTATTGTTTTTCCAGTTTCATCTGAAATTTCCTTCATCTTAACCTGAAAATTATTTAACATAGTATTAATAACTTCTTTTGGAGTTACCCCTTTATCAAAAAAGTATGTATCAGGATATAGATACCCCTCTAAATTATACTTTTTATTCTTATCTGCTTTCACAAACTTGGGTACTTCATATTGTTTAGCTTCATTTAAAAATTCATCTTTTGAAAACAATCCATTTTCTTCAAACCTATTAGCAATACTTTCTATAGAATAACCTTCTGGAATAGAAATAGCTACTTGATTTTTACTTGAATCCTCTGCTTCTAGAGATTTAATCAATTCTTCTAATGAACTATCTTTTTTTATTTCATATTCACCTGGAAATAAACTAATAGTTTTATATGATATCTTCAAACTCAATTTAACTATAAACTTATTTCGCAAATTTCCTTCTTTATCTAGCTTATCTAAAATAGAATTAAAAGCTTCTCCTTCACCAACATTTATTTCTATGGTGTCATTGTTTGATTTTAATGGTCTACTCACTATACTGTTATAATAATATGCTCCACCTAATAAAATAGCAATTATGATTGTAATAATTCTACTAAACTTTATCTTGATAGTATTTTTCTTCATAAAATCCCCCTATATACAAAAGTAAATAGCCTTTTCGGCTATTTACTTAATTATAATACTATTTATAGAGTTTATAAAGTGTAAATATACTTATACCAACTTAATACTACAAAAATAAATAAATTACTTTTTATTTCTACTTATAAGTCTTCTTCTATCTCCACTATTTAAAACTTTCTTTCTCATTCTTATGTTCAATGGAGTTACCTCAACTAACTCATCATTATTAATAAATTCAAGTGAATTTTCAAGAGACATTACTATTGGAGGTACAAGTTTAACAGCTTCATCTGCGCCTGATGATCTTGTATTTGTAAGTTTCTTACCCTTACATACATTTATATCAATATCTTCCGCTCTACCACACACACCTACAATCATACCTTCATAAACAGCAGTACCTGCTCCTATAAATAACGATCCTCTTTCTTGTGCATTAAATAATCCATATGCAATTGCATCTCCAGCTTCAAAAGAAACTATTGATCCTCTGCTTCTTGTAGGAATTTCTCCTTTATATGGACCATAACTATCAAATACATGGTTCATAATTCCATTACCCTTTGTATCTGTCATGAATTCATTTCTAAATCCTATTAGACCTCTAGCTGGCACCTTAAATTCAAGTCTTGAATAACCATTTACAGCTGATGTCATATTAACCATTTCTGCTTTTCTTGGTCCAAGCTTTTCCATTACAGGTCCCATAAATTCTTCAGGAACATCAATTGTTAAATATTCTATTGGCTCTAGTTTCTTACCATTTTCTTCTTTGAAAATAACATTTGCCTTTGATACTTGGAATTCATACCCTTCTCTTCTCATAGTTTCAATTAATATAGATAGGTGTAATTCACCTCTACCTGAAACTTCGTAGCAATCTGGAGTTATTTCTCTAACTCTTAAACTTACGTTTGTTTCTAACTCTTGCATAAGCCTATCTCTTAAATGTCTTGAAGTTATAAATTCTCCTTCTTGTCCTGCAAGTGGTGAATCATTAACCATAAAGTTCATGCTTAATGTAGGTTCATCTATATGAACAAATGGTAATGCTTCTGGCTCATTTGAATCTGCAATTGTATCCCCAATATTTGCTTCAGTAACACCACTTAATGCCACTATATCACCAAATGATGCTTCTTCAGTTTCTTCTCTCTTTAATCCGTTATATGTAAATAAATTTGTTACTTTATAATTTTTTGTTGATCCATCATTGCTGATAAGTGTTACAGTTTGATTTTTCTTAACCTTACCTCTATGAATCTTCCCTATAGCTATTTTCCCTACGAATGCATTTGAATCTAATGTAGAAACAAGCATTTGTAATGGAGCATCAACATAACCTTCTGGACAATCTACATTTTTTAATATTGTCTCGAATAAAGGTTGCATATCTTCATTTGTATCCTCAACGTTATATCTAGCAAATCCATTTCTAGCTGATGCATATATTATTGGGAAATCTAATTGTTCGTCATTAGCTCCTAGTTCAATAAATAATTCAAACACTTCATCTATAACCTCTTCAGGTCTTGCATCTGATTTATCAATTTTATTTATAACAACAATTGGTTCTAATCCTAATTCTAAAGCTTTCTTTAATACGAATTTAGTTTGAGGCATTGGTCCTTCGTAAGAGTCAACTACAAGTAAAACTGAATCAACCATTTTAAGTACACGTTCAACTTCTCCACCAAAATCAGCATGCCCTGGAGTATCTATTATATTTATCTTTACACCATCATGCATTACAGCTGTATTTTTAGATAAGATTGTAATTCCTCTCTCTTTTTCTAAATCATTAGAGTCCATTACTCTTTCTTCTACTTTTTCGTTTGATCTAAAAATATTACTTTGTCTTAATAAGGCATCAACTAGTGTTGTCTTACCATGGTCAACGTGAGCTATAATAGCTATATTTCTGATATCTTCTCTTTTAATTAAATCCATTATTTACCTCCATAAATTTGGTTTCTCTTTATGTAAACCTATAAATAATTTTTTCCAAAATAAAATTGGATACTATCGTATCCAATTTTCAACAACATTTTTATTTTAAACTTATATACGAAAAAAGTCAATATATTATATTTCCATTATAATTGGTAAAATCATAGGCTTTCTCTTTGTTTTTTCGTATAAGAATTCTCTTAATTCATCTCTCATATTAGCTTTTAAAGTTGCCCAGTCAGTAATCTTCTTTTGTTCACATTCCCTAAGAACATTCTTAACTATTTCTCGAGCTTCCTCCATAAGTCCTTCAGATTCTCTTACATATACAAAGCCTCTAGAAATAATATCTGGACCAGCTATTACAGTTCCAGTATCCCTTTCTATTGTAACTACAACAGTAAGAATACCATCCTGAGATAAATGTTTTCTATCCCTTAAAACAATATGTCCTACATCACCTACACCTAATCCATCTACAAAAACTTGCCCTGATGTTACAGTACCGCTCTTTTTAATGTAGTTTCTCGTAACTTCAATTACATCGCCATTTTCAGCTATTACAAAATTTCTATCTGGTAAACCTAATTTACAAGCTAACTCCGCATGTTGCTTTAAATGTCTATATTCCCCATGAACTGGTATGAAGAATCTTGGTTTAACCAATGTTTGCATTAGTTTTAACTCTTCTTGACAAGCATGCCCAGACACATGAACTTCTGCCAAGGATTCATAAATAACTTCTGCACCTTTTTTAAATAATTGATTGATCACTCTAGAAACAAATTTTTCATTTCCTGGTATTGGTGATGCAGAAATTATTACAGTGTCGCCTTCAATCACATTTATCTTTTTATGCTCTGATGCTGCCATCCTTGCTAGCGCAGACATAGGCTCACCTTGGCTACCTGTGGTGATTAATACAACTTGATCATTTGAATATTTTGAAATTTGGTCAATTGATATTAATGTTCCCTCTTCCATTTCTAAATATCCAAGTTCCATAGCTACTTGAACTATATTTTCCATACTTCTTCCCGATACAGCAACTTTTCTTCCATATTTCTCTGCTGCATCAATGATTTGTTGAATTCTATGAACATTTGATGCAAAAGTTGCAACAATTATTCTTCCTGATGCCTTATTGAAAATTCTTAAAAAACTTTCTCCAACCGTTCTTTCTGACATAGTATATCCAGTTCTCTCTACATTTGTAGAATCTGCAAGCATAACTAACACACCTTTTTTCCCTAGCTCTGCAAATCTTGCAAAATCAGTTAACTCGCCATCAATTGGTGTGTAATCAATTTTAAAATCTCCAGTGTGTAGGATTACACCTAAAGGTGTGTGAATTGCAATTGCAACTGAATCTGCAATAGAATGACTGGTTTTAATAAATTCAACAGAAACGACATTTAACTTAATAATATCCCTTGGCTTAACTCTTATAAGTTCAGTTGATCCTAATAACCCGTGTTCTCTAAGCTTTGTCTCAACAATTCCAAGAGTCAACTTAGTACCATATACAGGAACATTTAATTGCTTAAGTACATAAGGTAATGCACCAATATGGTCCTCATGTCCGTGAGTTAAAAAAATACCTCTAATTTTCTCTTGATTCTTAATTAGGTATGAGACGTCGGGAATTACCACATCTATTCCAAACATATCTTCGTCTGGGAATCTAAGGCCACAGTCTATTACTACTATATCATCCTTAAACTCAATAGCTGTTAGGTTTTTACCGATTTCACTCAAGCCTCCAAGAGGTATTATCTTAACCTTCGCTCTTTCTGTTCTCATATTTCCCCTCCTTATTTAATTTTTATATAAACAAAGGAACTCTCACTTAAATTAAGATATCCTTTTATTCATCTAATTTTTTCTGACATTCACTACAGATTCCATAGAACTTAACAGAATGATCAACTATCTTGAAATCATAACTACTCTCAATTTTAGCTTCAAGTTTTTCTAAAAGATCATCTTCAACTTCTATAACTCTATTACAAATATTACATACAAGATGGTGATGCCTATGAGTTTCATCACTATGAACTAATTCATATCTACTACATCCATCATTTAAATGCAGTCTACTAACTACACCTATCTCCTCAAGTAATAAAATCGTTCTATATACTGTAGCCAAACCTATTTCTGGGCAATTCTTTTTAACTTCATCATAAATTTCTTCTGCTGTTAAATGCTTGCCCTCACTATCTACTATAGTATCTACAATAGCTCTTCTTTGAGGAGTTAACTTATATCCTTTTTTCTTTAGTTCCTCTTTTAAAACATTGTAGTCTATATCGATAACCTTACTCATTAACAACACCTCTCTTTTTAATTACTCTTCTATATCCTCTTGCATTAATAATTCATATGTTTCTGCAACTAAATCAAACTCTTTCTCATCTTCTATAGTTATATAACTTTCATTTCCATCTTCATCTTTTATATATTTTAAGACATACGCTTCATCAGCATCCACACCCGCTGGAGTAACAACAACATATTCTGTATTTAAATCTTCAATTTTGAAGAATGTAATAACTTTCATTTTTTCTTCTTTACCCTCTTCATTTAACAGGTAAATAAATTCCAATTCTTTAACCATTTATTTTTATCTCCTTTTGTAATCATTTTAATGACTATATGCTCACATTGTCAATAATAATTTTCAGTTAATAAAATTATTACCTCATGTTAGCTATTCTATCTAAATAACCTTGAAGTATATACGTAGCCGCAATCTTATCTACTATCTTTTTCCTTTTTCCTCTAGACATATCTGCTTCTAACATTGCTCGGTGAGCTGCAACAGTTGTAAGTCTTTCATCCCAAAACTCTATTTTTAATTCTATTTCACTCTTTATCAATTCAGAAAATTCAATTATTTTTTCTCCTGCAAACCCAATAGATCCGTTCATATTTTTAGGAAGTCCTATTACTATAGTCTCAACTTCGTACTCATTGCATATCTTTTTAAGCATCTCAATATCCTTAACTTTATTTTGCCTTCTTATTGTTGTAATACCTTGTGCTGTAAATCCCAAAGGATCTGAAATAGCCACTCCAATTGTTTTTTGACCTACATCTAATCCTAATATTCTCATACTTGTACTCCTGTACTTTAACATATTTAAAGGTGCCCGATATTTAACGGGCACCCTTTATTTTATCTCTAAATAAGATTTTATTACTTCTTCAAGGATTTCATCTCTTTCGAGTTTCCGTACTAAAGCTCTTGCTCCGTTATAATTTGTAATGTAAGTAGGGTCTCCAGAAATTAGATATCCAACAAGTTGATTTATAGGATTATATCCTTTCTTCTGTAAAGAATCATAGACCTCTGTTAATATTGCTTTTGTTAACGCTTCTTTATTTTTAGATACATCAAATTGCATTGTTTGTTCTATATTGTTACTCATAATTCTGCTGCAAACTTTGCAGCTCACCCCCTTACAAATTGTTAAGGAATCCAACTGTTACCTTTAGTATACCCTTATGATATTCCTTTATACTAATACAATTATACTCTACATTTTTCTAAATGTACACTATTTTGCTAAAGATTTAAGTATTTCAAAAACCTTTTCCACTGCTTCATTTACCTTTTCAGGATTCTTTCCGCCAGCTTGAGCCATATCAGGTCTACCGCCACCGCTTCCTCCAACTATTGAAGCAACTTCCTTAATTATTTTACCACAATGAACACCTAAATTTGTGCAATCCTTAGTTGCCATAGAGACTAAATTAACCTTTTCTGAAGTATTGCTAACTAAAACAACAACTCCTGTACCCATCTTATTTCTAATCTTATCAGCTAAATCTCTAAGCGCATTTCCATCAACATTCTCTAAAGAATATGAAATTACCTTTATATCATTTATAACTTTAGCAGACTTTAATATCTCCTCTTCGATACCACTTGTTAGCTTACTCTTTAATTCAGCAATTTCTTTTTCTTTTTCCTTAATTTCTGAATTTTGTGCCATTATCTTGTTTACTATATCTTTATCATTACATTTTAAGGCATGACATGCATCCTTTAATATATTTTGCTTTTCTTCTATAAACTTAATTGCATTAAATCCTGTTACTGCTTCTATTCTTCTAGTACCAGCTGCAACCCCACTTTCTCCAATTATCCTAAATAGCCCTATTTCTCCAGCGTTACCTACATGAGTTCCACCACATAATTCTTTAGAAAACTCTCCTACTGATACAACTCTTACCTTATCTCCATATTTGTCATCAAATAAAGCCATTGCTCCACTCTCTTTTGCTTCTTCTAAAGTCATAAGATTAGTTTCAACTGAATAAACCTCCATGATTTTTTCATTTACTAAAGCTTCTACCTTATCTAATTCATCCAATGATAAGCCTTGGAAATGTGTAAAGTCAAATCTTAGTCTTTCATCGTCAACATAAGATCCAGCTTGATTCACATGCTCGCCAATAACTTCTTTTAATGCTTCTTGTAGCATATGCGTTGCAGTGTGATTCCTACTTATATTATTTCTTCTTAACTTATCTACCTTAAGAGTAACTTCATCACCTTCGCTTATAATACCTTCTTGAACTCTTACATAATGTATAGTTTTTCCACCAACATTCTTCTTAGTATTATATACTTCAGCAACTAAGCCCTTACCTAAAATAACACCATTATCTCCTACTTGCCCCCCCATTTCAGCATAAAATGGAGTTTTATCAGTTAGGATAAATCCTTCTTCCCCAGCAGATAAACTTTTTACAAATTCTGTTTCATTGGCTAAAACCATCACTTTGCTAGTAACTTCAAGTGACTTATATCCAACAAATTCACTTGAAACAGATGCATCTATCTTATTTATAGCTAATTCTTCACTACCCATATAAGAAGATTCACCTCTTGCATTTCTAGCTCTTGTTCTTTGATCTTCCATTTCTTTCTCAAAGTTTTCTTTATCAACTTTTAATCCTTTTTCATCACAAATTTCTTCTGTTAATTCATAAGGAAAACCAAATGTATCATATAACTTAAATGCTTTATCTCCAGCTAAAGTATCCTTACCATCTTTTATTAATTCATCAATATAACCTAAAAGTATATTCATACCAGAATCTATAGTCTCATTAAATCTTTCCTCTTCTAATGACACTATTTTTTCAATGTATTCCTGATTTTCTTTAAGTTCTGGATAAGCACCTCCATAGTTTTTAACTACTTCATCTACTATTTCTGTTAAGAATAATCCTTTAATTCCAAGAAGTCTTCCATGTCTTGCAGCTCTTCTAAGTAGTCTTCTAAGAACATATCCTCTACCTTCATTACTTGGGCCAACTCCATCAGAAATAAGCATAGTTACACCTTTAACGTGGTCGGTTATTATTCTAAGTGAAACATCCTTATCTTTATCTTCTCCATATTTAACCCCTGATAAACTAGATACCTTTGCTAAAATATTTTTAACAGTATCTATTTCAAATATATTGTCAACACCTTGCATTATTGTTGCAATTCTTTCAAGTCCCATTCCAGTATCTATATTAGGATGATCCAATTTGTTGTAATTTCCATCCTCATCTTTATCAAATTGAGTAAATACTAAATTCCAAAATTCAACTACTCTATCTTCATCGGCAGCCTTTAAGAAGTCATCTACATTTCTTATTGTGCCATCTCCTCTATCGTAGTGAATTTCTGTACATGGTCCACATGGTCCCACTCCGATTTCCCAGAAATTATCATCTTTTCCTAATCTAAAGATTCTATCAACATCTACATCAGTTTTATTCTTCCAAATTTCAAAAGCCTCATCATCCTCTAGATATATTGTCACATATAGCTTATCTTTGGAAATTCCCAAAACTTCTGTAATAAACTCCCATGCCCAAGGAATTATTTCTTCCTTAAAGTAATCGCCAAAAGAGAAGTTTCCTAGCATCTCAAAGAATGTTCCATGCCTTGAAGTTTTTCCAACATTCTCAATATCACCAGTTCTTATACACTTTTGACATGTAGTAACCCTTCTTTTTGGTGGTTCTTGTAGCCCTGTAAAATATGGCTTCAATGGTGCCATACCTGCATTTATTAATAATAAACTCTTATCATTTTTGGGAACAAGAGAAAAACTTTTCATTCTTAAATGTTCTTTACCTTCAAAGAATTTTAAAAACTCTTCTCTTAGATCATTAGTTCCTATCTTCTTCATTTTTATTCCTCCATTAGATCATAATAAATAAAAAAAGCCCTCATCCCCAGCAAAGGGACGAAAGCATACTTCCGCGGTACCACCCTAATTATGTAAAAAATACATCTCTTAGATACTATATAGCTCCTAGGTAGCTTCGAAATATATTGTAAAAAGTTTTCACCAACCACTTTCTCTCTTAATACCAATGATATATCTACTAATCCTAATCATCACTTAATATTCATTTTCTTCTAAATTATATTTTAAGTTTTAACATCTGTCAATATTTTTATATTCTTATCAAAAACTTTTAAAATATACTTTTAAAATATATAGTAATTAATATCTTCCCAAATAACTTTGATTATGACTCCTATGGGTACTGCTACTAGCATTCCAATAAACCCACCAAAGTTTTCTCCTATGATTAGTAATATAATTATCATTAAAGGATGAATATTTATACTATCTCCTGTTATTTTAGGTGATAATATATTCCCTTCAATCTGCTGAAGTATCAATAAAGCAATCCCTGTCCATAGTCCTTTTGTAGGTGAGTCTAATAATGCTATAAAAACTATTGGAGCAGCTCCAAAAATAGGTCCAAAGTATGGAATAATATTCAAGATACCATTTAATATTGAAAGCCCTATTGAAAATTTCACTTTTAAAGCTATCAATACAAAAAAGGTTATTCCTCCTACAATAGCAGACAAAACCAATTGACTACCAATATATCTACTTAAAAGTCTATTAATATCAGATATTATTTTCTTAGTTACTCTTCTTTTTTTTAGTGGAACTAAATTTAAAAACTTAGCATTAATCTCTTTATTTTCTTTTAAAAAATAATAAGTAACCACCGGAACAACAGCCATAGATAATATATGTTCACTTATAGAAATTATATACTCAATAGATTCCCTTGATAGGAAATTCAAAAATTCTCCAATCTTAACTTTGCTTTCTTCATATATAAACTTAACAAAAGTCGAATTAAAATACCTAGAATTCTCTAACTTTTCTTCTATAAGCATAGTTATTCTTTTTATAACTGGTCCTAAATTATTAATTTCTCTAAAAATAGAAGGAATCAATAATATTAATGATATCACAAAAATAGTTATCAAAAATAAAATTAAAACAATAGAAATTATGCTGTTTTTCACTTTTGTTCTTTCATTAATAAAATTTCTAATAGGAACTAAAATATATGCAATTAAATAGGATATTAAAATAATATTTATTGTTTCTTTAAATGCATAACTAAATATATAGAAAAAAATTGAAAAAGTACTTATAAATATGAATATTAAGCTCCAAAATAACTTTTTATGCCTTTTTAACGTATCCATTTTTATTTATCTCATGAGGAATATTTTTAAAAACTATATTAGGTTCCCCTAAATATAGAATATAATCTTCTCCAAGTACAGAATTATTAATAAGAATTACTTCTTTTCCCCTTAATATTCTATCTATAATGCCAGGACTCACAATTAATCCTTTAATTTTATAACTTTCTTTCTCTATAAGTATATCTTCTACTATACCTTTGCTATTACCTAGCTTATCTATTACTTCCAAATCCTTTATATCAGAAAATTTTAGTCCACTTCCCTTACCAACACTTTTTACTAAAATATCATTGTCTTCCAATAAAATTATATCATTTACATCAACATAATTTCTCTTTCCCTTCATTTTATAATTATTAAATCCTATTCCTATCACCTGTCCCCTATAAAAATCAATATAAATCGACTTCGATATGCCTAACTTTTTTCCATTGGAGTCATAAATGTTTTTCATATATAAATCTTTACTTCGAAACATTGGAAAACCTCCTAAAAATCACCTTTATGTTAGTCTCCCACTAATCTACTAATTTATTCTAAAAAAACAGGTGATTATATCACCTGTTCATCAATTTGATTTATAATATAAAATTTACCTATCTGTTATCTACCTTTTCTGGGTAAAGATCATGATTCATCATTCTATGTTCTGCCATCTTTTCATATTTAGTACCTTTCATACCATAATTGCAATATGGATCAATACTTATCCCACCTCTTGGAGTAAACTTTCCCCACACTTCAATATATTTTGGCTCGATTAATTTTATCAAATCTTTCATAATTATGTTCATACAATCTTCATGAAAATCCCCATGATTTCTGAAACTGAATAAATATAATTTTAAAGATTTACTTTCAACCATCTTTGGTCCTGGCATGTAACTAATATAAATAGTAGCAAAATCAGGTTGACCTGTGATTGGACAAAGGCTTGTAAATTCTGGACAATTAAATTTCACAAAATAATCATTATCTGGATGTTTGTTATCAAAAATTTCTAACACATTTGGATCATAACTATAATTATATTTTGTTCCTTGATTCCCCAAAAGTGTTATTCCATCTAATTCATCTTTTTTTCTTCCGCTCATTATTTATTCCCCTCTTTACTCTTTAAATATTGTTCAAGTCCTCTTCTTCTTAGAAGACACGCAGGACATTCTCCACATCCATCTCCAACAATTCCGTTGTAACAAGTAAGAGTTTTATTTCTTACATAGTCTAGCTTGCCAAAACTATCTGCCATTTCCCAAGTTTGTGCTTTATCTATCCACATCAAAGGTGTATGAAGTACAAACTCATAATCCATAGCTAAGTTTAATGTAACATTTAGAGATTTTATAAATACATCTCTGCAATCAGGATACCCGCTAAAATCCGTTTCACAAACTCCAGTTATTATATGTCTAGCTCCTTTAACTTTTGCTAGAACAGCTGCAAAAGTTAAGAACAGCATATTTCTTCCTTCTACGAATGTTGATGGTAATCCTCCATCTTTGCCAGCCTCTATTTTTATATCATCTCTAGTAAGAGCATTAGGTGCTAATTGGTTAAGAAGTTCCATATCTAAAATATGATGTTCTACTCCTAACTCCTTTGCAATTTCAGTTGCACATTCTATTTCCTTCTTATGTTTTTGATTATAATTAAAAGTTACAGCAATTACTTCATCAAATTCTTTAAGTGCCCAAAACAAACATGTCGTAGAGTCCTGTCCTCCACTAAAAACAACTACAGCTTTTTTATTCATTAAAATCCACTCCTATTTCATAATAAGCAAGGCTTCTTGCCTTAATATATCATTCTTTTCAAATTCACCAGTAAAAGTCGTTGTAGTAGTTAACGTTCCTGGTTTTTTTATTCCACGTGATGTCATACAACTATGCTCACCAGTAATTAGCACTCCAATATCATCGCTCTTAGTTACAATAGATATTATTTCAGCTATATCTTTTCCAATACGTTCTTGTAATTGTAATCTCCTACCAACCATATCTGCAATTCTAGCAATTTTACTTAAACCTATTATTTTCTCTTTTGGCCTATAAACTACAGTAACATTCATATTATACATAAGAGCTAGATGATGTTCACAATAACTATGGATCTTTATATCCCTTACTACAACAAGATTTTTGTGATTTTCACCTCCATACTCCTCTTCTTCAAAAGTTGTCCCAAACATTTCAGCTATTTCTTCGTTGGAATAATTCATTCCTTCAAATACTTCTTCATACATCTTTGCAACTCTCTTAGGTGTATCTATAAGACCTTCTCTATTAGGATCATCTCCCAAAGCTATTAAAATTTCTCTAATACATTCTTGAATCTTTTTAGTATCTATATTTTTCGCCATACCTATACTCCCCTCTTTTCTTTATCCCATACGATTTTATGTAACTGGACTTGTAGTCTCACATAGTTTAATTTTTTTTCTTTAATAAAGTCAACTATTTCTTCTAGCTCTATTTTTCCTAGCACAGGACTTAAATAAACTAAGCATTTTGAAACTAGTTCATATTCATTTATAAGCTTATAAGCCGTATTTAAATCTTCATTGCTTCCAACTACAAACTTATATACATCTTTTTCTCCAACTGATTTGAAATTATCCAAATTCATAAATTCACTCATTTTGCTAAGCGGAAGTTTATAATCAACTATAAATATTAAATTTTCATATTTATCTTTAAAAGGCTTAATATCTATTGCTCCATTCGTTTCTATATGAACCTTTAATGTATTATCACAATTTAAAATTTTCAGCAGTTCTTCTATGCCAGGTTGAATTAATGGTTCTCCACCTGTTAATGTAACATTCCTACTTCCCATAGCTTTTATATAGTCATATATTTCTTTAGCACTTAACTTCTCATTTGAACTTTCTTTCTCCCATGAATATTTTGTATCGCACCAGGAGCATCTTAAATTACAACCTTGAAATCTTATAAATGTTGCAAGTTCACCTGAAGTTGGTCCTTCTCCATCTATAGACAAAAATTTTTCAACAACATTAAACATATTTATTCCTCCGTATATATACAACTATTATTTGGTGTTTCAAACAACTCAACTTCACAGACAGCCAGTCCTTTTTTCTTTAACCTATTGAATATATCCCTAGACATTTCTTCTGCTGTAGGTCTATATTCAACTTTATATATCTGAAATTCCATAGGTAAATCTTTCAAACTATTAATTAGTTTAATACCTTCTTCATTATTTTCTATGATTAATTTATGATCAAAAGTTTCTTCAATTTCCTTTAAGGCTAATTTGAAATTTGAAAAATCGTCAACCATACCTCTTAATTGACCTTCTTTATGTAATGTTTCAGATTTTAGCTTAACTATTAATCTATATCTATGTCCATGAATATTTGAACATTTCCCTTCATATCCACTTAAATAATGTGCCATATCAAATTGAACTTCACTTTTTATAGTAAACATTGTTTCTCTCCATTCATAATAAATTACTTAAAAATAAAAAAAGTTTATTTTAAAATGCTAAATAGACATCTTAAAATAAACTAAAAGAAAACTCGACTCGTATTCACTCACTGAGTATGTTCGCCTTGCTAAACAAGAAAATTTGAAGGCTCACTTATAGTTATCTTATTTTGCCTAGTTTTGTTTAAAGACAGGATGGTCTAACGAACTGTCTATCTAATTTTTACTTATTAATAATATCATTTTATAGTTTCTTTTTCAAATTTAATTTTTCTTAAATATTTTATCTTGTTTTTCTTAATTAATAATGGTATATTATGATAAAGAAACTAATCAATAATAATTATTATTTAATACCAATTAATAGTTTACTATTTAAATTTTAGAGAAAGAGGAAATTGTTATGAAAAAAGAATGGTTAAATTTTAATAATGGCAAGTGGACAACAGAAATTGATATAAGAAACTTTATACAACAAAATTATACTCCATATAATGGAGATTCTAACTTTCTAAAAGGTGCTACAGAAAACACTAAAAAGTTATGGGACGAAGTATGTGAACTATTAGAAAAAGAAAGAGTTAATGGTGGAGTTTTAGACGTAGATACAAAAACTATTTCAGGTATAAATGAATACGAAGCTGGATATATAGATAAAGCTTTAGAAAAAATTGTTGGCGTACAAACTGATGCCCCACTAAAAAGAGCTGTTATGCCTCAAGGTGGAATAAGAATGGCAGAAAATGCTGCAAAAGCTTATGGTTATGAAGTAGATAAACAAATATCTGAAATATTCTCTAAATATAGAAAAACTCATAATCAAGGTGTTTTTGATGCCTATACTGATGAAATGAAGCTAGCTAGAAAATATGGAATAATAACTGGCCTTCCTGATGCTTACGGAAGAGGAAGAATTATTGGAGATTATAGAAGAGTCGCTCTTTACGGTGTAGATCAGTTAATCGAAGATAAGAAAAAGCAAAAAAAATCTTTAGAAGTTAGTACTATAGATGAAGAAATAATAAGATTAAGAGAAGAAATTTCTGACCAAATTGTTGCCCTTAATGAACTAAAGGAAATGGCGAAGGTTTATGGCTTTGATATATCTTATCCTGCATCAAATGCAAGAGAAGCTGTACAATGGTTATACTTTGGATATTTAGGATCAATAAAACAACAAAACGGTGCTGCTATGTCCATTGGAAGAACTTCTACATTCCTAGATATATATATTGAAAGAGATTTACAAAGCGGCATAATAACAGAAGAAGAAGCTCAAGAAATAGTGGATCACTTTGTAATGAAATTAAGATTAGTTAAATTCTTAAGAACTCAAGAATATAATGACTTATTCTCAGGTGATCCTACATGGGTAACTGAATCTATTGGTGGTATGGGACTTGATGGTAGAACTTTAGTTACTAAAAATTCATTTAGAATTTTAAACACCCTTTATACTTTAGGACCTTCACCAGAACCAAACTTAACAGTGCTATGGTCAACAAGACTACCTCAAGGATTTAAGAATTTCTGTTCAAAAGTTTCTATTGATACAAGTTCTGTACAATATGAAAATGATGACTTAATGGTTCCTTACTGGGGAGATGATTATGCTATAGCTTGCTGTGTATCTGCCATGAGAGTAGGAAAACAGATGCAGTTCTTTGGCGCTAGAGTTAACCTTGCTAAAACTCTTCTATATACCATTAATGGTGGCATAGATGAAAAGTCTGGCGTTCAAGTTGGGCCAAGAACAGAAAAAATGACTTCTGAATATCTTGATTATGATGAAGTAATGGAGAAATTTGATGTTATGACAGATTGGTTAGCTAAATTATATGTCAATACATTAAATGTAATTCACTATATGCATGATAAATATTCATATGAAAGTTTGCAGATGGCTCTTCATGATAGAGATGTATTTAGAACAATGGCTTGTGGTATTGCAGGACTTTCAGTTTGTGCAGACTCACTTTCAGCAATAAAGTATGCAAAAGTTAAACCTATACGAAATGAAGCAGGAATAGCTGTTGATTTTGAAATAGAAGGAGATTTCCCTAAATACGGGAATGATGACGATAGAGTAGATGATATTGCAGTGTTTTTAGTAAAAAATATGATGGACAAAATAAGAAAAAATAAGACTTATAGAAATGCATATCATACTCAATCTGTGTTAACTATTACTTCAAATGTTGTATATGGTAAGAAAACTGGAAGTACCCCATGTGGAAGAAAAGCAGGCGAACCATTTGCACCAGGAGCTAACCCTATGCACGGAAGAGATACTAGTGGTTCATTAGCATCATTAAACTCAGTTGCTAAATTACCTTATGAACATTCACAGGATGGTATTTCAAATACTTTCTCAATAATACCTGATGCTCTTGGAAAAACACCAGAAGATAGAATAGCTAATTTAAGCAACTTAATGGATGGATATTTCGTTCAAGATGCTCATCATTTAAATGTTAATGTATTTAGCAGAGAAACTTTATTAGATGCAATGGATCATCCAGAATTATATCCTCAATTAACTATAAGAGTTTCTGGATATGCAGTTAACTTTATAAAACTAACTCACGAGCAACAACTAGATGTTATAAACAGAACTTTCCATTCAAAAATGTAATCAATAAAGGAGTAAAACTTTAAAGTTTTACTCCTTTATTGATTTTATACAATTCTATGTTTAAGCCATTTTGTCCCCTTTAATCGGATAGAATATAAACTTCCTCTTACTAACCAATCACTAAACATTCCAATCCAAATTCCGAGTACACCAAGACCTAATATTACTCCTAAAAGATATCCTATTAAAATTCTAAAAAGCCACATACCTGTAATAGCTGTAACCATTGTATACCTAGTATCTCCAGCTCCTTTTAATCCTGCTGAAAAAACAAAAGATATCGGCCAAATAACCATAGCTATTCCATTTGCTCTAATTAAAGTTGCTGAAAGTGATATAACATCTTCACTATCAGTATATAAACTTGCTAAAGTTGGTGCTAAAGGTACACATATTATTCCTATTATCACCATAAACACCGTTGCAAATTTGCACAAATAAATCAAGGTTCCCTTAGCACCTTTAACATCATTTCTTCCCACATATTGACCTACTAACGTTGTTGCAGCTATAGCAAGAGAGTTACCTAACACGTTTGGAATTTGACAAATAGACATTCCTATTGTATTTGAAGCTATAGATACAGTACCCATAGTTACTATGAATACTTGTACAATAAATTTACCTGCATTAAATAGGAGCTGCTCTACTCCAGCAGGAACTCCTATTCCAAATATCTCCTTTTGAACCTTAATATCAAATTTAAAAGGAAGAATTCTTCTCAATTTTATATTATTACTTCCTCTTACTAGGTTAGAAATTATTACAACAGTTCCTACTAATCTTGCAATAGCTATCGCAATTGCTGCCCCGCTAATTCCAAATGAAGGTGTACTAAAATTAATTCCTAGAGAATTTAAGTCAATTCCATATATCAAAATATATCCTAAAATAATATTAATTATATTCATAAAAATAGTTATTATCATAGGAGTTTTAGTATCTCCACATCCCCTTAATATTCCATTTGCAATTTGCTCTATTGCTATAAATGGATATGTAATTAATGTGTATTCTATATATATCTTAGCATTTGCTTTTACCAATTCAGTAGCTGAGCCATAGAAAGAATTTATTAACCCTACCCTAAATATCCACATAAACATTGTAATTACTGATGAAATAATTAAACCTGAAATAAGCGCTTGTTTAACTGTTTCATTAACCTGTTTCAAATCATCTTTTCCTTTTTGCTGTGCAACTACTACGGTAGCTCCTACTGATAAAGCAGCAAAGAAAGATATAAATATATTATTTAATGAATCAACCATTCCTATAGCAGAAACAGCTTCTTCCCCAATATGACCAGCCATCATAGTATTAAAGACACCAAGCAGCATAACAAAAGTTTGCTCAACCATTATCGGTACAGCTAGACGTAATACGTTTTTCCTTATAACCATCTTTAAATAGCCTCTTTTCCTATAATAACTGTAAAAGAAGTTATTATTTTATTGTAATAGAAATATTATACCATAAATATTACAAATCAAAAGCTATCTGAAAACTTTAAATTTTCTATCCTATATCCTATCTCCTTATTTGCTTTTCTGTATGCTTCGTTAATCATCTCTTCTTGGCTTAGGTCATTTCCTAGTAAGGAATCCATAGTTACTTGGTTTCTATTTGCAAAATACTTATCTAATAGTTTTTCTTCTATATCTTCTTGTAATACTAAAGAATAATCATCTAATATATGTTTAACACTAAAGCCATAATCTCTAAGTGCTTTTCCTACTAAAATACTTCTATGACATCTTATAGGATCTTGCATAGCGCCGAGCAATGTAATTTTGTAACCTTTTTTACACCCTTCCCTCAATCTGTTGATTCCAGTTTTAAACTCTTCTTCCTTGACAACCTTTTCAAAATTTGCATAACCTTCTTTTGTATACGAAGCTTTACTTTTCCTATTTGCTCCAAACTCTGTTCCCATGTATAAATACATAAATCCTGCCTTGGTTAATAAATATTTTATTGTTTCTAAATCAAACTGAATATTATATTTTGAATAAGGGATTCCTCTAATATCTACAACACAATCAATTTCATATCTTCGAAGCATATCTATTAATCTTTCTATTGTGTAATTTGAATGCCCAATTGTATAAATATCCATCAAAATCACCTCCTAAAAATCTCCAAAATAAGTTGTTAACATTTCATATTTTACTTATATTTATTATTATACTATTAATTGTAATTTTTTTCTATATAGTAAACTAAAATTCGATATGAACATTAAAGTTTTTAATATATTTTCTCCAACTATTCAATTAATAGGAAGGCTTTCTATTACGATATTAAATATAAAATAATATTCTTTTGTCTATAAAAAATAGCACTCTATGATATTTTTTATTTTACCATAAGGTGCTATTATAATTTACAGGCTTTATTTCATAAGCTAGAGTTTTATCTTAGAATAAAATGTTATGAAAAATTATAAACTTTTCTATAAACTCTATTAAAATCATTCTTTTTCATCTACTTTAATCTTTTCAGCTAACTTATTACCATTGCTTTCTACTACAATCTTGAAATTTTTTACAACTTCCATTAAAAATTCTGGTAGTGGCACCTCTAACTTTATTAAATTCTCCAATATAGAGACCACTTCATTTATAACAAGCCATATTGTAATTAATAGTCCAAAAAATGTTGTTACTCTAATACTTATGCCTAAGCTATTTGCCACATTTATAATAGTCCAATCCACAATCATAGCTACAGCTATTTCTACTCCATAAAGTAACTTTTTAACTATTCCCCACATACCTGCTTTGCTATTGGTTGTCCCTTCTTTTTTAGCTGATAACATACCTGTTAGATAATCAATTATCATAACGGCCATAAGAAGTGGTATTATTATATATAACAATCCAAGCTTAGCACTTAGGAATGCTCCTATACTTGCTATTAACGCTTTTGCTGTATTTACTTTTTCTATCTTGCTCACCTTCTTTCTCTCTTGAAGCTAATAAAAAGCACATGTTCAATACTACTTATTGCTAAATTTTCTTTTTTCAATCTCTTCTTTAACTTTTTCTTTTAACAAAACTGGAACTAGTATTATTCCATTATCATTTTTCTCCAATGCTCTTAGTCCTAATTCTACTAAATCAGCATATACTTGTACCATTTATATATTCCCTCCTTTACTCAATGATTCTGTTAATTCTGCTAAAGCTAACTGTATTTCTAATTTATCTTTTTCTTGCTTTTCTACTATTTCTGCTATAGATAATTTTAACTGTATGTTTTCTTTCGTTAATACCGCTATTTCATTTTTAGGCACTTCTTCTGATCCAGACTTTTTTTCTTCTACTGGAATAGGCTTAACTGCCCAAGTTATTCCATCAAAAAACTGTATAAAACCTTTATCAGCTACAGGCGGCTCTATTGTAGTTGCATTAGCTGGAATTAAGTAAACTCCTTCTTCTAATGGACTTTCAGCTGCTTCGCTAGCGCCTACAAAATATCCTTCTGAATTATAATTATATATTTCCATGTTTCCAAAACCTTCTTTCTTAGTATTTAATACATGCTAATAACGCTACGTTTCTAGGATGTGCATAATTACCATCTTCTGTGTTAACATATACTCTGTCGCAATAACCAATTCCATTTCCGCCTAACAATCCATATCCAGATGATTCATATTTATTTATTTGTGCTTGATTCCCATTCCAACTACCAAATAGCCTACCATTCTCTAATCCTCTTCCATCATCCCAGCCTTTAATAAATTCACCTCTAAGATCTGGAAGTTTAAAAGTTGTTTTTCCATCACCTTCACCAAAAGTTGTTCCTATTACGCTGAATAATCTACTATATGTGTTTCTACTAATAGTAGCCCCGTTACATTTAATCCAACCAGCTGGAGGGGTTTTCATAGCAAAATAAGAAACCATTCCTACCAAGGAAACATCATTAGTCTTATTATTCCATACTATCTTTTCCGCATCTGTTACGAACCTATGATTAAAATCTTCAGTAATCATTGCAGCTCCATGAGAACTTGGATGCACATAGACATTTGCTCCTGTTTGAATTCCATCTAACTTCTTTTTGTCTGCTGTACTCATTAATCCATTTGCTATTTGTGTCACAACAACATTATCTGCTTTGCCATTCCATACAGCTTTCTCTGAATCAGTTGAAAATCTATGAGATGTGTCATCTTCAACTAAGCTACCCAAAGTTTTGAAATATATCTCATCAAATATTTCATTACCATTTTGATCTTTCACACCTGTATCATATTTATATATTCCTTTTTTTATTGCCATAATTATCACCTTTCTTTACATTACTTGTATCCATATATCTCCTCTAGCCGACCCCTGTGGCTGAGATGATTGTATTACTACCTGTGTACCGCTTTTCCCTGATATTCCTTGTGGTCCTTGTAGCCCCATCTCTCCTTTAGGTCCTTGTGGCCCCATTTCTCCTTTGGGTCCTTGCGGTCCAGTCTCCCCTTTCGGCCCTTGTAGCCCCATCTCTCCTTTAGGTCCTTGTGGTCCCGTTTCTCCTTTTTCTCCAACTTTTGTTACAGATTCAGTATTACTTTTACTTTCTAAACCTTGTTTACTATCCTTCTTAACAACCTCCAAAACAGTTGGTTGTAACGTTCCAAATGTAGGTTCTATTTTTATTGTATTTGATTCATATACCTCTTTAACTTCACTAACTCTATTATCAAAATTAAATCCATATCTCTTACTTATAGTAGTTACCTTATCTCCTAAATCCCATGTATCTTTGTATCCTTCTGGATTCACTTCACACTCATATGTTTTTAGTTCCTGTTTCTTTTCCTTTAACTTTTCTTTTCCTAAAGCATCAAGTTGATCTTTGAATCCAGAATTACCACCATCAATAAGTATTTCTCTTCTGTCTAAACCTTTAACTATGCCAATGTCATCATCATATACTACATCGATATCCTTTTCTTCTGCCGATTTAGATTTTGCAACATATGCGCAATTTTTAAACCCTATTTTATTTTCAATATAATTTTGTTTTTTTACATTATCATATTCAACAGAAAAAATTGCAGGAGAATTTCCCCTCTGAGACACTGTTAAATCCCTACCTTCTAATATCCTAAATACAAATTTTTTATTTAAATAATCTAGATCTATTGTGATACCTAACCCTCTAGTCTTAGAAAGCTTTGTCAATTCATCACAAAGATTTGCATACTTAGTTTCAAAAGTTTTAATGATATTTCCAGCCTCTTCATGTCCGTTATAATCTAAATTTTGCAAAGTTAAGTTTCCAATAATACGCTCATTATTACCATTTGATGATTCTATAGCATTTCTCTTTATTAAAGAAGCCATAATTTTTTCAACAGACATATCATTAAAACTATGAACATCACAATTTTCTGGAGGAACTGTGACTCTAAAGGTGAGCATGTATAATAAGCTATACCCCTTAACCTTTATATCATCACTATCTTCTTCGTTTATCTCGATGTATTCTATTATTCCAACCTTATTCTCATCATTATTTATCATTATAATATTTCCTATTTTTATTAGGTCTTTATCTATGTTAGTAAGGTGAAATTCAAATTCTCCATAAGTATCCCATTTTCTTATAAAGAAAAGAGAAGTGAAATCATCCACTTCTCCTAGAAAATTAATATTTTTATCGAATATTCTTATACTGCTGATATGTCTATCCATATAGATCCACTCACGCTTTCTTTTGGCTTATCGCTTTGTATATAAATCTCTCTACCTTTATTTTGTTCTTCGCTAAGCCACTTATTAAAAGCTTCATCTATTTTTGCTATCATATTTTCATAAGCTGATACATTTTTAGGTCTAATTCCTCCACAAAGGCCATCATAAGCTCTTTCATCTTCAACTATAATGCTTCCATCCGCACTAATAATTACTTTTGCTAGAGATAATTCATAGATATTATCACTTCTTGTTAGATCAGGTTCTTTAACATTGGTTCCAGATTTTAATTCAACACTCATAGAACTACTTCCTACTGTTGAATTTAATCTAACTACAACTCTATCTATTCTCTTTCCTTCTGTTGGCTTAGCTATATCTAATACTTTCTCTTCCTTATTGTATAAATAATAACCTTTAACAATAGCAAATCCCGGTGCAACTTTTAATCGTAATCCGTCATTTGTCACCTTTAAAGTCATTTGATCTTTTTCATATGGAGCCAACTTATCTTTATCTTTAAAACTTACTCCATTTTCATAGATATTTTCAAAATATCTACTAAATTCTTCTTGGCCATATTTGTAATTTCCATTAAAAAAACCACTATACTCCAAGATATCACCTCCTAAACTCCTAAGTATTTGTTTGTAAATTTTATAGAAACATTTTGCTCAGTTAATGTTTCATCTGTATTACTATATTGAATTATATTTTTACCTGGTATTAAATTAAAAAAAGTAGATTTTAAGTCAATATAGTTAAATGCATTTATAGGTTCTCCCCTACCAAGTATCTTTACCTTCTTATTTCCATATGCTGTGCTAATATATAGAATTTCATTTTCATTTATCTTTTGATTTACTGTAATAAGCTCTCCTGTAGTTGCATTTTTTACTGTTGGATTCACTGCTGGTCCCTTAAATTCAATTTCTAATGGAGTTTCAACATGTCCACCTACAATTACTTCTTCTGAAATAACTCCACCATTATTAGCATTTCTTGTTTTAAATGATAATGGCAGTGAAAACTCAAAGCTTAATCCACCTGTCCATACTGCTATGACTTTTTCAGTAACATTAATGTCCTTAAAATATGGATCTGGACAAATTAACGTAACTGAAAAACTTAATGGATCATATATATTAGCTTGTTTTATTTTAAAACTTTCAACTTCATAATCAATCTTACGTTCACCATTACCACAACTTACAATTAAAGTTCCTGTCTTCTTAGGATTAAAAAATGAAATTAATTCTTCCCTCTCTAATGATAAATCCCCATTGCCAGTATACTCTGCTGAAAATACTATACTACGAGATGATATTCTCTTACTTTCTACAAGACCTCCATCAAACTGTGAATTATTTGTGATATTCACATCATATTCTGAGCTTTCAAGACCTTCAACTTCAAGAAGTTTATATTCAGAATTACTACTTATTTCCAAAAGCTTTTTATTATTTATTTCGCCGCATTCTAATTTTATATTCAAACTATATTTATCCAAAAGCTAATTCCCTCCCTGCTCTTTTTATTGCTCTAGCAGTTTCACTTGGAGATTTAACCGGTTGATTTATAGTAATATTTTGAGTTACACCATTTTCATTATTATTAATAATATTCGATCTACTGCTTAAATTTTCACCAAAGCCAACTACGCTACTGGATGTTTTGGCTGTTTCATAGTCAACAGTAGCTCTCATTTTACTTGTAAGTCCTAATAAGTCCCCAAGTACAGCTTTTTCAAGATTTGGCTCTTCAAGTTCTATTCCAATTCCAATACCTTTTACAATATTCTTACCAATTAAATCTCTCATAAGTCTTGATGGAGAATGAATCCCTAGCACATCCTTAATTTCATCTACAAAACCACCAAAGAAATCACTAACCTTATCTTTAAGCCAAGAAGCCATTCCTGTAATACCATCCCATATTCCTCTAACTATATTTTCACCAATTGAAAGCATCTTGTCTGGTAAACTAGAAATTGTATCTATAATTGAGTTAATAAGTCCTGATGCTGCATCCACACCTTTTTGTACCATATCATCTTTCCACTGAATCAAACTACTAACTACATTGCAAAGCCATTGCCATATAGACCCTGGTAATCCTGCAAACCAGTTTATTACTGCACTTACCATATTGGAAACTGCTTGCACTGCACTATTGTAAACATTAGCTCCCCATTGGACTACATTATTAAAAGCATTAACTAACCAATTCCATATATCTCCTGGTAGTTTACTAAACCAGCCTATGATTCCCCCTATTATTGAAGCTAAATCAACAGTAATCCAGTTCCATATATTCGTTCCTAAGGTAACTATATTATTCCAAACCCCAAGAAGCCACTGCCATATACTATCCGGAAGTGTCGCAAACCAATCTATAACTCCCTGTATTATAGATGGTAATGTTCCAGTAATCCATTCCCAACAAGCCTCACCAAACTCTATAATTTTTCCAACTATAAATCCTAAAGCATATCCAACTTGTTCTGGTAATTGTCCTAACCATTCAACTAAAGATGCTAGCCATTCTGGCAATGTTTCTGTAAAGAAATCTACTACTGCTTGCCATCCATCTATAAATGCTTGCTGTATGGTGATCCATAATTCTCCTAGCCATTCTGGTATTCCTAAGAAAAATTCACATAATTCTTCCCAGGCTGATGGTATTGTTTCTGTGAAGAATTCTACTATTGCTTGCCATCCATCTATAAATACTTGTTGTATACCTGCCCAAATTTCTGCAAACCAATCTCCTATTCCTGAAAAAAGATCACATACTGTTTGCCATGCATCCGGGATTGTTTCTGTGAAGAATTCCACTAGTACATCCCATACAGCACAAAATGCTTCTTTTATTGCCTCCCATGCACTTATTACTGCATCTCTAAAGCCTTCATTAGTATTCCATAAATTGATGAATAGAGCTGCGAGACCTGCTACAACTGTAACTACGATACCTATTGGATTTGATAGAGCTGCAAAAGTTTCAGTTATTTTTCCTATTTCTTTTACTGCTTTCAAGCCCATTAAAGCACCTGTTATCATAATAATAGCATTTTCAACAATTCCACTATTATCAATAACCCATTTCAATAAATCTATTATTTTAGGCAGCCATTCTTTTATAACATCCCCCAAAACATCTATTACCTTCCCAATAGAATCTGCAATGCCATCTAAATCATCAGATATTGTTCCACTATTAATTGCATCCGATATTTGATTAAGAGAATTCAATGCTATATCCAGAATTTTTTCTACAGGTCCCTTAAACTTCTCAAACAGTTTAGATGATATATCTTCATAAGCTTTTTTTACTTCCTCAGCCTTTTTTGTTGTATCAGATCCCATCTTACTTGCTAAATCACCTATAATACTTATTGCTCCACTAACTGACTTCTTTATATTTTCGCAAGAACTTTTTGCAGCCTCTTCTAACTTTTTAAGAAAACCTACTTCCTTCTCCCCTTCAGCGGATTTATCTTTTGTATCAGCATTAACCTCTGTAGTTTCAGTTTCCTTACTTTTCTTATTACTCTTTTTCTTATTCGACATGTATTTCACCTGCCTTTCTTTAAAAAAATTAGCAATTAAGAGAGTTTATATTTAAATAAACTTCTTAATTGCTATCTTTTCATATTATAAAATCTTAGTTAAGTCTCCATCTCCTAATAAAGCTTTTTCTATATCATTTATTTTCTCTTGCTCTGATTTAGATTTTGGTATTTCATGGAGCCTTTTCATACTCCTATAAAAATCTTTTTGCTCCTTTGACATATTATTTGAAATAGTCATAGCTCTATATCCCATAATTTTCACTATTTCATTATCTTCCTTTAAAGATTTAAACATAGCTTTAAACTTCCACCAATGCAGGTTTTGAGTATCTTGCAAGTCAAATCCATATTGATCTAGAAATGCTGAATATATATACTCATCATCATATTCAAAAGAATAAATTTGCTCGCTCTTGCCATTATTATCTCTTTTACCATTTTGAATACTTTTTCCACATCTGTAAAACCATAATGCTTTTTCTATAGCTTGTTCAATATTCTCGGGAATAACAGGATAATATAAATCAATAGTTCTTATCAGTTTATCACTTTCATCTATTTCATTATCTTGCATCATCATTTCAAATAACATAGAGGTACGAAAATCCGAGTTAATTTTATAATTAACCCCATCTATAGTTACTTCTTCAGGTAGCAAATCAATTAAAATATTCATTATTTTTTACTTCTACGTTTAGCTCTATTAGGTGAATACTTTGAAGTTAACTTTTCCAATTCATCTTGCTTAGAATTAATTTGTTCAACTAATTCTTCAAATGCTTTAAGACAAGTTATGATATTTATTTTATCTCCAAATATCTTTTTATCTGTACCTTCACCAAATAATTCATTAAAACACTTAAAAATAACTTCACATTCTTTTCTAACTATTTCTGAACCTTTTAACTCCTTATATTCTTGTGTACTTTTAACCACTTTGTCCATAGCTTTTTCATATCTTTCCATTGTATTTGCATCAAATATATCTAATTCCTCAAGTTCAACTCCATTAATAACCATAATCATCTCTCCTATTTTTTTAAATTTAAAATTAAGCTTCGGTAAATGCCTTAGTCACTGTGTTAAATTCACCTTCTACAATTTTACCAATTGCATAAAGATTACCACTTACAACTACAGTTTCTCCACCTGCTCCTGCAAAACTTGCTACTTCACATGTAACTTTAAACTTTCTTGCTTTAAATGTATTTTCTTTACCTACTACAGGATTAAATAGTTCTACTCTAATATAATCAAACTGTGCATCTGCTCCAGTTAATTGATTTCTACCAACTTCATATAAAGCCATTATTGCTTTTTCAGATTTAATTAAATCTGAAGTATAAGCAAACTGAGTTTGATATCCTTTTATTACACTTGTGCTTGACTTATCATTAACATAAGTCTTTGTATCAACTTGAGCTGTTGGGTTTTCATCTAATGTGCTAAACCCTGCACCCATAAGTTCATAAGTTCCTCCTACCATTAAATAATCTGCTAATTGATGTCTTTGAATTGTTTCATTTGCCATAATTATCTTCCTCCATCATAATAAGTTAATCTAAATTTAATTTGATATTGTTCTTTTAAATTCTCTTTTTCCAAAGCTTCAGCTGTTAAGCTTGCTTCTATATTTTGTATTTGTCTATTACTATCTAGTTCTAGTAAATTTTTATTATTTACTATCTTACGAAGCCAAGAAATAAGATGCTTGTCAAACTCACTTTCAATTAAGTTCTTAATTACTTCTTTTTCATAAGCTTCTTTAGTTATAAACATAAATTCATATTGATTTATACTGTCTCCATTCACGTATTTCTTTAAAATAGGCTCAGTAGGTATTTCTTCTAATTCATATAAACAAGAAGTATTATCTTTATTCTCATTATTAATTCCCTTATTAAATTCTTGTAAATAGGGACAATCCTTTATCAATAATCTTAAACTTTCTATTATTGTCACTTAGCTTTCACCCCCTTTTAGGGTTAAAATCTTTTATGAACTTTTATAAGGTACCTTTTTTCATATAAAAAGCACAAGCTTCATTTAGCTTGTGCTTTGTCATGGCTCTCTGTACAGTTTTTCACCATACATAAATTCTAACATGTATTTTCCCATTGGTATATAAAATCGTATCACTTATGTACATAAATTTGTACATAAAATTGTCACTAATTATTTCTCAAAAAATTATCTAAATACTATCATAAATTTCTCTAATGCTTTTTTCTTTAATCTATAATACCTATTTCTATCTATCATAAGTTCTGCTTGTACTTCTTCTCTTAATATATCATCTCTAAAATAGGCAGTCTCTATAATTCTCTTACTACTGGAATCTAATCTTTCCATAACACAATCAATTACATTTACTACACCTTTCATATAATCTAAATCCAAAACAGAATTCTCAACTGTACTATTGAAACTATTTATTCGACCTGATACTTCCCCCCATTTTGTAGCTCCTTTAAAGCCTGGATTTTCTAATGATATTAAATAGTAAGGATAATCTCTAAGTTTCATTTCTGCTTTTTTTCTTAATTCCTTATATTCTTCTTTATTTATATTCATTTTAACTCCTCCTAACTAATGGTGCAAATCTTTGATACTTCCCAATCCATCCAAGTTTTACTGTCCTTACTTCACCATTTCTATTTTTACCTATAATAATTTCAGCTATATTCTTATCCTTGGAATTTTTATTGTAATACTCATCTCTATAAAGCATCATTATTATATCTGCATCTTGCTCAATAGAGCCTGATTCCCTAAGATCAGAAAGAATTGGTCTATGGTCATTTCTTTGTTCAGCTGCTCTTGATAATTGTGATAATGCTATTACTGTTACATCTAAATTCTTTGCCAGTTTTTTTAATTCTCTAGATATTTTGGCTATCTCCTGCTCTCTAGAGTAGCTCTTTTCCATTCCTTCCACTAATTGAAGATAATCTATAATTACAATATCTAATCCTTCCTTAATCTTTAAATATCTACACTTAGCTTTCATTTCTAAAAGATTCGTTGTTTTATCATCTATAAAAACCTTTCTATTTTCTAAATCATTAGTAGACAAAACTAACTTTGAAATTTCCTCATCATTTAGATTTCCATTTTTAATATTGTTAAATTGTATTAAACACTTAGAAGATAACAATCTTTCCATAAGTTGTTTTTTAGTCATCTCAATAGAAAATATTAAAACAGATGCTTTTTTTGAAGCATATTGCCCTATATTTAAAGCAAATGCAGTTTTCCCCATGGATGGTCTAGCTGCTATAACTATAAAATCTCCTTTCTGAAGACCAGATATTGTTTCATCTATTTCTAAAAAACCTGTTGAATTTCCTAAGATATCATCTTCCAAGGTGCATGTTTCCTTTATTTTGTTTAAAGCTTCCTTTAAAACTACTTTAACAGGTTCTATATTCTCCAAATTCTTGTTATTAGATATTTTATGTAATAAATCCTCAGCTTCATTAATAACCTCATTAACTTCACATTCTTCATAACTCTTCAATACTATTTCTTTACCCACATTGATAAGTTTTCTTCTATTAGCTTTATCCTTTATAATCCTAATGTAATCATTGATATTGTTATTAAATGCTCCATCAACACTTAATTTAGTTATATAACTTATCCCCCCACAGACTTCTACATCTCCACTAGCCTTTATTTCTTCAAGTAATGTAATTAAATCTACGTTAATATTTTTCTCATACAATTTTTTAATTATTTTAAATATTAACTTATTTTTCTCCCAATAAAAATCTTCTATATCTAAAACATCTCCAACAAATAATAGCTTGTCTATATTATTGATAATGCATCCTAAAACAGCTTCTTCAGCATCAGTAGAATAAGGCAATCTTCTTAATTCACTCATTTACATATCCTCCTCCAGATTTATGCTAAATGAAATATTGTCTTCTCCACTACTCACCAGGCTTAAATTTTCACTTTCTTCTTCAAGATAATCTTCATATCTCCCATTAAAAAAAGTAGATCTGTTTAAAACATATTTTTTATCCTTATACTTCACTTCCCCTTTGTAATTCATAATGCATCTTATAAGCTCTTCCTTTGATATCTTCTTTAATATCTTCGGGATTTTCTTTATAGATTCTGCCTTTCCCTTTTTATTCGGATATAATCCCCATATTTCCTCTATATCATATTTATTATATTTAAACTTATTATTTATAGTAGAAAGATTATTTTGTTCCTTATTTTCAGTAGGAGGAGTGCAACTTTTTTTCTCAAGGAATCCTACTTTTAAGTCTGAACCTTTCTCTGCTTTAATCTCTGAATTATAGTTATTATAATCTTTTTTCTTTTCAGTATTATCTAACATTAACAAAGGATAATTTTCTCCAAGACAATAATAAGAATAACTTCCACCTTGAAGCTTATGATAATGTCCAAGGATCTTACACTCTTCAAGTTTTTTTAGTCTTCTTCTTAAAGCGTCATTGCTCTTTATTCCAATTATAGGAATATTCTCTTTCATATGCTTGTAACTTAACCAATAGTATGGTTCATTATTAACTATAATTATAGTCATACTTTTAGTATCCCTAAAATCAACAAAATATCGTAAAAGTAACGCATATTTTAAATCTAATCCAAACTCTATAAGCTTCACTTGATTAAACCCACTTATTGCATTTTTCATCTTAACACCTCTTTCAAGTTTCTTGAACTTACTATTCAAAAAAAATTTTCATCTCTACTCCATATATCTTGGAAAGTTTTTTTATTTTAGACATAGTAAGTTCAACTTTACCATTTTCTAATGCCCAATATCCACTTTTGCTCTTATAACCTAGTAACTTAGCTATTTCAGCAATAGTATAGCCATTTCTTAATCTTAATTTTTTTAACATTTTCTCACCCCTATCCAAATTACTTGAACTTATATTCATTATATTAGTCCAAATTACTTGAACCGTCAATATAGATTTTTAAATTTATCTTTTAATATTTTTCAATATTAAGTACAATGTTATTGAACATGTATTTAAAAGGAGAGTAAATATGATTGCTTTATCAGATAGATTGAAAGAGCTAAGAAAAGAAAATAATATGACTCAATCTGACTTGGGTAAAATTTTAGGAGTTGGAAAAACCACAATCTCTATGTACGAGAATGGTAATAGTACTCCTAATGATGAAATAAAAATTAAAATAGCAAATTACTTCAACATATCCTTGGATTATCTTCTAGGTAAATCAGAAATAAGAAATTACAATAACACCATTAAGCCAATGGACAAAATAAATAAATTAGTAAAAGAAAATAATATAAATACTCTTGCTGCCCATTTTGAAGGTGAAGAGTTTACAGAAGATGATCTAGAGGACATAGAAAACTTTATAAGGTATGTAATTTCAAAAAAGAAAAAATAAAATATTTTAATTTTTAGAACATTTGTTCGTATTTTATGTTATACTATTCATATAAATGGATATACTTTCATAGGAGGATATGTATGGAATACGACGAATTAATTGCTAAAGCTACAAATGACAACGTAGATATATTGGAAGTTTCATTTAAAGGAAAAGCTAAAGGATATTATTCTGATGGAGTAATAGCTATAGATAACAAAATTGAAACAAATACAGAAAAAAAATGTATCCTTGCCGAAGAGCTTGGACACTTCTATACTAGTACAGGAGATATTTTAGATAATTCTATACTTTCTAAAAAGAAAGAATCAATAGCAAGAAGGTGGGCTTGTGAAAAATTAATTACATTGTCACACTTAACATCAGCTTTCAAAGATGGAATAACAAATAAAAGTGATTTAGCCAACTATTTAGATGTTACACCTCACTTTCTTGACTTAACTTTAGAATATTATAAAAGAAGATATGGTACTCATGTAAAATTAAATAACTATATTATTTTTTTTGAGCCTAACCTAGGAATATTAAAATTGCTATAGATTATAGCAATTTTTTTAATTTTCATTTTTCTTAACCTGTTTGAAAAGTTGATTAACATAAACAGCAGCTCCAGTAATTAATATCCCTTGTACAACTGATTGCGCACTTATGCCAGCAAATGCAAAAGCACCTACGATTCCTATTGGTAGGAGAATGACAGGTATATATTTATCAGGTACTTTCTCTGTACCTTTTAATATTAGCCCTAAAATGTACACTGCCGGAATAAGCTCCAATAAATTATCTTTAATTAAACTTAAAAAATCCATGCTTATCACCCCTATCCACTTGAAATTTGGGTATACTTATAATTATTTATATACTTCCATAAATATGTTTATTTTTCATAGCTATTTTTCTAATTTATTAATATAAAAAGGAGTAAGAAAATTCTTACTCCATAATATAATTCTTAACACTTTTTACTCTCTGGTACTTCACTAGGATTCTCAATTAGTGTAGCAAAGAAGTAATCATGATCATGTCCATCATTGAAAGATGTTTCTCCTTCTAATAAATGAATGTGTTTTCCTCCTGGAAGAAAAATTGCAGGCCCAGTAGTATCTGATATTCTATGAAAATGATCGCCAAAAGTATCTGTAAAGGCTTCTACTTTGTGAACATGAGAATTACCAAATCTAATTGCAGGTCCAGTTACTCCAGCAATACGATGATTGTGGATTTCTCCTTCATCGTCTCTAGCATAATCTGTACTTGATAGGAATTCATGATTATGATTTGGGATTAAGCATTTATTTTTATCTTTAGAACAATGTTCATATTGATTTTCTTTATAGCCCATTAGAACTTCCTCCAAATAGTTTAATATAATACATACTATGTTTCTAAAATAAATTATGTGAATTATATTCCTACACTCCCTCACCCAGCATTTTACCAGCATATTCTTTAGAATATTACCATATATATGGTGAAGTAAAATTAAAATATATTATGCCTGTATCCAACTATCTTATATATCTGTTTAGGTTTTTTCGGAAATGTTTGTACTACAAAAACTCAAAAGGTAATATTTGTATTTTAAATTTAAATAACTTATTATGTAAATAGACTAATATTTAAGATTTAAACTCTATTTCTATTTAGGAGGTTTTAAAATGGAGGAAATATCAATACTAACCAAAGAAGATTTAATTAATCAATTTAAAAATTGCGGGCTATCTCAAGGACAAACTATATTTGTTCATACTTCTTTAAGTAAATTAGGCTTTGTTGTTGGAGGTGCTGAAACTTTAATAAGAGCACTTCTAGAAATTGTTGGAGATGAAGGAACTTTAATTATGCCTTCGCAAACCTGGAAAAACTTAGATCCATCTAGCGGAGTTCATTGGGAAGTTCCTGAAAAATATTGGCCTATAATTCGAGAAAACTGGCCCGCTTATGATAAGGAAATTACTCCTGCTATAGGTATGGGCATTGTTGCAGAAATGTTCAGAAAATGGCCAGGTGCTAAACGAACAGAACATCCAGCTAGGTCAATTGCTTCAATCGGCAAGCATGCTGAATATATTACATCTACACATGATTTAAGTAATATTTTTGGAAAAGGCTCACCCTTAGATAAATTATATGAGCTAGATGGATATGTACTATTAATTGGCGTAGGCTATGATAAAAATACTTCTCTTCATTTAGCAGAAGCCAAAGCAAACTTTTCAAGCAAAAAATTTGTAGATGAAAGTAGCGCTATTTTAGTTAATGGGATTAGAAAATGGGTAACATATAAAACTCAGGCAGTAGATGATCGTGATTTCATTAAACTTGGAGCTGAATATGATAAAGAAATGAACATTAAAGTTAATAAGGTTGGTAATGCAGATGTAAGGTTTATGAAACAAAGACCCTTGATAGATTGGGCTGTTCAATGGATGGAACAGAACAGACCTTAATACATTCAAGATATGTTTTATTTCATTTTTCTTTTAGCAGAGAAACATAATATAATTTCAGTCTCTGTTCCATTGATACAGAGACCCATATTTTTAGTTATTAGAACAACTAATATAGTTAAGTATCACCAATATTCTTATTCTTTTGTCCATATTCACTCCTTATATAATTAGAATATGTTATCCAATTCTTTCAGTTGTTTCTTTCTTATTTTTTGTAAAAAAATTGATATTACAAGAAAAATAAACCCTAACCATAGTAAAATTTTAAGAAATACGTTTTGATACACCATACTTAATTTTAAAAGATAGAATTCATGTTTGTTATACACGAATCCTACCTTTTTCTTTATAAACTTAAAATATATACTTCTTGAATATATATCTACAAAATAGTACAATAATTGGTAGATAATATTATAAATAGAAAGGCATTATATATATGAGACAACAGAAAATAAGAAAAAGTGTTATGAATCAAAGAAGAGAAAGATATAAAAGAAATGCTAAAAAAAGAATTATTTTAGGTATAACAATTATAATAGTTATTATTGTTTGTGGAGTTGCAGCAAAGATAAAGTTTGAAAGCGATCAAGAAAAACTTTATACCAAGGCAGAAGTTGTAGAAGATTCTATAGTGACAAATGAGCCTAATACAGAAGATAAAACAGATAATTCTGATTTAGATAATAGTGGATATATTCCATTAGAAAAGGATCCAAATGCTGAGGATGCTATTACAATATCTAATATTACAAATAAATTAAATAAAAATCAAATAAAGTATCCAGTACGTACAGATGGAAAGAAAATTGCTTATTTAACTTTTGATGATGGCCCATCTACAACTAATACACCTAAAGTATTAGACATATTAAAAGAGAATGGAATAAAAGCTACATTTATGATAATGGGAAAAAATGCAGAAAGTTCAGAAGAATCAAAGGAACTATTAAAGAGAACTGTTAAAGAAGGACATGCTATAGGTAATCATACCTATAGTCATAATACTCATTATTTATATCCTAATAGAGTAATAAGTCCTACTAATTTTATGGGAGATGTGGACAAGTGTGATAAAACTTTAAAAAGCATACTAGGTAAAGATTTTACAACAAGAGTCATAAGATTTCCAGGTGGATATTGGTCTTGGGATGGAAGAACAGAAATAAGGCCTATCCTTGATGAAAAAGGCTATGCTAGCATAGATTGGGATGCTTTATCAAAAGATGCTGAAGGAAAGCCAAATAAAACAGCAAAAGAATTATTAGACATAAGTAAACAAACTCTCAATGCTTTAGGTCCTAATGCAGATAGTGTTGTATTTTTAATGCATGATACTTATGGAAAAGAAGAAACCGTTAAATCATTGCAATCAATAATAGATATGTTTAAAGAAAGAGGTTTTGAATTTAAAACAATTAAATAGTTATAATTATAAGAAGCTATCTTAATAAAGTAAAGATAGCTTCTTTGTATTTGAAATGTTTACTGCATCTCAATTAATTACTTAACTTTTTGTATTATGTTATTTATTACTCTTATTTAATAATTTGTATTTGCTCATAATTAAGCACTAGCGAAAAAATATATAAATTTAGGCAAAAATACAATTTACACTTTTTGTAAATAATGATAGCATAATTAACGACAATTAGATATAAAATGGATTAGATGATAGATTACAGCTTCCTATTAGTGAAGCTATAAAATTATGTATAAATTCAAAGTTAGTGAAAACTTAATTATAAAATATAAGATATATTTCTAGTAATATAAGAAGGTGTTTTGTGTGAATAATCAATATACAGTAAGCAAATACTTATTAGATCGACTTTATGAATTAGGCGTTAGCCATATATTTGGCGTTCCAGGTGATTATAATCTTTCATTTTTAGACCATGTTATTGCTCATGATGGACTAGAGTGGATTGGAAATTGTAATGAACTTAATGCAGCCTATGCAGCAGATGGGTATGCTAGAATAAATGGAATATCAGCACTTATTACAACCTATGGTGTTGGAGAATTAAGTGCAATTAATGGTATTGCAGGTTCTTATGCAGAATATGTACCTGTAGTAGAAATTACTGGTACACCATCTACAATAGTGATGGAAAAGGGCTTGTACGTTCATCATTCATTAGGAGATGGAAATTTTCAACACTTTATAAATATGTTTAAGGAAGTAACTGTTGCGCAAACATTTTTAACACAAGAAAATGCTGACCAAGAAATTGATCATATTTTATTAGTTTGTTTAAAAGAAAAACGTCCCGTTCATATTAATTTACCAATTGATATATGTGATAAACCTATTAATAAGCCTAAAAAATCTTTATTAACTTTATTAGCTGAATCGACCAAGGGAAATGAAAAAATATTGAAACAATTCCTTCATGATGCTATTACAAAGATTGATAAATCTAAAAAACCAATTATTTTAACTGACTTTGAAGTAAATCGTTATGAAATTCAACAAACTTTATATGACTTAGCTGAAAAAACAGGTTTTCCCGTTGCATCTTTAAGTATGGGAAAAGGAGTTTTTCCTGAAACACATCCTCAATTTATTGGAGTTTATAGTGGAACTTTAAGTTCTCCTTATGTAAGAAAAAGAGTTGATGAATCTGATTGCATTATCAGTATAGGAGTAAAATTAATAGACACTATTACAGGTAGATTTTCTCAAGGTTTTTCTGATAATCAAGTTATAGAAATTCATCCTTATACTGCAAAGGTTGAAGATAAGAATTATAATTCTATTTTTATGAAAGATGTTCTTAATCAGTTAACCTTATTATTACATCACAGACCTACTGAAGAATTAAACATTAGTCCTAATCTCTCTAATGCTTCTTCATTCACTTCAAGATTTATATCCAAATCAAATGAAAAGTTAACACAAAAACGTTTTTGGCAATATATATGTGGTTTTTTACAAGAAGGAGATGTTATACTTGCTGATCAAGGTACTGCTTTTTGTGGTGCTTCTATAATGCCTATCCCAAATAAAGCAACCTTTGTTGGTCAACCTTTATGGGCATCCATAGGTTATACTCTTCCTTCACTCTTGGGAACACAACTTGCAGATAGAACTCGACGAAATATTTTAATAATTGGTGATGGTTCTTTCCAAATGACTGCTCAAGAATTATCAACCATACTACGACAGAATATAACCCCCATTATTTTTCTCATCAATAACAATGGTTATACTATTGAAAGAGCAATTCATGGGAAATATCAACCTTATAATGATATTGGAATTTGGCAATATCATAAATTACCTAGCATTTTAACTCATGAAAGAAATTTTATTTCATTTAAGGTTCAAAGTGAAACTGAACTTGAAGAAGCTTTAAATGATGCTGTCCATAATTCAGATAAGCTAAGATTTATTGAAGTAATCATGTCTTATGATGATAAACCTAAAATCCTGGAAAAATTCGGAATGCTATTTGGAAAATAAACATATCTCGGCTGAATTTTCTAGAGATGACTACGAAGTAAGTGACCACTTCTTGAATTACATTCCTTAAATAAAATAGCTTAATAGAAAAGAATTTAAAACAAAGGCATATACTTTTTTTAAGTATATGCCTTTATTGATTTTACTAAAGTAATATTTATGTCACTAAGAAACTATAATAAATGGGTCAAAAGTAAATGGTGTAGTATTATCATTTAAGATAAGGTTAACTGAATATTGGTAACTACCTGATTGAGCATTTGGGTCTACTACCCCTCTCCAGTATATTTCACTTCCACTTCCCTCTTGTCTAGGATTACAAATGTTAGGCACCATTTGACTAGAACCACAACTAGTAAATCCAGAAATAGATATATTGTCATCAGCAGAAATAGGAGCAACTCTCCAATGAATAATTTGTTCAGCTTGACATTTAGTACAAAGTTCACACTGACCTTCTCCTGAACCACCTATATATCCTGTATTATCTACTAGATATACATACTTTTATCCAAAATTTGATGAGTCTGTTGTAGCTCCTGCTACATCAACAACAATTAAAACTTCAATAGCTTCATTTTTTATCTCCTTAATTTTAAATATTAAATTAATCTAATTCAATATATGTATATGTTACATAATTTAATACATGCATATGTAACTAAAAAAAATTATAAAGATTTATGTAACGATAGTTCTCTTATATCATGAAAGTAAGATTTACTTTGGCAGATATCATAAAAATGTGTAAAAATTATTTTAAGCGAAATAAAGAAGCTGTCGCACTAATTAATTAGTGCGACAGCTCCCTTGCCTACCAAGCATGTGATTTTATTTTTTATCCCCACATGTCTTTTATTAGAGTAGTAAAATTAAATAAAAAATTAAACATAAACCTCACCTCCATTCAATAAATGATATGCTTTATGAAAAGCATATACATTATGTTTCCCTAATGCTTCTAGCATTCCATCTATAAAATATTTATTTACATTATATTTTTTTAATTTTAAAACCAATGAAATTATATTATCCCATTTTTTGTCTATTAAATACACATTAGCTAATGCAACATATTCTCGACCTAAACTTCCATTTTCATGATGATAGTTAGATATAAAAAGATTAATTTCTTTATACTCATTAATATTGATTTCATCCTTAAATATCTCACAATAAAGATTTAAGATTAAGCAATAATCAGATATATTTTTATCTATATAATCAGGATCATTTTCTAATTCATCTTTAATCATCTTAATATGTATTTTAGAACTTTCAACTTCCCCCAATTCATCTTCAACCCAAGCTAGGTTATGAATGAGCAAGCGTCTAACCCTTAAACTTTTTATATGACTATAGCTTTGCAAATATATTTTTTTTAATATCATTTTACCTTCTTGAAATTTGTCTTGTGTAAATAATTTAAAAACTTCGTTTACAATTGTGTTTTCTATTTTGCTTTCAATATTCATTTTGCTCGCAGTCCCCCTCAATTATCCTTATCTGTTATTATATATATATTATGTCACTAATTGTAAAATATATCAACCACATAATTTTAAAGTTATAAATTGAAAAAATAATATCAAAAGCAAGCTATACTTTTAATATTCTTCGGAATTATTTCAATTAATTTAAAATTATACAAAAACTTGAGCGCTTTACTACCATATAGTGTAATCTGAACTCAAATACAGATTTAGGAGCACAAGCAATGAAATTCGAGAAATTAATAGCTTTAGGTATGGTGGCAGTTACTTTGGTAACACCTGTTTCAGCACTTGCAGAAACAACAAACACAGTAGTAGAACCCCTCACTCAAATTGATCCTATATTTGGTGAATCTAAAGAAGGGAATGGCACAGCCTTTTTTGCAGATGGTTCTGCGACAGTCCCATGGGATCTGTCATATTAAGATGAGTAAGTATTACATCTAGATAAGACTATTTTCCTGTACAATATTGTTTCTGTTAGTTAATATGATGTATCTATCTAATTATAACTTCTGATTCTTTGACATAAATTTAAAATATCTTTTTTCATTAGTTCTCCATAAAGAATTACTTGCTATTATTACACCTATAACTGTACCAATAGAAGCAGCGCCAATATAACGCATTATAGAATTAAATGCACCCTTATTCCAGGTTATATATGACACCCATGTAGTTAACACTCCTCCAAATACTCCTAAACTAGCCCCTAAAATAACCCTAGGTATTATATAATTTTTATATCCTTTTTCAATTATTGTAGACCACTTTTTTACAAACACTTCATCAGTCATATATTATCCTCCTTCTTTCACGAAAAATATCACTGCCTATTTTTTTGATTTTACTCTTGATAAAAGGTAGATATTAAATAAAATACCTAAAATACTAACAAGTCCAGATATAATAAAAATCAAATCATTTGTCCTTTTCCATTCAATAACAGAAATTATCCCCATACATATTACTATAATGAATAAAATAAAAACAATTATATTAATAAGCTTGTTATTAAGATTTTTATTAATCATAACATCGTCCTTTCACTAATCTTTGTAAGATCAAAAATATAAATTAACAATACGCTCTATCAATTATTATACATTACTTGCTTTATTATACATTAAAATTGTGTAAAGAATAGATTCAACTTTAAAACTATTATTATCCCTAATAATATTCTGGATACAGCTTCTCAAAACATTATTTTTTTGGTGTAATTATGATAATATGTTGATAATAAGAAATTTACAAAAAATAGGATGGTGAAGAAATGAGAAAAACGAAAATAATATTAATATTATTTTTATTGATTATTACAGGGTGTTCACCACAAAACAATAACAAAAAAGAATATAAATATGAAGGTAAGAATTCAAATTGGCAAGTACAATTCACTGAATCATTAAATGGAATTAAAGATGAAAGAGCATTAACTTTTACCTATAAGGGTGATTTATCAGATTTAAAAGCTCATAAGAATTTAAAATATTCTTATAAAACAAACACAAATCATGGAAGTGGAGATATAGATTTAGGGGATTCAGTTAATACCAAAACATTTGAACATAAAGTATCTGGAGAAGGGCAAAGCACAAATATAATAGAATCAGATTCAGTAACAGTAAATATATCTTTAGACGAAAATTCTGAAACTATAGATTTGAAAATAGTTACTTTTTAACTACATGCAAATTCTATTTAGCTAAATAATAAAGCTAATACACTTAAATATCAAAGAAAAATTTTTGCACTTCCAATAGTAAAAGCTAATATTAATTTGCTATTTATGAAATAAATCGAGTAGGAGGTAGATAATTATTTTATCTACCGACCTCTCACACCACCGTACGTACCGTTCGGTATACGGCGGTTCATTAG
>NZ_SULK01000019.1:20110-79204 GCF_007115085.1 Clostridium sp. HBUAS56017 | reverse complement strand
AAAGATAAAAATATAACTGGAAATGAAATTTCCAGTTATAAAACATATCTAATATTCAATTTACACAAGTTATTCTACATCCTCAATTAATCTTTACCAAAACTTATTTAATGTTTTGATAAAGATTAATTATTTAAGATATTTTAAATATATCTACTATTTGTTCTTCAAATTCCATTTCTGATCTTCTAATTATATCCCTATACTTATGAAACTTTTCCATTTCAATCTCAAAGTTGTCAAAGCATTGAGTTATACGATCTAATATAACATTTATATTACTTTCATCATCCTGAAACTTAAATGAATCATCAATTGGAACATCCTCATAATAATTAGCTGAGCCTTTCCTACCTGTAATAACGCAACATTTGCAAATTGCTGCTTCTCTTGGTATTCTGTCCTTCCCTGGGTGATTACCAAAATCTATATATACCTTTGATTTTTTTAGCAATTGAATTACTTCTTCAGGATTCATATCTTTAATAGGAACCCATCTTATATGCTTGCCAGCTTTTATAAGCTTCTTCGTAAATTCCAAGCCTTTTTTAGGATTATAAGCCACAATGTTTTCTTTATTTTTTAAATCATTGCCTAAATTTTGCTTTAAAAATTCTCTGTTTAGGTAATCAGATAGATAATAGACCTTTTTAATTCCTTTTTTCTTTAGATGTTCGCTTATATATTTACACTGGGCCAAATTAACTACATTATCATCATTGAAATCAAAGTATTTCAAATTGTTTCCCAAAAAAGCTTTTAGCTTTCCGTTAGCTAAGCGTGTTTTAAGCATTTCAATAGAAAAATAATAATTATCTATACTTAACCACCATATAACTTTTCTTATATTTTTATAATTAGATAAAATCATAGTAAGGACTTCTGGCACTATTATTATATTCCTCTCTTTATCTTCAATTTCAGTTACGTATTTTACATTATACTTTTTATACTGCTCGGCTACTGGATCTTCTATATTCTCTCCAACATAATACATATATGCTTCGTACCCTAACATGTTTAGCTTACTAACAAATTGATGTAGTAATTCTGGACCTCCTGTTGTGTGCTTTGGTACACAGACCACATATATTTTTGAACCATTAAATACTTCTATCATAAAAATCTCCCCCTTTTATACCCTAAATTCCTCTTAAATCCTTTTTTATTTCCTCAAGAGTTCTTTTTATGACCATATAATTTCTAATTTTCTTATCCCTTGTATAGAAAATATACACGTAATACTTATGTACATTACCCCTTAACATAATCACAGTAAATATTTTCTTGAACAATTTATACTAATGACTTAACTCTCAAGTTTAATACTTCTTCTGCTGCTCTTTTGTATCCACCACATTCTTTGAAGGATTCATTTATCTTTTTAATGTTTTCCAAATACTTTGGTTCTGTTAATACCTTGTTTACCGAATCCCTTAATATTTCTGCAGTAAGCTTGTCCTTGTCTAAGGAAATACATGCTCCTAACTTAGCTGCTCTTGAAGCCATATAAGGTTGATCTGCTCCTAAAGGAATAGCAACAAATGGTACATTGTTAAACAACAAATCATTTGTACTGTTCATACCTGAATGAGTTACAGCTGCATCAGCATATTTTAAAATTTCCGATTGAGAAATATAATTTTTAACTACAAAATTTTCAGGAACTTCAAATTTTGATAAATCTGTATTATAAGCTGTCATAACAACAACCAGGTTTTCATCTTTAAAAGCTTCAAAGAATATATTGTAAAGGTTTATATCGTAGCTGCTAAATACTGTCCCTAGTGAAATATATATAACCTTCTTCCCTTCTATCTCTTTATAAGGAAAATCTTTTGTATCTTCTTTTCTATCATATATAGGAGGACCTATAAATTTAAAACTTTCATCATATTTTTCAATATTTGCAACGAAATATCTTGAAGTGTATGCAAAATTTATATCACCTTTATTAAACATTAAATTTTTTAACTTAGGCATCTCTATATTGTATTTTCTATTAAGTCTATCAGAAACTTCTTTGTACTTACCTTGTATAGGACTGGTTTTAAAAAACTCTTCAACTTCTTTTTTAAATTCTTTTGGAAGCATTTCTTCTGGAGTAGCAAATACTGCAAAAGAAGAAAATGAAGGTATTTTTAATATTTTAGCTATGACACCACCAAAAGGAAAGTTAGCCGAAAATCCAACATAGTCAAACCTTATGTCTTTGATTTCTTCCAAAATACTTTCAATGCTCTTTTCAAAGTTCATTACAATGTTATCTAAAATTTGAGACAAAAACTCAATATTCATCTTTTTTTCATTAGATGGCCTACTTTTCCCAAAGACATTTATCCACTCGCCGTAGGCTTTAAACACAGCACCTGTCTTTTCTATTCTTTGTCTAAAATCTTCATCGCAAAAATAAATTACTTCTTCTCCTTCTTTAATCAATTCTGAAATTATACCTAGTGTTGGATTTATATGTCCATAAGCTGGTACCCCTAAAAATAATGTTTTCCCCATTTCTTCACATCCTTTTTTTATTTTAGTAAATAAAATATTTAACAAGTAAATATTATTTACTAAATTATTACTCTACTGGATAGTGTTGTCAAGCATTTTTTTGTAAATTTATTTATTTCAATTGAATTAATCTACAAAATTGACATCCTCATAACAAAAATGGACAATCTTTAAATAAATAAGATATACTTATAATAAAATAATATGAATCTTACAATATTTAGTATAGGAAGGATATACCTAATGAATAGTTCAAATACACGAAAATTACAAACTCTTATATACATATCAATTGCTATGATATTACTTTATCCAGCAAATACCTTAAGCTATCTAGTGATCAAAATAAAGATTTCCGATTTTACAAATTTAAATCATTTAAGCTTATTTTTTTTAGTTGTTGATTTAATAGGGTTAATATCATTTAGAAACGTTGAAATTACTGCTGAGACAAAGGAAAAGACTAACTTAAGAACAAGACCTCTTTATCTTTTTAGTATTTTAATTATAGGATATGTTTTATTTGATAATAATTTAAAAACAGCTTCAAACACTAGTGCTTTTATGGCATTTATTATAATGGAAGCATATCTCATATTTATAATTTTATTTACTAAGAATAAGCTATCATTTATTTTGCAGGATAGAAAATTACAATGGATTAAAGCTACTCAAAATATAGCTGTAGATAAATGGAGTAATTTTACTTGGCGGTTGAAGATTTGGATTACTACTCATGAAAAAGTAGATTTTAGAGATAGGCTACCTAATCCTATTAGAGTATTAGCAATAGGACTTATAGTTACTGATCTGTTGGCAAACTATTCAAGTGTTACTTTATTCATAGGAATACTCTTTTTTATCTTGTTTTTTAATAGTTTTCTTATGTGTATTGAATGCTTATTTGGACTTCAAACATCTTTAATAGGCATTTGTACAGGCTATGAATATGTACCTAATAGTGATAGAGACTACTATAATGTATATATCACAGATTACGAAAATAAGCGTGAAATTCATTTTAGATCTTATGAAGAACTAGATTTAATTTATGGTGAAGAAGTTAGAGTTGTACATGGCATTTTTTCAAAATTAGCCATAAGTGTTAATGGAATTGTCTTAGAAAGAAAATCTTAGTACTTAAATATTATTTTAGCTCCCTACAAGGGAGCTTTTATAAAATCAACTATATTATTAATTCTCATTAAATATATGGTAAATAAACTCTTCAAAGTTTTCTCTTTGAGTATGCCTATTATTTATATATATTTTTTTTGAAGTTAATATATTATTTAATTTGTCAGCATCTAAGGAATTCATTTTTAGATATGCCTCTTCTTCATAAAGATTTCTTAGAATTTTCCCTAATGCTAAAAGGCTTTCATAATGGATTCCATTTGAAAAACCTCTAATTTTAGTTCTATCAGTATGATTATTTGAAAAAAATAGAGATTTAGCTAACCAGCCTTCATCTGCCCTTCCCCTATCAGTAGTATTAGTTAAAACATAATTAATATATTCTGTAAACTCAGTAAATCTTCCTGTATAAATCTTTATTCCAAGAATAGGATACCATAATCCTTTTATTTTTCCACTATTAGTTCCCGATGATCTATAAAACGCTAAAGTTACTCTTTCTATTCCATGAACAAATCTTATACTTACATCTATTAAACCAATCATCCTAAATGGCTTTCTTGAATATGAATTGGCTCTGAAACTTTCAGGGTATATTTTTAATATCTCAATTGAACTTGGCAAAACATATACCTCCTCTATTAACTTTTATACTTACAAAGCCATGTGATTTTAAATAGAATATATTAAATCACATGGCTTATTTTAATGTCAATTCATAGTTTTTATTTTTTCAAGCTGTTCTTTTATTTCTTTAATATTTCTATAACTTCCATCGATATTCATGAGCTTTTTTAGGAAAGTTTTTTCTTCTGAATTTAGATCAAGTTCTTCATACCAAGGCTTTTCTTCTAAGTCATTTTCTTCGTAGGAAGAATAATATAAATGAATTAGAAAATCACCTATAAACCAATGATCCATCTCTCTTACATATTTTTTATTATCTATAATTCTGGCTAGTCCAAAATCTATTAAGGCTAGTTCCTTATTTTCTTTTAATACTACATTTGGAAGTCTTATATCTCGGTGTACAATTTTATTATTATGCAATACTTCTACCAAGTCTAAAAGCATACTTCCAACTTCATAAATCTCCTTTTTGCTAAATTCATATCCATCTTCTACTATTAAATCTTCAAAGACTCTACCTTCTATATATTCTAATATATAGCCCTCTCTGTATTGATCTTTGAATTTTGAAATAAATTTAGGAAATCTAGGATCATTTAATCCTTGTAATATCTTTTCTTCGTAAAATAACTTTTCTCTAGTCTTTTCAAGCATGTCCATTTTTAATTGTTTAATTATACATTTCTCACCTTTGTCATTTTTAGCAAGATATGCAATTCCATATCTTCCTTCTCCTATTAGATTAAGAATAGAATACCCATCTACTATTTCTTTAGCTTTGTAATACTTATCCATAATACTAAACTTTCTTTATAATCTCACACAAGAATTATTATCTGCAATAGGACTTTTTGTCATAATTACTATATGATTTTTCCTCTTCGTCATCATAGGACCAACTATATTCTTTACTATAAGAGTCACTATAAGACTTACTATATTGTTTATCATATGAGTCACTATATGACTTGCTATATGATTTATCATATGATTTACTATATGATTTGCTTTCACTGCTCTTAGATTTACTTTCGCTGCTTTTTGATTTGCTTGCATTATCCTTAGAGTTTTTTTTCATTTTATAATATTTATGACCCTTACTTGACTCATGGTAATAAAATCCCATAAAATACACCTCTTTTGTTTTTGGTTAGATTTAGATTCTATACTAATATATTATGAAATGAATTTATGTTATGTTACCTATTTGAAAAATTAAGTATTAATATTAATTAAGCAACATTATTATATATAAAACACAAAAAAGCTTAGCCTAAAAAACTAAACTTTCTTGCATACCTTAATAATACTATTAAATATTATTGAACATTGTACATGCCTTTACTCTCCATATATTTAAATATAGATTCACCATGTTTTTGTTCTTCTTTTTGTATATGATTTAATACATCACGTACTTCAGTGTCCTTGAATTCAAAAATTGCAGTATCATAAGCCCCTGATACGTATTTTTCTGTCATTAATAGATCTGTACATATTTCCTTATCTGATAAGTTACTAGGAGTATCCTGAGCATTATTAACGTTTTGCCCAGCACTCTGATTTTGCTGCTGATTCATTTGAGGAACATTTCCGCTTAATATTTGATTAATTGTATCTAGATGATGCCTTTCAATTTGTTCATTATTCTTACAAATTTGTTTTAATTGCATATCCTTAGCTTGATCGGAATAATTAGAATATTTTCGTATGCACATTTCTTCATGACTTTTTTGATCTTCTAATAACATTCTTTCTTTTTGAGTTAAATTTACTGTCAAATTAAACACCTCCAACTTTATTTTGTGGAATATCTCTTTTTTTATACATATATTGCATCTAAAGCTTATCTTTAGTTCCATTACTATAATTTAATTCTACATATAAAAAAAACAGCAGTGATTATCTCACTGTTGTTTTTTATATACTTAAAGTCTAAATAAACTATTTAGTTCTTTTTAAAACTGTACGTTTAGCATGTCCTGAAAATAGTGGAACCTTTTCTACATAAACATCACTAGTTTCAAGACCAAACCATTTTGCTGGAGTAACGGTAATTTTCTTTATTAATAATTTTAAACCAAGTATAAGTGCATCCCAAGAGTTTAATTGCGATTCACATGAAAGATGTTCTTGAATTAAAATAAAGCGGAAATCACCAACTTTTCTATCTGGCATAGTTGTATAAGTTCTAGATTGTATTTCTATTTCACCACTCTCAACTAATTCAGTTGAAATTTGACGTAAGAAGACATTTAATTTTTGTTCTACTCTAAATCCAAGCTTTAGTTGAACTTTAACAATGTGAGATGTTCCAAAGGTATCTACTGTATATTCAGCTAAATAAGGTTCATCAGTAACTTCAATATTTACAAACCAGTAAACATCTGCTTTCTTAGGTCTTTTATCTAAAATAGAATACATTATTTTTCTTTCAATATGCTTGCGTTTTCTACAACCAGTTAAATATACAAGATTTGTTGCATATTTAGGACGATCCTCATCTTGACGTAATTGATCTAATTGTTCCATATAATCTTCTATTGGAACGTCTTCTAATAAACGCATCTTAATGTAGTAACCTTTAATCCAAATAATCATAACTGATAATATTGCTAAAGCTATTAATACAGCTACAAATCCTCCGTGAGTAAATTTAACTGCATTTGCAATAAAGAAAGAAAATTCTATTGAACCAAAGAAAATAAGTACGAACATAGCCACAATAAGTGGAGTCTTTTTCTTTAATAAATAGTTAAACAATAAAATTGTTGTCATTAACATTGTAACTGTTATAGCTAGTCCATATGCTGCTTCCATATGCTCTGAATTTCTAAAATAAAGAACTATTCCTATACAAACGACACATAAAAGTTTATTAATTGATGGTATGTATAATTGCCCTTTAGACTTAGATGGATACAAAATATGTAATCTAGGGAATAGATTTAACTTAATTGCTTCAGAAACAAGTGTAAATGCTCCTGAAATTAAAGCTTGTGATGCAATAATTGCAGCTAAAGTTGAAATTACTATAGCAAATATCAAAAGACCCTCAGGAACCATTTGATAAAATGGATTTAAATCTTTTATATGCGCATAACTAGGATTATGATTAGATGCCAATATCCAAGCCCCTTGACCAAAATAATTTAACAATAAACATATCTTAACAAAAGGCCAAGAACCATATATATTATCCTTCCCAACATGTCCAAGATCTGAATAAAGAGCTTCGGCACCTGTTGATGATAAAAATATACTACCAAGAATAAAGAAACCTGCCTTATTATCACTGCTAAATAATGTTTGAATTGCATAATGTGGAGACAATGCACGTAGTAATGTCCAATCATGAGCCATATTCATAATTCCAAATATCGCTAAGGTACAAAACCAAACAAGCATTATTGGACCAAATAATTTTCCAATAAAATCTGTTCCAAAGTGTTGAATAAAAAATAAAGCACTTATGATTATTATTACAATTACAACAATATTATTCTGATTATTCCCAAAAACAGAATTAAAGCTTGGAATTAGTTTTAATCCTTCAACTGCTGAAGTTATACTCATAGCTGGTGTTAACATTCCATCAGCAAGTAGTGCTGCCCCACCAATAATAGCTGGAACTACAAGCCACTTTGCACGCCTACGTACTAGAGTAAAAAGAGAAAATATTCCACCTTCACCCTTATTATCCGCGTTCAATGTTATAAGTACATATTTTATAGTTGTTAAAATAGTGATTGTCCAAAAAACCATAGATAATGTTCCAAGGATAAAATCTTCTGATACACTTCCTATTCCACCATTACCATTAAGGACAGATTTCATTACATAAAGTGGTGAAGTTCCAATGTCTCCATAAACTACACCTAACGCTACTAAAATTCCTCCTAAAGTGAATTTAGACATGTTTTTACCTTTAATAATTGATTTCATTTTTTGACTTCCTTTACTATATTTAATTTTTAATATTTGGATTATTTTTAAATTTCAGTCTTAAAGCTAAATAGAATCCAAAGTCTTAGTTAATAAATAGAATTTCCTAAAAATTCAAATCTTATTTATCATAACATTATTATAAAATAAGTCAATTCTTTTGCAATAAATTTATAGTATTTTTATTTTTCCACAAACTATTTAAAAGAAATCTATTCTATACTTCTATAATTACATCAATTAAGCAATAAAGATGTTAACTAATCTGTTGTATTTTTCTAGATATCAATACTAAATCATAGATATCGATTATACCATCATTATTTAAATCAAAACTTAAATCCCATTCTGTTTCTGTATCTTTGGTATTATATTTATTGGCAACTGATGCCATATCTAATAAGCTTACTGTTCCATCCTTGTCAATGTCACATATATCTCTCCACTTCGCATAAAGTTCTGTGTTTGATATTATTTTATCTGTTTCAAACTGCCATGGATTTATGCATTCTGCTTCTTTATACCATCCAGCAAATATATACCCTGCTTTTGTAGGCTCTATTGGCGCTGTTATTAAAGTATTACTATTAGCTTGTACACTTCCTACAGCACTTCCACCTTCACTGTTAAAGGTAACTGTATAATTTATTGTAGGCAGCTCTAGCTCTTGAAATATTATAGAGTTACTACTTGCATAAGTCTGTGCATAAGAACCTACAAATCCCTTAATTTTAAAATATAGATTACAACTATTGAAAGTTAGAAAACCAATATTAGTAACACTTTCAGGAATAGTTACTTCTGTTAAAGATGTACAATAATAAAACGCATAATCCCCAATGCTTGTAACGCTATTTGGAATTATAATATTTGTAAAAGCATAACAATGGGCAAAGGCATTAAAATCTATGATTTTAACAGTGTTTGGTATTGTTATATTCTCGAGAACTTTGCACATAATGAAAGCACGGTATCCAATTTTTATCACACCATTTGGTATTGTTATATTTGTAAGAGCTGTACAATTTTCAAATGCACTATTTCCAATATTCATAAGATTACTTGGAAGTGTCACCCCTGAAAGGGAAAAGCAATTGTAAAATATAAAACTACCAGTATCCGTAAGATTATTTGACAATTTCACACTTGATAGAAGCTGACAATTGTAAAACAAATAATTTCCTATACTTGTTACACTATCAGTCATTGTTGCAGATCTAAGAGCCTTACAATCTTTAAAGGCACCTTCACCAATATTTGTTACACTACTTGGAATAATTATATCCGTAAGAGAAATACATTCTAAAAACGCATAAGTTCCAATACTTTTAACACTATTTGGTATTGTTATCCCTTTAAATGCCTTGCAATCTTGAAAGGTAGAATTTCCTATGCTTCCAAGATTAGTGGGAAGTGTTATACCAGGAAGTGATATACAATATGCAAATGCACTATCTCCTATGCTTGTAACACTATCTGGTATTGATATACTTACAAGAGAGGAACAATAATAAAATGCAAAACTACCTATACTTGTTATACTATCTGGAATTACCACACTGGTTAATGGTTTGTTTTTAAAAGCATTACTTTCTATACTAGTAACAGTATGTCCATCTATGGAACTAGGTATTGTAATATTTGTATCACTGCCATTATAGCCTGTTATGGAATATGTTACTCCATCATCAGACTGCCAAGTAAACCCACTTGCATCTGTGCCAGTTGTACTTGCAACAACAGGCATGCCATTAAAGCTTATAAATAAGCTTATCAAAATAAATACTGACCATATCATCTTTAGTTTTTTGTTTCTCATCCCTATTCTCCTATTAAAAATAAAAATATTATATTGTTAATATTATCGTATTTTCATTTTTTTACTTAATCTCTTTTTAGAAGCTTAGTGATCTGTTGGTAGCATAAGTTTAATCTTTCAAGTAAATTAGAATTTACATAACACTCAAAAAGTTCTTGTTCTTGAAATTATAGCATATTATGTAAACTATGTTATAATAATCATTATATTAAATTCAAATCCAGTAAATGTAAGGAGCATATAGAAAAGAGGAATAAACTTGGAAGTAATAAATGTAACCCATGAAAATATAGAGATTTTTTCAGAAGTTTTAAATGACTCTGCTACATGGCTTAATTCTATAAATCAACCTATGTGGAAATATGAAGATATAACAAGTGAAGAACTACTAAAGAAATATAGCATAGAGGATATGAAATTATGTTATGAGAGAGGAAAATTAATTGGAGTATATATTTTACAATGGTATGACCCTCTATTTTGGGCAAGTTTAAAGAAGAATGAATGTGGAATACTACACAAGTTAGCTGTTTGTAGAGAAAGTGCAGGAAAGGGATATGGCCGCAAACTAATACAATCTGCTGAATTATTGTGTAAGGAACTCAACATCAAATGGTTAAGGTTAAATTGCGGCACATTTAGGGACAAACTGCGAAACTTTTATGAAGGCAATGGTTTTAAAATGGTAGACAGAGTATTTATCGATAATAGAGACCAAATTAGATATGAAAAATTTCTAAATCTATAAGAATTTTATCTACTTCCGCACTGGTCTGATATACTTAAAATACCGTTCCGGATTAAAATAAAAGTAAATTATTCTACCTGGTGAAGTATCAAAGCAGTAACCAGTGCCTGCAAAATCAAAAGTTGCCATTGCCTTTTCAATCTTTTCCTCCACACTACGATTTTCCTGCTCATAATCGAATGGCCCATGTTCAAAAACAATATACTCGGCTTCGGGAACATCAATCATAAGCATTTGTGGTGGCACTTCCCCTTTATAATCAAAAGGAAGACGTACACCATAACACTCTGTACGTGGAATACCCCAATCGCAGAGTCTGCCATCCGGGTCATTAATGTACGCCATAATCTGACCGCTGCCACTGTTAGATTCGCTCCCACCATCATCATCCAATTTACCCTTGATACTATCAAGTAAGCCGCAAATTGTTTCCGAGTCTTGTCCTGGAATAAGACTTTGCTTTTGCCAAAAATCCCAATACCCATTACTCTCATAGTTTTTAATGTGCAAAAATTTGTGTGCGGGAATGGTTACAAAATAAATTTTAACATCATCTGTAGATTTTATCATACCAATCTCTCCTAATCCTAAAAAGTAACGGTCGAAAGGGTTTATTTTTGTACGAAGAACGACAGGATTAGGCTTTTTTCGATATTCACTTGGAGATACACCATATGTTCTCTTAAAAGCTCTAGTAAAAGCTTCATGTGATGAAAAACCATAATCAAAGGCAATATCTAAAATGCATTTTTCGCTATCCCGAACCTCTTTTAGTGCAAATGCTAATTTCCTATGCCGCAGATAATCCCTAAATTGCATACCTGATATTTCTTTGAATTTTCTCGTTGTATAAAATTCGGAATAACCTAGCCTACGAGAAAGAAAGCGTAGTGTCAAGGCTTCATCATTATAATTTTTAATATATTTGTCAATTTCATCAACGATTATTTGAATTTGCTTCTGCCACTCATACATTCGCCTGTTCACCTCGTTTCAACCGTCTGCATTTATTATAAAGAAATAAAGAGGCTGCTGCTTGATTTTACTTGCTATTATAAGAGGTATTTTCTCATTCACAGTGAAAACACCAATATGTTTTCACTGAACCGTTGAGCCCCTTAACCCCAATAATAAACAACTTATTTAACTCTTTCAAACATTGGATGTTCTTTATTAAACTCAACTAAATCCCATAAGTTACCGTATAAATCTTTAAATACTGCAACCGTTCCATAGTCCTGATTTTTAGGTTCCCTAACAAACTCTATTCCTATTTTTTTCATTTCATTATAATCACGCCAAAAATCATCAGTTCCTAAGAAAAGAAAAACTCTTCCCCCTGATTGATTTCCTATAAAAGGCTCTTGTTCTGCCTTAGAAGCTCTTGCTAATAATATTGTTGTTCCATTTGAACCAGGTGGAGATACTACTACCCATCTTTTATCTTGCGCAGGTTGATATGTATCTTCTATTAATTGAAAATGAAGTTTTTTCGTATAAAATTCAATTGCTTCATCGTAATCTTTTACTACTAAAGCAATATGCACTACTGATTGAATCATAAATTTTCTCCTTCTTATATTACAGTGAATTATGTTTTACTTCCGTCCAAAATTTCTATTTTGTCAAATCATAACTTAAATCAATTAAATTATTGATTTCTTCTTTAGGAAAAGAGCTATTCAAAACAATTGTTATCCAGTGTTCCTTATTCATATGGTATGCAGGCAAGATTCCTTCTTGATCTCTTAATATACTCTTTAATTCTGGGTCACATTTTAAGTTTAATATCTCAACACTTCCTTTTCCAGTTAAGCCTAATTTAATTCTTGGTACATTCATAATTAGTCCATACCATTTGCCACCACCTTCATGCCTAAGCACTGCATAGTCTGGATACTTAAGCCATGGATAATCTGGTTCTGTGTAAAATTTTCCTTTTACATAATTAAAAATTTCTTCTCTTTCTATCATAAAAACACCTTCCGAAATTGCTATTTGTTTGTGTATTATATAAATAGTCTTATTTAGCACTTTTCCATTATGATATAACTGGTATAAAATCTGGTATAAGATCAATAGGCGATAATGCATACCCAATTGTAATTCCTGCAAAAATTTTTGCAATTACAGGTGTTTCTTTCTTCTTTAAAGCAAGGAATAAAGCAAGCACATCTGATTTTAATTTTCTCGCTCTATCTTTTAAATTCATCTTTTAAATCTCCTATATTCATCTTAACAGTTAATACTTATTTTTTATATCTTATCACAATTCCACATATTTTTCGATACACTAAAAACCATCATTAACACCACTGCAATTTTTTAATATTGTGTTGATTCATATGAATTTTATGGTAATTTATGTTACAATATCTTTATAATTTTAATCCAAGCTAATAATTTATGATGGAAAAATACTATTAATAATGAGTGGTGATTATATGATTTCATATGAAGCTGAAATGATTAAAGATGGAAGAAGTGTATATATAATAATACCTTTCAATGCAAAAGAAGTTTTTAATAAACCTAAAGGAACTATTTATGTAAAAGGAACTATAAATAACATCCCTTATAGAAATAAATTAATTTCAAAAGGAAATAACGTTCAAATTTTAATTATCAATAAGAAACTGCAAGATTTACTTGGCTATTGTGGTACAATCATGAAAGTTGAATTAATGATTACAGAAGATAATATTATATCTGATGTTCTAGATACACAAGATTTCATAGAAAATTGTAAGCTTGATGTAATTTCAGCAATTTCAACCCGTAAAAGTATTAGAAAATATACTGAACAAACTATAACAGATAAAGAGTTAAATACAATTTTAAATGCTGGTTTTTGTGCTCCATCTGCTAAGAATAAACGCCCTTGGAATTTTATTGTTGTTAAGAATAAAGACCAGCTAATGGAGTTAAGTAAGATAAATATCAATGGGAAAATGCTGCAAAATGCAAATTGCTGTATTATTGTTTGTGGAGATAAAATTTTGCAAGGTACAAAAGAATTACTAATTGCTGATTGCTCTGCCAGCACACAAAATATGCTACTTGCTTCACATGGTTTAGGGATAGGTGCAGTATGGTGTGGTGTAATTCAAAATTCTGATTGGAGAAAACAAATAGTTAAACAATTTAAATTGCCAGAATCTATTATTCCCATATCGGTTATATCATTAGGTTATCCTAAAGAAATTAGAAAATCTGAAAGTAGGTTTGATTTATCAAAAATACATAATGAAATTTGGTAAGTATAAAATTGTAAGGATTATGATATTCAGAATGTATCAAGGACTTATTTTAATAGTAAGTCCTATTCGCATACCTGAGTTGCTTAAAAAATCTATTTTTTAACTGGTGAATTTGCTAATGAAAATGTGTTAATTTTAGATGACTATTTTTTTGAAAATCACTTCTCCCTATCCCTGATTCATTCTATTATTTAGTTTAATATACTCGCTCATAAATCTAGAAAACTTTCCTTTTATGTTTCTTTTAAAACAAATATCTATATTAGTTAAGTGCTCAATTAACTCTCTTGGCTCTAATCCTACGTATTCAATTTCCAATTCGTAATCAGTAATATTAAGGTATTTATTTAAGTCCAAACAAACCTCAACATTATTGCTCCAATTGCAGACTTTCCTTAAAGTTTGTAGCTCACTTAAATATTTTACATCTCCTAATTTACAACCACATAAATCCTCTAATTCTTTACTTGTAATGAGTGTTGGTAACTCTAAAATTTCTTTTTCATATTCCTTTTTAATATGCAAAGACTCCTTTTTTGATATAGGAATTTTAACTTGCAATAATAACCTTGATTTTTTCTCTCTTACACGTACTGTTATATCTTTATTTATTGTAAAATCATTTACATAGTAATAATTTTTCTGCTCTATTACTTCGTTCCATTTAAATTTTTTATCTATAATGTCATATTGAAATCTACTTAATAAAACTTTATTTTCCTGCTCTATCATCACTAACCTCCTTAAATTATTTTATTGCACTTTATGCAATATTTTCTCTAAAATCTAAATCATCATTTTATTTTTATAATTCATTCTTATATCTCATATTTTACTACTTTTTCTATTTTTATGTAAACCAAATAATTGTTTAGCTTTATACACTTTTTAATCCATTAATGTGATTATTACATATTAATTATAAACTACTCCCCCATTATTAACGCTACTTCAATTTTTTAATATTGTGTTGATTTAAATGTGGTCTTATGCTAAAATTCTCATATATTTATTTTATAAATCACAAAAATATATTTTTTAGTTTTCTAGGGTTCCGCAACTTTTAGTTGGCAGGTCCGAGAGAAAACGCACAGTTATCTGTGTACACGGAAGGATAAAAGCCTGGGAGATATTTAATAATATTTCCATAGGCTTTTTTTATTTTCAATTTTTTAGTCAAAATAAATAATATAGGAGGTATTGTAATGAAAAAGTTTATTATTGAAGATTCCTTTTGGAATCTATTTCCTAATGCTAAAATTGGGGTTATTATCTGTAATGGCATAGATAATTCTATAAAGGATAAGGATCAATATGCAGAAATGATTTTAAATGCTGAAAAGAAAGCATTAACACATTTACAAAATCCAGAATTTAGTATTAACCCTGTAATAAAGGTATGGAGAGAAACATTCCAAAAATTTAAAACAAAGAAAGGTGCAAGATCATCCATAGAAGCACTACTTAAGAGAGTTCGTAATGGAAATCATATAGGAACTATTAATCCACTAGTTGATATCTATAACTCTATTTCGTTAAGGTATGCACTGCCTTGTGGTGGAGAGGATATAGACAAATTTGCAGGACCTATAAAATTAACTACAGCTGCTGGAGATGAAGAATTTATTCCACTTGGAACAGATGAAAACTCACCTCCATATGAAGGAGAAATAGTCTATAAAGATGATAATGGTGCAATTTGCAGATGCTTTAATTGGCGTGAAGCAGTAAGAACAATGCTTACTGAAAATACAAGTAATGCTTTTTTATGTATCGAATTGGTTGATGAGAGTAGATTAACAGAATTTGAAAACGCCCTTAATGACCTATCAAAATCAGTACAGGATAATTTAGGAGGAACAAATAAAATTTCAATTTTGGATATTGATAATAAAGAGCTAGTAATAGAATAATTTTAGGAGGATAAAGGAATGAGTGGTTTTAGCTATAAAGATATTTATATTGAGGATGGAAAAAGGGTGCTAGAAGTAAACATACTTCCTGAAAAGCATTGTAATTTTGATTGCATATTCTGCCCTATTGGAAGATCACACAATAAGGTTGATACACAACAATCATTTGATGAAATAGATAATTCATTAAATGAATTAAACAATATGATAGAAGATAATAATGTAGAATTAGTTTTCATTAATTCAAAGGGGGAAGCCCTTGTAAATGACAAAATTGATGATGTTATAGACCTAATTAAAAGTAAGGGAGTACCAGTAAGGCTCTTATCTAATGGCTACATATTAGGTAGAGATGAATACATAAAAATAGTCAATAAGTGCGATGAAGTTATTGGAGAGATAAAGGCAATTACTGAAGAAGATTTTCAAAAAATCCAAAGGCCAATTGAAGGATACTCTTTAGAAGAATATATCTCTAACATGGTTATATTTAATAAACAATATAAAGGTAAATTTATTTTAGAGGTAACAATTATAAAAGGTTATAATGACACAGATGAATCTATTAATAAGATTAAAGATGTTATTAACAAATTATCTCCACACAAGATAATCGTTGGAAGAATGGAAGATGAAAGATTTAAGAAAAAACTTGGTATAACTGATGAAAGATTTGAGGAAATTTCAAAGGCATTACTAAATAGTTAGTTAAACTAATGTATAAAGGAATTATATTTCAAACAAGGAGTGATTGCTATGTTTAGAGAAATGCGAAGAAAAGACAGAGAACTCAAAAATGATGAGATTATTGAAGTCTTAAAGAATACTAGTTACGGTATTCTATCAACTATAAGTGAAAATGGTTATCCTTATGGTGTACCAATAAGTTATGTCTTCTTTAATGATTCAATATATTTTCATTGTGCTACTAAAGGACATAAGTTAGATAATATATTGAATAACGATAAAGTATCTTTTTGTGTGGTTGGCAACACCTGTGTTTTACCTGAAGAATTTAGCACAAAATATGAGAGTATAATTGTATTTGGAAAAGCAATTGAAGTTTTTGATGATGAAAAAAATATGGCTCTTTTAGAAACTTTAAATAAGTATTCTCCAGACTTTATTGAACAAGGAAAAGAATATATTATTAAGGCAGGTAAAGCAACTAAGGTAATAAAAATTACTATAGATCATATTTCTGGAAAAGCAAGAAGATAGTTAAATGTCCAATCTTCATTTAAGATGCATCAAGGACTTACTTCTAATAGTAAGTCCTATTCCTATTTGAAAACTATTCAACTATTTTAATTTTAATATCTTTTCCCTTAGCATATAATTCTAAACGTTCTTTACTATATTCTAAATATTTTTCAATACTGTTTTTACCACTAAAAGAAAAAATACACATTAAAATTTCACTTACATTATCTGATATCATAGCTCTTTCTGAATCACTTGTAGGACTTCCAAATCTACCAATAGAATCAGTGAGCACAGGAAGATTTGCTATATTTATTTCTTCCTTTCCAATGCCTTTGTATTTTTCACCTTCCTTACCTATCATTAAAGTAACTGGAGACTTAAGGTTCTCAATATTATATGAACCCACAGGTAACTTGAATTTTAATGATATTAAATTATTTATGTCAACAATATTGTTTATTTTATAAACCCCTTTTCCCTGCAAAACTCTTCTAAGTAATGCTTCTGAAGACAATCTATATTTACTAGGTGATTTGCCTAGTTTTTTATATAATTCTCTTCCTTCTTTAATGTTAGGTAATGATGCTAAGTCCTCTATATTTATTTCTTCCTTTAAAACTTCACAATAATCGTTAACTTCTTTCCATAATCTATCACTGCTGCTTTTTAAATCAACATGCGCCTGTATACAGCCTAGTGTAATTTCAGGACAAATTTTCTTAAACTCTTCAGAAATTATAACATCTATCATAATAATTCAAACTCCTTTGTACTTATTAATTTTCTTCATGTTCTTCATTTATCATTATTACGCTTACAATTATACCATATAAAACCAATCCCTTTTGTAATATGATGCTTTACTTTCTGCAGTAAAATTTCTTTTTAAATATTTTAATTTTAAATGGTCATAATAATACAATAAAGAATAAAAGTAGGTGATAATATTGAAGGCAATAGTATACGAAGGCATAAGAAATGTAAAGGTTCAAGATGTTGATGACCCTAAAATTCAAAAGAGCGATGATATAATTGTAAAAGTAACCTCAACAGCAATTTGTGGTTCAGATCTTCATTTAATTCATGGTTTTATTCCAAACCTTCCAAAAGGCTTCATATTAGGTCATGAAACTATGGGAATTGTTGAAGAAGTTGGAAATGAAGTCACTAAAATAAAAAAGGGCGATAGGGTTATAGTTCCCTTCCCTGTTTCTTGTGGCCACTGCTGGTATTGCGAACATGATTTATGGAGCCAATGTGATAATTCAAATCCAAATGGTGAAGCTGGCGGAATATTCGGATATAGTGACACCTACGGAGGATATGATGGTGGGCAGGCTCAATTTTTAAGAGTTCCTTATGCTAATGTAGGTCCTAAAATTATTCCAGAAAACTTAACTGACGAGCAAGTATTATTTTTAACCGATATACTACCTACATCCCTTTGGGGAGTTGATATAGCTGGTGTAAAACCTGGAGATACAGTAGTTGTTTTAGGCTGTGGACCTGTAGGACTATTAGCTCAAAAATGGGCCATTTATAAGGGAGCTAAACGTGTAATTGCCGTTGATTGTATCGACTATAGACTAGAGCATGCTGAAAAATATAATCAGGTGGAAACAGTTAACTTTGAACAATATGATAATACAGGAGAATTTTTAAAGGAAATTACAAGCGGGGGTGCTGATGCTGTAATAGATTGTGTAGGAATGGACGGCAAAATGTCCAATATAGAAAAAGTAGAAAGCTTATTAAAGCTTCAAGGTGGCTCAAAATCTGCCATTGAAATATCAACACAAGCTGTAAGAAAAGGTGGTACCGTTGCACTTGTAGGCGTTTATGGCTCTAGATATAATGCATTTCCTCTAGGTGACTTTTTTGCTAGAAATGTAACATTAAAAATGGGTCAATGCCCTGCTCATTCTTATGTTGATCCTATTTTAGAATTAATTCAAAATGGCAAATTTGATGCAACAGACATAATAACCCATAAACTTTCCTTAGATAAAGGTGAACATGCTTATAAAATTTTTGATGGTAAAGCTGATAACTGTATAAAAGTTATTTTAAACCCCCAAGAATCTTAACATACAAAAAGAGTGGCTTATACCACTCTTTAATTATTTCTATAGAAGTTAAATTTGTTTCTATATTGCACTTAATATCTTTTACTTATTATATTGTATAGGTACACTTCTTAAATATATTATTTCCAATTACCATTTTCTTTTTTGTAAATTTACAGTTTAGCTCTCTGCTCTCAATAAACTCCTTTGTTACATTTACAAGAAGTTGCTTCTGATCCAATTCAACTAAATAATATGCTGACATATTGTTCAAAGAATCTGCTACCTGCAATACCCCAGGCTGTACTAGAAAATCAACAATATTTTCAATGAAACTCAGTTTCTTAAGATGTATCAAGGGATATATAATTGTTGCTTTTGGATACTTAGCTCTTACTACAGCATCATATCTAGAAAGGAATTTGCCTATCTTTTCATAATCCTTAATGTTGATAGTTTCTTTTACTACGGAACTCAATAGATTTCATTCATCATCTAATAAATAATCAATACTCACTCCAAATAACTTGGATATATTTTGAATATTCTCAATATCAGGCATACCTCTATCTGCTTCCCATTTGGTAATAGCTTGTCTTGAAACACATAATTTTTCTGCTAGTTCTTTCTGTTAGAAGAATATACTTCTAACATGGTTTTATTTAACAAGCAATATAAAGGTAAATTTATTTTAGAGGTAACAATTATAAAAGGTTATAATGACACAGATGAATCTATTAATAAGATTAAAGATGTTATTAACAAATTATCTCCAGACAAGATAATCATTGGAAGAATGGAAGATGAAAGATTTAAGAAAAAACTTGGTATAACTGATGAAAGATTTGAGGAAATTTCAAAGGCATTACTAAATAGTTAGTTAAACTAATGTATAAAGGAATTATATTTAAAACAAGGAGTGATTGCTATGTTTAGAGAAATGAGAAGAAAAGACAGAGAACTCAAAAATGATGAAATTATTGAAGTCTTAAAGAATACTAGTTACGGTATTCTATCAACTATAAGTGAAAATGGTTATCCTTATGGTGTACCAATAAGTTATGTCTTCTTTAATGATTCAATATATTTTCATTGTGCTACTAAAGGACATAAATTAGATAATATATTGAATAACGATAAAGTATCTTTTTGTGTGGTTGATAGCATATATGTTTTACCTGAAGAATTTAGCACAAAATACGAGAGTATAGTTGTATTTGGAAAAGCAATTGAAGTTTTGGATGATGAAAAAAATATGGCTCTTTTAGAAACTTTAAATAAGTATTCTCCAGACTTTATTGAACAAGGAAAAGAATATATTATTAAGGCAGGTAAAGCAACTAAGGTAATAAAAATTACTATAGATCATATTTCTGGAAAAGCAAGAAGATAGTTAAAGAAGATAAAATTCCAAATCAAAAATTTTTGGGGGGTAGGTTTATCCCCCCAAAAAACTACTTGTATCTTATCTTGTACCAGCTCATGTACTACCTTACTTTACGAAGAAATATGTCAAATACCGATATTATATCTTCCCCCATGGAAATTAATTAGATAGCAGCTATCAATATATTTTTCACATCTTCCTTTGTCATTTTGATATATCCAGTATTAGGCAAGAAAACTTTTTCTGTTATTCTATCTATATCTTCTTTTGGAATCCCTACTTCAGTTAATGTTATTGGAGCTCCAATTTTAACAAAATACTCTTTTGTCTTTTCAATGCCTTCTAATGCAATCTCTTCATCTGTTTTATTGACTATATCAACACCCCAAACATTAATAGCATATCTTACAAATTTGTTTAATCCATGTTTATATACATACTTCATCCAACTTGGAAACACAATTGCAAGTCCTGCACCATGTGGGATATCGTAAAACGCTGATAATGAATGTTCTATTTGGTGACTTGTCCAATCTTGATTTTTTCCTAAACCAATAACTCCATTGAGTGCCATGGTACTACACCACATCAGGTTTGACCTTGCTATATAGTCAGTTGGATTTAGAAGTACTATTTCTAAATTTTCTATTACATTTTTAATAATAGCTTCACTTAAATCATCACTTAGATTTGAATCATTTGGTTCACTAAAATATTGCTCAAACACATGGGCTAAAATATCAATTGAACCATATATAGTTTGTTCTTTTGGTAATGTATAGGTATATGTTGGGTCTAGAATAGAGAACTTTGGATATAACATTTTGCTCATATATCCAATTTTCAAATTCTTTTCCCAATCCGTAACTACACTACCTAAATTCATTTCACTTCCTGTTGCTGGTATCGTTAAAATAACTCCCAACGGGGTGGCATCATAACATTCTTCATTATTAATGAAAAAAGCTTTCCAAAAATCTCTATCTATTTTAGATCCAGCTGAGATTGCTTTTGAACAGTCAATAACACTACCACCACCAATAGCTAAAATAAAGTCTATATTATTTTCTTTACATATTTTAATTCCTTCATAAACCTTTTCTTTTCTTGGGTTAGACATGATTCCACTTAATTCAAAAACATTTTTATTTTCATTTTTTAATATCTTAATTACACTAGGATAAATCCCATTTCTCTTAATGCTTCCACCACCATAAGTTAAAAGAATGTTCTCTCCATAAGCTTTTAACTGTTCTGATAAATTTTTAATTGAATTTTCTCCAAAAAAAATTTTAGTTGGATTATAATAATTAAAATTATTCATAAGCTATCTCCTTATCATTTTATATTCTTTTATCTTTCAATAAGTTTTAAGTAGAAACTCCACTCCAAGTAGGTTGCCCTGTATATACTACAGCTTCTTCCTTGCCACATACTACCCTAAGAGCTCCAGCTGCAAGAGCTTCCATCTCAAATTCTCCAGCTATTGTCTTGACCACAGAAATCCAACTGATATATTCTTTTAACTTTGCCACTAGATATTGACTATTTGCTATTCCACCTGTCAAAATAATTGCATCTACTTTTCCTTTCAACACACAAGCTGCTGCTCCTACACTTTTACCAATTTGATAAATCATCGCATTATATACAAGTTTTGCATACTTATCGCCTGCTGCAATACGATTTTCAATTTCTTTGACATCGGCTGTTCCTAGGTGAGCAGTCAAACCACTTTCCTTTGACAATTTCTTGTACAAATCTTTTTCTGTAAATTCTCCACTATAACACATTTTCAATACCTTTATAGTGGGCAATGTTCCAGCTCTGGTGGGTGTCATAGGTCCATCACCATTAATAATATCATTTGAATCTATCATTCTCCCATTATGGTGTGACGTTACAGAAATACCTCCTCCAATATGACAAATAACAAGGTTACTTTCCTCATATTTTATATTATTTGCATTACAATACCTTAATGCAACTTCCTTCTGATTCAAGGTGTGGATTCTACTTTCTCTGTATATGCCATATAGTCCAGTAATTCTTGCAACTTCCTCAAATTCATCAACATCTGGAGGATTTACAACATAAGCCTTACCACCATATTTTTCTACAAAGATGTTGCAAATCTGAGCTGCCAGCTGTGCTGGATGCTGTCCTGACATTCCCTTACTAGCATGTTCAAGAAGTTTACTATTTATTATATATGTTCCCCCTTTAATTGGAACCAGACCACCTCCTCTTCCTACGAAGATGTCAATGTTTTTTATAAAAATTCCATTAGCCTTAAGTTCTTGCTCAATAATTTCTTTTCTATATACCAATTGATCCTGTATTTCTTTAAATTCTTTTAATTTATTAGTATCATGAGATACATTTTTACTAAACACTTTTTTTTCATTCTTAAATACTGCTATCTTTGTGGATGTTGATCCTGGATTTATAGCTAAAACCATGTAATCTTTCATTATATTACACTACCTTTCCCAATCAATAACCTTGTGCCACATATGCTGCAAGTACAATAGAATAATATTTGTCAGAAGCTTGAGCTGAACGGGATGTCACTATCACCGGAATTTTTGCACCAACTAATAAACCTGCAGTCTGTGCACCTGCAAATCCTGTTAAACACTTTATTAGTACATTTGCAGACACAAGATCTGGCATTAATAACAAATCTACATCTCCTGATACTGGACTTTCGTATTCCTTTATTTCTGCTGCTTCCTTGCTAGTTGCTAGATCAAATGAAATAGGTCCTTCTATAATGCATCCATGGATTTCTCCATCTTGATTCATTTGTTTTAAATAATTTGCATCCACAGTTTCAGGCATTTTAGGGTTTATATTTTCAACAGGTGCCAAAACTGCTACCTTTGGTTTTTCAACACCCATTGCATTCAAAACATAAACCCCATTTAGCAGAATATCCTTCTTTCTTTCCAAATCTGGATATATATTGACTGCTACATCACTTATAGCAAGCAACTTATGATACTTTTCTGTTTCACAAAAGCCAACTACAGATATAGTTCCACCTTTCTTTAAATCATTTTCTTTTTTTAAAATTGCCTTCATCATAGTAGCTGTTTCCAGCTTTCCCTTCATAAGTACATCTGCAATACTTTCATGAACCATCTTGACTGCTATATCCAAACATTCATCAACATCCATTGCAGGTACGATTTTATAGTCAGCAGCACTTTCACCCAACATTGTCAATATCTCCACAATTCTCTCTTCATTTCCTATCAACAAAGGAATTATCAAATTCTCTTTTTTTGCTTTTATTACTGACTCGAGAGTGTGTTTGTCATGGGCAGCCACCACTGCAATCTTGCTTTTTTTTTCTATACTTTGAACATTTTTAACTAAATCTTGAAAACTCTTAATCTGCATTTTTTCTATCACTCCTTGTATATATCTAGCCCTAAACCATGCCTCTATTATCCATTATTTTGTTACAAAAGATAATTTCCACCATCTGCCATACAAAATCTTCTTCTTCTTACAAATGATTGTGGTCCTGTTACCCCTTCACCTGTTGGTGTAGCAATAGTAGGTGCATTTGTTCCAGTACCGCCAATACCAAATGCTGCCATTGTCCCGCCATTTTGAACAAAAATAGTTGTATTTATAACTTTTCCAAAAGCAGTTACTCTGTTGATATCATTTGACCAAATAGATGCGGAATGTTTGCAATCATGCTCTGCTGCAACTGCTCTTTCCATTGCTTCTTGGAAATCTCTGCAACGTACAATAGGAATAATAGGCATCATCTGCTCAGTCTGAACTAAAGGATCATCATTCTGTGCTTCAAAAATAGCTATTCTAGGATCAATATCAATCTTAATACCTGCTGCATTTAAGATTACATTTGCGTGTTTACCAACATACTTTTTATTTGCAACATAATTGCCATTTGGTGATTTTACAACACAAATATCTGTTAATTTTTTTCCTTCTTTAGTATTTACACGATAAGCACCTACTGCTTCTAACTCTTTCATAAAGTTATCAAATATAGCATCTACTACAAATATCTCTTTTTCTGCTATGCAAAGTAAATTGTTATCAAAAGAGGATGATCCATAAATTCCTGCTGCCGCTTTTTTTAAATCAACTGTTTCATCAACGATTGATGGTGGATTACCTGGACCAGCTGCAATAACCTTCTTACCTGAGCTCATAAGTGTTTTAACCATTCCAGGGCCACCTGTTCCTACCAATAATTTAACTGATGGATGTGCCATAATTTCATCAAGTGTATCTAAAGTAGATTCTCTTGGCATGGTAAACAAATTAACAGGTCCACCAGCTTCATTAATGGCTTTGTTTACTAAATGTACTGTTATGGCTGAGGTTTTCTTAGCTGAAGGATGTACATTAAATACAACTGCATTTCCAGCTGCAACATTAGCAATAGCATTTCCTACAATTGTAGCAGAAGGATTTGTTACAGGTGTAACAGCCCCTACAACACCAAATGGTGCATAATATTCTACTGTAAGTCCCTTATCAGAGGCATACATGTTATGTGGAATAGCTTCTGTACCTTGAGATAGCATAACTGCACCTGTGTTTTTTTCTACTTTATCTTCAACTCTTCCGTAACCTGTCTCATCAAATTCCATCTTACCAAGCATCTCTATGTTTTCCATTATATTTTTACGGATACTGTCTATAAAACGATTTCTATCCTCCAGTGTATATTTAAGCACTAGCTCCTTTTGTGCAACTGTGGCTGCTACGCATGCTTCTGTTGCTGTTTCAAATACTCCTAACTGTCTCATAATTTTTTTCCTCCTATTTTTAATAAATTTAAATTATTTCTTACCTACATGTTTAATGTTTATATTATTGTTAATTTTCATAAGAACACGTTTATATATTTCTATTTCTTCAATTGCAACACCAGATATAATTATTTCAAAAAGACTTCCAAAAAATGGCTCAATCTTCTTCTTAAGACTTACCCCCTTATCTGTTAAATTTAAACAAAAAGCTCTTTTATCTTCTTTACTAGGTTGTCTTACAACCAATCCTTTTCTTTCTAAAATATTTAAAATCCTTGCTAAAGTTGGTTCATCCTTATCTACTTTATGAGCTAATTGCTTCTGGTTAATTTTATTTTCCTGGGATAATTTCAATAATACATTCCATTGTTCAAGAGTAATATCAAATACTTCAAGTTTTGAATTCAAAAAATATATTATTTTTTTATTAGTTTGATTTGTAATCTGTCCTATAGATTCATACATACATTCACCTCCGTATACTTGTTGTAACAATAATTGATATGCTTATTATATGCTTATTACCATTTATTGTCAAATATATATGTGTGTTTATATATTTAGATTAAACATCTACCAAAAACCATATAATATTTAATATCTTTTTTAGTATGTATTTCTTACCTATACCATGTTGGTAGTAATATAAACTATTGAACACATTAAGATTAATAGATAGATAAAAAAGTATAAGAAAACACATAAGAATTCAATTATCTGTATACTTGAATTCTTATGTGTTGTTATTTTCCCCCATTATTACAGCCGTTTTTTGTTCCATTGCTACCCAAACCTCTAGCTGTATAAAAGTTATTCCCCCCCCAAGAATCTTAACATACAAAAAGAGTGGCTTATACCACTCTTTAATTATTTCTATAGAAGTTAAATTTGTTTCTATATTGCACTTAATATCTTTTATTTATTATATTGTATAGGTACACTTCTTAAATATGTTAGTTCCAATTACCATCTTCTTTTTTGTGAATTTACAGTTTAGCTCTCTGCTCTCAATAAACTCTTTTGTTACATTTACAAGAAGTTGCTTCTGCTCTAATTGAACTAAGTAATAGGCTGACATATTGTTTAAAGAATCTGCCATCTGCAATACCCCAGGCTGTACTAGAAAATCAATAATATTTTCAATGAAACTCAGTTTCTTAAGACGTATCAAGGGATATATAATTGCTGCCTTTGGATACTTAGCTCTCACTGCAGCATCATATCTAGAACGGAATTTGCCAATCTTTTCATAATCCTTAATGTTGATAGTTTCTTGTACTACGGAACTCAATAGATTTTCTCCATCATCTAATAAATAATCAATACTAACTCCAAACAACTTGGATATATTTTGAATATTCCCAATATCAGGCATACCTCTATCTGCTTCCCATTTGGTAATGGCTTGTCTTGAAACACATAATTTTTCTGCTAGTTCTTCCTGTGTGAGACTAGCCTTCTTTCTACATTCTTTTATTTTCTTGCCTATACTCATTTTTTATTTAACCTCCTTGTTTATGTGTAAGACTATTATAATGATTATTACCCATAAAAAACAAGAAATACTAGATTACATTAATGATACGCTCTGTAGCATAGCATTATTATCAACCTTTTAATAATTAAAATACACTTGATTTAGAATATTGGAATATCAACACCTGATATTACTTTAACATTATTTTCATATGAATATTCTGAATGAAGGATTGTGAACTCACTTCTATTTGTAATGAAGTAATCTGTCTTTTTAAACATACTTCTCTCATTTTCTTTATTTTCTATACAAATACTAATACTACACATAGAGTTCTCAGTTACTAATTGTTCATCTATAAATTCACTAAGCAAATTGATTAAATTCATATTATTATTTGCAAATTCTTCATCAATGTATAAAATTAACAAATGGTCTGTTTTTAACTTAAAATTATTTATGAATTCTTTAATTACTCTTTCCCAAAGAGAATATTGTTCTGTAAAATCCATAAAAAATAGATATGTATTCTCCTTTTTTGGTATTTCAATATCTTTAATTTTTTTATTATTCTCTAATGCCTCATTATAAAACTTATTACAAAAATCAACGATATTTCTACTTTTAAAGAATTCTCTATTTTCTTTAATCCTTTCATCGCTCCAATTCCACCATTGAATAGTAAGAAGCTTTTCTATTATCTCTTCACTAAATCTATATTTTATTATCTTTGCAGGATTTCCTCCTACTATTGCATATGGAGGGACATCGTTAACAACATGTGAGTTAGCTGCTACAATTGCTCCATTATGAATTGTTACTCCTGCCATAACAGTTACATCATGACCTAACCATACATCATTTTGAATTAATATTTGTCCCTTTTCCTTATATCCACCTTCATAGTTATGCTCATTATTTTCTTTAAATAACTTTGATGTTCCTGTTGATAAATTAAGATAATCGTGCCCTAATCCCATAGTAAAACCCACACCGTGTGCGATTGAAACAAATTGACCTATGTGTAAATTATGAACAGCGTACCCTTTTGATATAGTAAGCTGAACTCCACTAGTAATTTCCCCATCTACTATATAAGAGTCTCTCCCAACACACACTGTAGGAAATGTACTTCCATTACTCATATTAATGTAGTGTCTTTTAGTTTCCGTATTTTTTTCAACTGGTACTGAAAAATTAATAACCATACTTTACCTCTTTTTTATTTATGTTAAAGCTATTTTGTACAAGTTATCTTACTGCTTTTTGCAATGATAATTTATATCATAATGCTCCCTATTATATAATACATTATCGGATGATTCTTCACTCGTGCTGTTTGTGAAATATTTCTGTATTGTTTGTGAAATGTTGCTGTATCTTTTAATCAAGTAGTATTAATATGTATTTTTCATCAATATCTGTATAATATTCTTACAATAAATTGTATACTTATTGTATATGTTAAAAGATTTGCTATTACTATAAAGAGTATATTAGATAGTAAATATAATTTGAGAGGTATATAATGAATTACAATTTTAATGATATAAAAACTTCAAGTACATGGGTAAAAATAAAAAAGATAGAATATGGCTGGTCATCTGATGAAAAATACTACATAGAAGATAATAAAAATATCAAATACCTGCTTCGTATATCTAATGCTGATATCTATGAGGAAAAAAAGAAAGAATTTGAAATCATTAAGAAATTTAACACACTTGATTTTCAAATGTCTAGAGCAATAGAATTTGGATATTTTAATGAACATAAAAATGTTTATATGCTTTTAAGTTGGGTAGAAGGTTGTTCCCTTGAAGAAAAGCTACATTCTTTACCTGAAATAGAACAATATCAACTTGGCTTATATTCAGGTAAGATTTTAAAACAAATTCACAGCATTCCAGTTGATCTTCAAGATGTTCCTTCGGTAAATAGAATTTCTAAAAAATTATTACAGTTACAAAGGTATGAAGATTCATCTGTCCGAATCCCAAATGATGAAATTGCCATAACATTTGTTAAAAACAATATTGATATGTTGTGTAAGTCATCCCCTGTTTATGAACATGGTGATTTTCATGTTGGAAACTTAATATACACACCTGACAAAAGAATTGGAGTTATAGATTTTAACCGTTGGAAATGTGGAGATAAATATGAAGAATTTTATAAAATTCAAAGCTTTGATATAGACCACAGTATTGCCTTCTCAATAGGACAAATCCAAGGATACTTTACTGGAAATCCTCCAATTGATTTTTGGAAATCACAAGCAGTATATGTTGCACATGCATCTTTATATTCAATTAAATGGGCAGAAGAATTTGGACAGAAAGATATCGATGGAATGACCAAACGTTGTCTTGAAGCATTCCATCATTATGATAATTTCAACTTGACAATTCCTAAGTGGTATTTAGAAAATAAAGATAAATATAGGATAGACTTTAAAAGCCTATCCTAATAACTTTGATTTGTTAATTTTCTCTTTACTACGATCTATGAGTATCATAAACTCCCTTATACACTAGCAACATTGCCAATCATAGACTACTTTTGAAAAATCCTCATCAGTGATATCTTTTAACAACTCATATACATAACTCTACATTATTCTATATCCGCTCTTCCACCTATATATGATATAAGCTCCTCATATAATGATTCAATATTGGTAAAAAACCCCTCTTCTCTAGTAGTAGAATCATTATTATCCTGCTTATATTCATTACATATAATTAAAATATCATTTAATATTCTTAATACTTCTTCATCATCTATTTCTTCAATTCTTTCAGAAAATTCATTAGCAAAATTATCACATGTAGATTCTCTTGAAATTACTTTTTCTAACTCTTCCTTTAACTTTAAAATTACTCCAAATTCAAAATCCATCATAGTATTTCCAATACAGTCTATCATTTCAACTCTATCTTTTGAATAACTACATTCTTCATACCAAAATTCAACTTCATCTACCAAATCACTTGGTATATTTCCTTTACAAATAGATTCTAAATATGAATTTGCAAGAGCTATATCAAGATTAAGTGGTTGAATTTCTTTTATAAATTTATAAAAGCTATTTTTAGATTTAGTGTTAATAAGAAAAACTAAAAACTCTTTTAATGATATTTGTTCATTTATAATCTGCTCCTGTAATGAATTTTTGCTTACTTGTGAAAGAAAAATTTTACTGGCTTTAGAGCCGCTTCTTAATTCATATGTGTATAAATTTTCCCTAGATGCAAATTCATAAATATTTTCATAATAAGTTCTAGCAATAGAACCTATTACCCTTCCTAATAACTCTTTAGTTTTTGTTGTATTAATCTCATTGCCAAATATATCTCTTTCAATTTTATCGTCACTTAGATTGGCTTTTATGTAATCTATTAAAATTACTTTTTCAGAGTCATATTGACCTTTAATATTGAATCTTTCATATCTACAATTCTTATAAAAATTGTTAAGTATCTGTAAAAAACCATTTTGTCTAGAATTGAATTTAATATCAATATGCTTTTTTATCCTATCATGTAACCCTTGATGACTGTGTGTAATTAAGCTTCTTTCAAAATCCTCTATTTCATCCTCTGATATATTTTCTACTAATACTATTAATGATTTTTGAAGTCTTTCAATACCAACAGATATAGGATATAGAAATGTAAAAACTTCACTTCCATAGTGAAATGACTCAATAGAATCTAATTCTTTTATTCCATTATAAATAAAAGTTCCAGCTATATCTATTTCTGCCCCCATATTAAAGTTTTTATAATGTTTTATATGATCATTAAATATATTTTTCATCTATAATCCCCCTAGACAATAAGATTTATATTCACGGCATTTTTGTATTATTGATACATATTGGCTAATCTCATTGTATAAAACATGTAGTTTCTTCAAATACATTTCAGCTAGTTGCTTTTGCATATATATAATTTCTTCTCTGTTAGATATTTCTTGCGGTACATCTCCCTCTGAAATTAAGATATATGTACGAGCAACATCATATTGCCTTAGAGCAATTTTCCAACATAGATTGTCCCTGAAGCCTACTATAGATTATTCCTGTACGCACTCCAACATGCACAATTTCATAAACTTGAGGCATGGGTATGCTCATTGTTTGCATTAATTTTGCATTATTGTATTCACGTTCAATAGCGCTATTAGGATATCCTTCATAAAACAATTTGCATACCTTATCATCCAGTTGTTCTAGAACCTCTGCTGTATTTCCCCTACCAATAACTCTCATAATTAATTCCAGCCCCCATATCTATCTGTAATAACTACTTTAAATTATTTATTAATATTTTTAAGACTTTCTAATTACTAATAATCTCTTCCACCAGAAGCATACTCATTCATATATATATCTAGTACACCTCTTGATGGTTGAATCATCGCATCTTCATAATGGCATTTCCACTGTACATTTCTATCCATTTTACCAGCTGTTATTCCATCAACAGTTTCTCCACTCTCTATAGGGTTATTATTATCATAAATATAAGAAAGTAAATTATAAGCATGATTAACAATCCAGTTTTGGTCAATACCATGAAAATGATATTGTAAATCCGGTAAATACAATGTACTCATTCCAATGGTATCTACCATCATGTCATTAGTTCCTTCAATATTAAAGAAGCGAACATTAACCGCAAAATAGATAAAACGGCTCTCTCTTTGAATTTTATGCTCACGGATTTGTGCTGCAGTAAACATCTTGCCAGATGTTTGAAATAGAATTGCCTCACATTGTGGATACATTTCCACAAGAGCTTCCATATAGTCCATTAGCATATCCCCACGTTCTTTATATTCCATTCCACGAGCCAACATATCCATAGCACTAACCTGATATTTACATTCTGCTAAAATCCTATCCCTATCTTCCATGCAATCCCACATCTGACTTTTAGTAAACTCATCGATCTTATGCTCTTCTCTATCTGTACAGCCAGTTATCATAAGTTGAACTGGCATTAAACCTTCTTCAAATTCTAATTTATGCTTCTTTACCGCAAAACCACAAATATCTTTATTATGACAGAAACATTCCACATCACCCAAATGTTTTTGCATAACTGAAGTCATAATTTCCTTATTAGGCATGTCGCATTTCTCTCTCATTAACAAATGTATAACAAATACAGAACCTGGTGATTCTTTATGACTTAGATCTTGCTGAAATACATCATGTGTTTTCTCTTGTTTCTTAAACTTATCAAATAATCCCATACATTCTCCTTCTATTCACTTTGATAATATATATTTAATCCTTGGTTGTATTTCCAAAAATCACTAAAGTAATTATAACATAAGCTAATGATATAAAAAGCATCATTTCCTTAACTTTAATACTTAAAAAAATTCTTTTAATTTTGTTTCTCAATTGTAATTACATATATTATAATGAAATAAATGTTATAATCAGATATAAATTATGCTGAAGTAAGCGTTATCTAACTAAAATAATTATTTAGGAGACAATTATGTGTACAAGTTTTATTTATCGAGGACAAGATACGATTATTGGAATTAATTTTGATAACAATGGCATGAAATATTCTATTGATACTAAGAATCCTAGCTGGTTTACTGTGCAAGTTGATGGAGGTCGTGGAAAATATCCATCATTTGGAGTGGATCGTTTTGGTAGGTTCTTTAATAATCTTGTAGTTAATTCAAATGGAAAAGGTTTATACAGAAGACCAAGCAAAAAAGTTACTCATACAACTAAACTTATAACAGATATACTTAAAGGAGTAATTTCCACTGAAAACTTAGAAGAATATTTAAGAAATGTTGAAGTTGTTAATGTCCCAGATTGGAGTTGCCATAATATGATTTGTGATTCCAATGGTAATGCTTGGGTAGTAGAACCTGGTCGTGGTAATATAAGTAGCCCAGCTAAATCTTCACCATTTTTTGTTATGACAAATTTCTCATTATGGGATTATTTAAATGAAAATGTTGAATGCAATTGTGACAGGTTCAAATCAGTAACGAGTGCATTTGAAAAAGCAGAGCAAGTAAATGTTGAAACAGCATTTAGTATACTTGATTCTGTAAGTCAAAGAAATGGAGAATGGATTACTACATTTTCTATGGTCTACTCAAAGAATTTAAATACAGTATATTATTGTTTAAATGGTGATTTTAATGAACGGTTTGAATATAAGTTTTTATTATCCTAAAGTTTGTGCTAGCAAATACTAATATAATTTGCTAGCCTCTTCACATAGCTTTTTTACTTTTGGATTAATTGTAGCTACCATGAGCAATCCCCTTTTAATTATTCTATTATTCAACTTTTCTATAATTTTTAAGTAGTCCTCTTTTGACATCTTGATTAATTCATCTAAATCATTTATTTTATTATAATCATCCTTATATATAAAATAATTTTCTGCATCAAACCATTTTTTCCATTCAATCATCATGTCTTTATTTACTCTCTTATTTATAAAAGATAAATTATTCACTTTATTTATTAGAATATCAAGAAAATCAGATATACTTTTTGTGGTGCCTTTAATGCTATTAAAAAGTGAATTTGGACATGGCATGAAATTTCCAAAACTATGAGTAAGTGATGCAAATCTTTGAATATGTACGTTTTTATTAGCCTCTTTAAATTCCATATAATGCTCACTCAAATATTTATTAGAATAGGCTCTTTGTCCTAGCATACCTTGAACCATTATCACATTACTATCACTTATTCTAAATTTTTCTGGATAAAACTTTGTTAATGAAAGTAAATAAACATACAAAAAAGAAGTAATAATATCATGATATTCTTCATTATCCCAATTCAATGCCCTGTATATATTATTTGCTCTAATACTGTTTTCTATATGAATACCCTTTAAATTCTTCCAATCAAAGATTAATTTAATATTATCATTATGCTCACTATTTAATTCAAATTTCTTAAAATCAAACTGAGCCAACCTTAGAACATCTTCTCTTGAAGATTGTTCATTTAATTTTTTAATTTCTTTAACTATATCATTCATAAATTATGCTCTCACTCTAAATCTTGATTTGTCTATCATAATGTAATTTTTTATTTCTTATAATACTGAAACATCTTTTGATAAAGTTCTCTTGTTTGTCTTTCATCTCCATACAACAAAGGATCATCAGCATAAGACATAGTCCAAAATGGTTCTTTATTCGCAATATCAGATGGCAACACTCTCCATAATGAGTACATTTTTGATCCAAAGATTCGTATATCCATAGCATCTTTATAATAAATTTCTTCTAACCTACTGAGCAAAAAGCAGCCAAAGGTATCATAATCAACATTATTATCTAAACAGTAGTTAAAAATAATTTTAATTGTACCTTCCATATCTAAAGTTCCCCACTCTAATTCTAATAGCAAATCATTATCAGGATGTTTTAAAAAAAGCTCATCAAGATATTCATTATATTCTGCATCCGACACTAATTCCAAATGCAACAAAATAGCATATGATAATAATACTTCAATCATAATATCTTCTCCACAAATTACCATTTAGTAGTTATTTTTGTCACTATTAATTTACATTTCCTATGAATTAATTAGTAATTATTATATCTCACATAAATTATTAAAATAAGTAAGGCAATAGTATATTGCTGCATTACTTATTTTTTACATATTATACATAGATATAGTTGAACACTTTTTTCAATTTCGTTGAAGTTAAAGGCAAATGGGTCTGGTCTATTACTTTGAATTAAACCAGAATTAGTATTTTCTAATGTAAATTTAGCTTTTTTAAAAATTTTTTTAATGTATCAACTTTAAGTGCTTGTACTATTGCTTCAATTGTCGAGACTGCCAAATAACCTTCATTTATCATTTGTTTATGATATTTCTCTGGTTTACTAATTCCACACTCATACAAAAAATATTTTACATATGCAGTAACAGTTTCTTTCTTTTTAAATAATCTACTTAAAATACCCATTTGTTCTTCATCCTCTCCCAAAACTTCTATTCGTTTTTCAGCACTTCATCCTTGTATCTCCAACAAAATCCTCCTGCATGCTTCTGCATCCCTTTGGCAGCATCTCTTATACTCTTAGAATTAACTCCTGTCTCTCTAACTGCTGATGCTACCGTTTCATATTCTTGAATAATTGTTCCATCATCATTTAATTGAATAATTCCTCTACCAACTCTTTTCCTATTTGAACACATACTTTCATTATTATTTGTATTTTCAGGCATCTTCTTCTGTTTCGCTAATACTTTATTTTTTTTCTTTTCTTCTTTCTCTCTTTGCTTTTCTTCTATTACTCTTTTCTTTTCCTGTTCAATTGCTATATTATTTTTTATTCTCTGTTCTGCTGAAGAAAGTAATCCTTCTATTTCACTATTCTCAATTTTGGTTAACATTGCTATGCATTCTTCTGCAGACTTTTTTGCACGTTCTCCATTATCCAAATAATAATTCATAGCTTTATAGCATTCTTTAAAAGAACTTACTATAAATGAAGATAATATATTTAAATCAAAAGGACTTTCAAGAAATACCCTTACGAAATCACTTCCACCTTCACTTTTAGTGCACGGTTCTTGTGAAAGCTCTAATCCATTTGCAGACTTTTTATCGATGATTATGTATTTTCCCTTTTTAGCTATTTTAAATTTTAAAAACGAATATAGACACGAAACATCAATATAGTTTCCACTATTCTTCCTATATCTTATCCAACTTACATCCTCACCATTATCTCTAATAATTTTTTGGATATACCCGCATATTTCAAGTTCTTCTTCACTAGGCTTAATCTTTTCCATATTCTTTCTTTGTTCATTGATTTCCTCGTCTAATTTAAACAATATATTACAAAGGATTTTCCCACATATTTTAGCATCCGATAAAGCCCTATGCGCATTATCATTTGCTAAACCAAGATGTTTTTCAATTGTACCTTGTTTATAATTTGTAAGTCCTTTAATATGTTTTCTAGATAAACTAAGAGTGTCAACATAATCAAAACTTGCATCTACCCCCATTCTTTTTAATGTACTTATAAGAAATCTGAAATCAAAACTTGCATTGTGTGCACACATAATTATTTTTTTCTGAGAAGCCTCCCCTAAAAAATCTAATAATTTAGGATAAACTTCATTCTCCTTTGGAGCTGTACTAATCATTTGATTTGTAATATGATTTACTTTAGTTGCAGCACTCGGAACATTAATTTGTGGATTTACTAATGTGCTAAATTCCTCCGTAGGCTGACCATCTATAAATCGAACAGCACCTAATTCAATAATCCTATCATATTCAGAATTTAGGCCTGTTGTTTCAACATCAAATGCAATAAATGATCTATGCAACATTTCTATTGTTTTTGAATTTATATTTATAACATCAGCACTTACATTACCTTGATGAACAACCTGGTCTTCCACATTCTGTATTGATAAATTTTGTAGCTTAACATCTGATTTCTTTCTTTTTTTCTTAAATATATCGAAAAAACCCATAGCCTTCTCCCCCCCTATTTTTAACTGAATTACTCATAAGTTCATTAACTATATATTACTCTTTTGTTTTCCTCAATTCCACTGATAATCCAATTAATTCACAAACTACTCTCTTTTTATTTTGGTTCTCCAAATATACGCTTCCCCGTCCAGTTATATCTGACTTGATTCTCTATGATCCTCATTCGGTAACTTTAATCTTAAATCTTAAGTATCTGATTAATAGTCTGCCTCATAATACTTACGTCTATCTTAGTTTTTATTGTTGGCTCTGTTAGATATAATTGTTGATTTATAGTAATAATAATAGGTAGTTAAATTTAAACTACCTATTGCTTGTCTATTTAATAACTTTAGATATATAAATCCATTAATATTTCATCATAATAATCACCATTAATATTAAAGAAATTTTTATGAACGCCTACTTCTACAAATCCATGCTTTTTATACAGTTTAATGGCATTATGATTATCCTCTTTAACACCAAGACTAATATTCTTTATAGATTTATTATCTTTTGCAAATTTTATTAACTGCTCTATAGCAAAACTACCAACTCTGTTTCCCCAATATTCTTTTTTTACTGAAATTGCGAGTTCACTATTATGACCTATTCTTTGTCTGTTCTCACTACTTATTTGAGAAACACTCACAATTCTATTATCAATTACACCTAACAACATAAGAGAGTTTTTATCTTTATTAATATTTTCGATATATGCTCTCTCTTGTTCAATTGTAAGTTTAAACTCACCTTCTCCAAAAAGTAAATTATTACTTTCTCCACCAACAATATTCAAATATTCAATAATATCGTTAGCATCGTCTACTGTTGCCTTTCTCAAAATTAATTGTGATCCATTCTTCAATTCAACTTTATCAATAATATTGTCAATATGTTTTATGCTCATAAACTCAACCCCTTTGAAAATTATTATAACTATAACACCAGCATAAATATATAATATTATATACAAATTTAGGCATATTAACAACTTTTTGTTGCATAAACAAGAGTTCTGTTTTTATACTCATAATGTCCTCTCATTATTCTTTTATGGTCTAATGCAAGGTTCTTAGCAAATTGAATATTACTATTTGCGTTATTCAATATTAATCCTTTTTGTCTTTATTTTGTAATATAATTGTATTGTACCAAAATTATACAAACAAAAAAATTTTCATCTATAGAAAGCAGTTTATCTTGATGATACTTTTGAAAAATATTAATGAGAAATTGAAAGATAATAGAAAAGATCATACATACAAATAAATATGCCAAGTTTTTAAAAAGAATCGATTTAGATGCTGTTAATAAAATGCGTAATGATGAATTACAGAAATATCACTTTTTAAATTATGATTTAGGAGAGGACTTCGTACATAACAGCTTTGGATTCTGTATAGAAAAGGATAAGAAAGTATTATCAGCTTGTACCCCATGTTTACTATCAAAAAAATCAGCTGAAATTTCTATAATAACAAATTCTAATTTTAGAAAGAAAGGTCTTGCTGCTCTTGTAGTGCAAAATTTATTTTATATTGTCTTGATCATGATTTAACCCCTCATTGGGATGCTGCAAATTATCCTTCATATTTACTAGCTCAAAAATTGGGGTATAAATTTATTGGTGAATATAAAATATATTATCTAAAATAATCGCAAGTAGATATTTATTTGAGTTCTCCAACTCAATTTATTATTTTTACTATCATATGAGAAATACCATTCATATAAAATGGATAGTATTGTCTCATATCTAATAGTTTTATTTCTTCCATGCTGGAAGTTTATCTAACATCTCTTTTGCTACATTATTTGCAGCACTCCCATCTAATCCTTGAGTTTTTATAATATACCCTGTCATAGATTCTAACTTTTCCTCATAAGATTGCATTGTTCCATCTGGTTTTGCACAATAAATACAATAATCTTTGCTTTCATCTCCCATTGCATAATCACTTTGAGTTTTCATTGGCATTCCACAAGCTATACATGTTTTCATATTATTTTTCCCCTTTCTATTTTTTTAGTAAATTTAAAAATAATAATTTTTTCCAATCTTCTTGTCCAAAATATGCTGTAATATATCTCATCTCAATGTACTAAAAATTTAAAGCCTACAACCATAAAAATAGCTTCCAATAAAACCATACATACATTTAATATTAAGGCAATATAACCTATTTTATTCTTATTTAGCTTTAAAGAAAGTACTGATAAAAACAGCCCTATAGGACATAAATAGAAGGGTAAAAAATATGCTCCTGTTGAAATTTTTATATAAGGTATAAATTTTAATGGTATATCTACAATTACCATGATTGTAAATAATATTATAACTAATGATACTTTTGAAAATATATCACTTAACTTTTTATTATTTTTCAACATAAACTTCCCTCAATTAAAATGTTGGGTCACTAGTATTAGTTATACTTGACCAATCAGCATCAAAATATACAGTATCATTTCCATTTACCCACTGATTTGCATCTTTTGATAGCGCTATTTTTCCATTCACATTAACTTCTAAAGAATCTAAATACCATGCTTGTCCAATTGAATAATCTTTATGTTTCTTTTCAAGCCATACCTTGTCAACTAAATTAGGTGAAAAATCCATATCATTTATATATAAGTAATATTCATCATTATCTCCATTTTCAAAGTCATTATAAAATGCTTTATCTAATTTCCATTCTTTAGTATCACCAGTTTTTAATTTAATACCAAAATATATATCATCATCAGTTCCTGCACCAGATTTTGTTCCTGTTTTCACTATAGCTGTAAGTGAGCTAATTGGAGATTCACTTGCTCCAACATCCAAGTTCCATCTATCAGTAAAATTACTATACTCTCCACTTTCAGCCTGCTCTAATAATTTGGTGCATTGATTTTCTGCTGTAGAAAAAGCTTTATTTAATCTATCTTTTCTTCCATTTTCATTAAGATAATCTACAGCAACTTTATAATCAGTGTAAGTATATCCTATACCACTATTTAAACCTGCTAATAAAACATTACACCATCCATTTTCTTCTGATGTTGACGCTGAAGTATTATAAATTTTTTGTGAAACATTATTCATTAAATCAAAAGGAATACTTCCGGTTTTAGAATATATATTTGCCAAATTTTTATTTATATATAAATTCTGATCTTGGTTTCCTAATGTAGCCCAAACATATGGATCTGCCATTTTCTCTAATTCGCTATGTCTACTACGTGTATCTTCATTATCTAAATACACACCACATTCTGGATTAACATAAATACCATGACAGGCTAAATCACCACTTACATGAGATACCCATCCAGCTGCAAAAGCTATTTTTTTCTTATCTCCACAATCTAGAGCTTCTTTTAATTGTTCTTTAGCAAAACTGCCTACTTTATAATAGTGATATCTATCAGCCCATGGTGCATATCCCCCAAGTTCAGATGGTTGAAAATATCCTAAATCAGGGCCGAGCGATCCCCAAGCTGCTATATTAGGATATTCTCTTAGTGCTTGTCCTATTATACTTGCTGAAGACAGATTACTTTTTACTTTCTGAATTAATGCATAATGTGCTGCTGGTTGGAATGACTTAGCTTCTTTTGAATCTATGCTCAAAACCCCCAATACAACTATGCACCCTATAATTGATCTTATAATTTTTTTCATTCTAAAATCCCCCTCTTTACACACTTTTTTGGTGCAAATTTTTTCTCAACTTTTCTCGAGTGTTTTTTGTTAAATTATAGTTTTTTTAATATTTATTGTCAATATCTCTTCTTTTTGTATTTAAACAATTTTGGTGATTTAAACCTATCTTGCTATACCTCTACATATATTTCACGTTTTTTAATTACCTTTTTATATTCACAAGTAATAAAAAAACTGTAGGATATTTTTTAATAAATCTCCTACAGTTTTTTTTAATATATGGTAAATTTCCTCACCATATCATATTCCATTCTCATATTTAACGAAGCTCATTCCAGTATCCTTTATTAGCATCAATCAAATCTTTTAATAGTTCCTTGGCAACATCAGTATTTACAACCGTACGGTTTAATACTAGTGCCTGTAATGCTTTTTGATAGCTTCCCTCCAAACAAGCATCTACTGCTAGTTTTTCATATGCATATTGATTTTCTATAAGTCCCTTGTAAAAAGTTGGTATACTCCCTACAACTAAAGGTTCCACTCCATTACTTCCAACACGGCATGGAACTTCTACCATAGCACCAGAAGAAACATTCTCAATAGTTCCCTTATTCTCTGTAATTGTTAAAAAGATTTCATTGGTGTTATTGGCAATTGCTGTAGCCAAGTCAACTATATACTCAGCATGACATCCCACGTCACTAGTAATCTCATACTCTGTGCCTTGTATTTTACCTAGTGATATAATTTTATTCATCCTACCATAGGTTTCTTTCTCATTTCCATCCATTACTTCATTAGCTCTTGTATACTCTGGATTTTCTTTCTTTGCCATCTTTGATGGATATAAATAGTATTGTAAATATGTGTTTGGTAAATATTCATCATAATCATTTATCATCTGACTCATAAATTCAAAAGTTGATTTCCATGATTTTTCTTGGAAAAGAGGTTCTGTTTGTACATCTACTGGGGTTTTGAGTATTTCTCTTAACTTAGGTAAATAATCTTTTCCAGTCTTCTTGTCCAAAACATGGGTAAACCATCCAAAATGATTAAGTCCAAAATATCTAGGTTCTAAATCCCTCCTACCTACTCCAAGCACACTTGCGTAAATCTCCATAATTGCAATTGGCATATCACAAATATTAATAATTCGATAGTCATCAGGGAACACCCTTTTCGTTGCCTCTGCAACAATTGCAGCAGGATTAGAATAATTTAAAATCCAGCATTCTGGGGAATAAGTTCTAATATCCTTTACTAAGTCTATAACAGCAGGAACACTTCTTAAACCATATGCAAATCCTCCAGCTCCACAAGTTTCCTGACCAAGACAACCATGTTTAAGTGAAATTTTTTCATCCTTTTCACGCATCTTTAATCTTCCTGCTCTAATTTGCATAAGGGCAAAATCTATATCCTGAAATGCTTCTTTTTTATCAGTAGTCCATATTATTTCCTCTAACTCTGGATAATACTCTTTAAATAATATTTTTGCATACTTACCCACTACTTCTTGACGTTCCCTCTCAATATCATATAGTACAATTTTTCTTAAAGGAAATCTTTCTTTTTGATTACATAACATTGCAAGCATATCTGGTGTATAACGGCTTGCTCCCCCAACAATACATATAGAATATTTTTTCATTTTACATCTCTCCTTTTTTCATATTTAATAAATTAACAAGTTTTTCTTTTTCATCTTCTACAGTCATTCCAATAATAATCTGTACATTACTTCCTTTAATAACAACACCTTTTTGCTTAGCCTTACTTATTATTTCTTTATTTACCTTACTAACGTCCTTTACATCAATTCTCAAACGTGTAAAACAGTTATTTACCTCTAAAATATTGTAAACTCCACCTAACCCTTCAATAAATATCTCAGAATCTTGATCATCATTAGCATTCTTCTCAACAATAGCACTGCCATCTGCCTGAATATTAATTTCATTGTCAGAGACCTCTTCCCTACCAGGAGTCTTAATATCCAGCTTTTTAATTAAGAAAACAAATACTAAATACCATACTACAGCCATTATAATTCCCACTGTAAAGAAAATATATATTTTTGAAAGTTTTGGACTTATTACAGAATTACAAACTAATGTATCCAATAATCCATAAATTGAATATGTCCTTGAACCTAGTATCCAAAGTAGCATTTCTGAAAAACCGGTAAGCAAACCATGTACCAGCCAAAGCAAAGGTGATATAAAAAGAAATGAAAAATCAAGTGGTTCTGTAATACCTGCTACCACTGCAACAAAAAGTGCTGGAATAAGTAATCCCTTTACGGTCTTTTTATTCTGTGGTTTTGCAGTTTTTATCATAGCAAGAACAACACCTACACTTGCAAAGATTTTTGCAAATCCAAAGGTTGCAAACCTTATTGATGGATCAATAGCTGTTAAATGAGCACTATTACCCATTTCAGCATAAAAAATATTAACAGCCCCCTGTGCAGCGTCACCAGCAACATTTAAAGTTCCACCAATTCCAGTGAAGCAAAATGGCATCCATAATAAATGATGCAAGCCAGTTGGTATTAAAAATCTATTTCCAAATGCATATACAAATACACCAAGTGAACCTGCACTCTTCATAAATCCTGATAGTGCATTAATACCATAGTTTACCGCAGGCCATACATAACTAAGCACAATTGCTAATATCAAAGTAATTGGAATCATTACTATAAATACAAATCTTGATCCACCATATACTCTAAACATATCTCCAAACTGTACATCAGCCAACTTGTTAAATACATATCCAGTAATACATCCTAGTATTATTCCTAAGAAAACATTCATATCTACTACTTGAAATCCTAAAACAGTATTTTGTCCAGTTCCAAATAGCCCCATAGCTCCTGGCGTAGCTAACATATTTTGTGATGTAAGCCATGCATTATTACTTGCTAAGAACATAATGTAAACTATTAATCCTATGATAGCTGCATCAACCTTTTTCTTCTTTGCAAATGCTGTTGCAATTCCAACACAAAAGATAATAGAAAGATTATTTAACATAGCATCCATCATCTTTTTTAAAAGTGTACCAATAAAAACTATAAATGATGGCATAAACTCTAGTTGCATAATAACAGCAACAGCAAGAGCAATTCCCATAACTGTTAAGAACATAACTGGTTGTACTGCAGCTTGTGAAAATTTTTGACCTAATAACAATATTTTTTTTCTCATGATTTAGTACCTCCTTCTTTTATTTATTTAAAATATATCCTAGTTTATTTACGCTAGCAATAGAGTTTCCACGCTTATGAAAATGTTTACTGAAAGTGAAAAAGTTCACTAAAAAAATGGTATAAAAAAAAACTGATAACATGGCTTATCACAAACTTTCTTCCGCAATAATCCATTTTATCAGTTACTTTTATCCATATAGGCTCTTAATATTATTTTTCAGATAAATATCTTTTAGAGTATTCACTTAGTGCTAATTCTAACAAAATTATGAGGTTAGCAGTAAATAAATTTGGTAAGTAATGCTCCCTATCTGATTTTATACCAGCTATCTCCAGTGTCACATGAGATATTTTTGCCAAAGGTGAATCTTTACTGGCAGTAAAAGCTATTACTTTAAAATTATTTCTAATAGCTTCGTTGACCTTTTCAATAATCTCAGCTCTGTATCCTGAATAAGAAAAAAACAAGTATAAACCAGATTTATTATTTTTAAAGGCCTCATAGTGATAACTACTAGCTGCATCAAATCCAAATATCAATAGCTTTTGTAAATAATATTCCCTAGCACTATCACAAACTCCTAGTGAATCTAAATATATCTTTTTATCTTTAAATTCTCTTAATGCCTCTACAAGTATATTAATATCACCCTTTAAGTGCTCATTCATACACATGTCGCTACTATTATTAAAAAAATCTAATTTTGAGGAGTTATTATTAGCAGCGAGAATAGTATAATACATTTCGCTATATCCACTATACCCAAGCTTTTTTGATAGTTTTACAATTGTTGCCTTTGAAACAAAGCATTCCTTTGCAATTATATCTATACCAACTTTTTCATTTTTATTAATATAATTTTGTACTTTATTTAAGATTACTTTTTCAAGTTCCGTTAATGTTACATCATTCCCCATTTATAAACACCTTCTGCTCATAAAATGTATTTTCTATTAGTATATCATTTCATTAACATTTAATCTATTATATTACCATACTTTTTATACATCTTTCCACTTCAATTACATAGTTTTGTAATTTATATGCTCTATAAAAAATTTTGTATAAACTAAATAAAAATAAATTATCCCCAAGGAATAAATGTTCTAATTCCTTAGGGATAATTTTTTTAGCCTATAACTTCTTTTGCCATATTAATCATATCATCTTGACTTAATTCAGTATAATCCACATTCAAGATACAATATGATATTCCATCTTCATACCACGTAACTGTTTGATTTTGATTAACTTCTATTTCGTCGCTTCCATATCCGATTTGAAGAAGTCCTTTATTTTGCAATTCTTTTTCTTCATCTGTTGGCTTATATCCTTCTGGAACTGCCTTGTATTGATTGCTAGTATATTCAATATTTATTCCTTTATATTCTACTGTTACAGTATTTTTTAATGTGTCTTCATCCAAATATTTCTGATCTATTTTTTTAGCATACACAGTCAAACTCTGATTCTTTTTAGAACCTTCTTTTGTGTAATCAAAATCTGCACCCTTGTATTTCTCAACAGCAGCTCCTTTATCATCACGGATTTCATTGTTTGAATAGTTAAATGTATTAAATTTAAACCCATTATTAAAGGCTTCAACATATTTAGGTATAAAGCCAGCACTCTCTTTTACTTTATCTTTACTTGGAAAATTTTTAACTTCAGTTTGACGAGATGATGAACTAAACATTGCAAAGTGATTAGTTGCTGCAACACATGTTACTGTTGTTGCAACAATAAGCATTCCAGCAATTATAACTGTCTTTGGTTTTAATAATCTATGTTTCATAACAAAAACTCCTTTATCTTCTTTTTCTTTTAATATTTCATTTCTAATTTTAAAAAACATATTTTCAGGTACTGAAGCATTATCTGATTTACTAATTAAACATTCTTTAATTTTTTTATCTATATTTTCATTAAATCTTTTATTCATTAAGTCTCACCCTCTTTAAATTTCTATGATTATATTCATCGTCACACTTAATTAAACTTCTTTTTAATTTTTTCCTTGCACTATGAAGCCTTGACTTTACTGTCCCTTCAAAGCAGTCCATTATTTTTGCAATTTCCTTAACTGTAAGACCATTAAAATAATATAGAACAATTACTGTTTTTTGTTTTAAATCAAGCTTTTCAATTTCTGCATAAAGATTATTTTTTTCTTCTTTTCTTAAATATTGCTCTATAGAAGCATCAATACTTTCTTCATCAGCTTTTTCAAATATATTGTCAACTGGCAGCGATTTCTTATCTTTTTTTGCATATCTCCATGCAATTCGCGTAAGCATTTTAAAAAACCATGATTTAAAAACCTGAGGATTTTTAAGACTTTTTACATTGTTATAACAACTTATAAATGCTTCTTGTACAACATCTTCACTTGTATGCTTACTACCTGTAATAAGATATGCATATTTAAATGATTCGTTTTTATATATTTCAAACAATTCACCTAATGCGTTCATATCACCAGCCTGGATTTTTATGACGAGCTCTTCTTCACACAATTTACTGTCTCCCTTCGATTCTTATTGATGCATCTATATATTAGAGGCATTAAATACTTAATCGGTTCATTTTTAGAAAAAATTTTTTTATATCTTTAATCTATAGAATTAATTATATTCCTTATAATAGGGTATTTAAAATGAAAGTAGCCTTAGGCAAACTATACAAATGCCTAAGACTACTTTTACAATTCACTTATAATATGGTTCACCTATAAGGCACTGAATCTTATTCCTCCTTAAAAAGGTCCTAATGGAATAAGACTCAGTGCTTCTTAACATTCTTAATACAACTCTTTTAAAATAAACTGCTAAACCCTAGCTAACCTGTTTTATGTAGTGTTTGCTTCTAACCATTCTCATTTGTGAAATGGAGTATATAGCTAGTGCAACCCATATAAAGCAAAATCCTATCATATCCAAAGCTGTGAAGCTTTCATGATACACAAAAATTCCAATAAGTAGACTTATAGTTGGCGAAATATATTGAGTGAAGCCAAGCACTGACATAGGAAGTCTTCTTGCTCCACTTGCAAAAAGCAATAATGGAATCGCTGTAACTACACCAGCACCTATAAGCAAAATAATTACAACTACACCTTCCTTCTGAAATGCACTCACTCCACTAAATTGCCTTGCTGCTATATACGCTAACGCAGCTGGAGTTAGCATAGTTGTTTCCAGGGTTAAACCTACTATAGAATTAGCCTTAATTGATTTCTTTATTGCACCGTATAATGCAAAAGAAATAGCTAAACCTAATGAAATCCAAGGGATTTTACCATACTGCAAAGTTTTGATTATTACGCCAATAAATGCAACAAAAAGTGCCCCTCCTTGCAAAAAGCTTAGCTTTTCCTTAAAAATTACAACCCCAAGTGCCACTGCAAATAATGGATTTATATAATACCCTAGACTTGCGTCTACAATCTTATCTGAGTTAACAGCCCAAATATAGAGCCCCCAGTTAAAGGCAATCAAAATTGATGCAATAAATATATAAAGCATTTGTTTCTTATCCTTCGCTATACGTCTAAGCTCTCCCCATTGTTTGGTCACTGCAATAATTATAATTGTAAAAACAAAGGCCCAAACTATTCTGTTAGATAAAATCTCCATTGAAAACACACTATCTATAAGTTTCCAGTATACGGGCAAAACACCCCATAATGTATATGCAGCAGCTGCATATATTACACCAATATTCTTTTCATTACGCATTTACCTTCCCCCTTCTTAAATAACTACTTTTCATATTTTCTCATATTTAAGATATGACATCCTATGTTTTATATATATTTAATTACTTTTTGCTATTATTGAACCATTCAATTGTTGCATCTTTCATTTCCTTCGGAAGTATTTTATTATATACCTCATCATATAGCCATGCCAATGTCTTATTACTTAAATATTTTCTCATTTCATCTTCTGCTTCTAACATTACAACTTTTATTAAACAAGGACATTTTGTATGCGTATCTGGTAAATTATCTTTATCTAATAATATATTATTTTGTCTAATCTCTGCACATTGAAAAAATGGTTCACTTCCTTCTACTGCTTCGACAACATCCCAAAAAGTTATCTCTTCAGCACTACGAGCTAGCACATAACCACCTTTTACACCTGGTATAGATTTTATAATTCCTGACTTACTTAATTTTGCATATACTTTTGATAAATAAGTTTCAGAGATACCTTGAAATGTTGCTAAATCCCTTATTCCCACAGATTTACCTTCTTCTGAGTTTACCATATATAATAAACAATGTATTGCATATTCTACTCCTACTGAGAATTTCATTTTTCATACTCCTTTGATATATAATCTTCTCTTAATAATATCCTATTATTTATTCTCATTCAAGATAATCATACATCATTAAATATATATCTTTGGCAAAAAATGTCTATTGACAAAAGAAATAAATAATCATATTATAATCATAGACAATAGTTATCCACGATATTAATTGTCTGTAATGATAGCTATATATTTTTTAAAAGAAAGAAGGAATATAAAATGTTTACAGAAAAGTTTTTTGAGGTACTAAATCATGAAGGAGTAGTTTCTATTGTAACTTGTGCAAATAATGAAGCTCATGTCGTTAATACATGGAATAGTTATTTAATTATTGTAGAAGAAAATAAAATCCTAATTCCTGCAGCTGCTATGATTAAAACGGAAGAAAATATTAATGCTAACCCTAAAGTTAAATTGACTCTTGGTAGTAAGGAAGTAATGGGCTATCAATTTATGGGAACTGGGTTTCTGCTTGAAGGAACTGCTAAATTTTTAAAAGATGGGGATAACTTTAAAATGATGAAAGAAAAGTGTCCATTCCTTACAAGAACATTAGAAGTTACAGTTACCTCTTGCAAACAAACATTATAATTTTCTAGATCTAAGGAGAGAAATATGCCTAGAAGAATAAATAAATCAGATTGTGTAGGTTGTGGAACTTGCCAGAGAGTATGTATTGTTGGATGCATCGCAGAAGAAAGAGATAGAAAAAGAATAATCAACGAATCTGCTTGTGTTGACTGTGGAGCTTGTCAATTAGCTTGTCCTAAGAAATGTATTTCTCAAAAATAACTGAAATGATGAATTTAAACATGGAATTTTTTTAAATAGTAATTATAAAGCCGTACCACAAAGAGGTGGAACGGCTTACTTTGAATCATTTTAAATTAAACAAGCGCTCTTTCTATTTTGAATAAATAATTCTTTCTTATGATAGAAAAATAATGAATCAGCCTACTTAATTTTTAGCCGATTCATTTTATACTACATTTTGAAGTTCTAAGAGAACGCAGCAAGTCCTTTTTTCTTTCTACATATACTATCGATACCTATTTTTTTATAAGTTCGTACCCAACGTTGAACAGTAGATCGATGACCTATATTAAATTGTTTTGCTAAAGTAATATAACCTCCTTCACCTCTTAAATAAGCATTAATTACTTTTAACTTTAATTCATCGTCATATTTTACCATAATAAAATACACCCCCAAAGTTAGATTTTTGGCCTAACTTTAAGGGTGCATACCAAGACAAGCTATACAAACGCCTAAGACTACTTTTACAATTCACTTATAATATTAAAAAAGTTTCAACTGTACATCTTCAACTTTCACTCTTGATGACACCATTACTTCGCTTTCTTCTTCTCCTACTATATGATCTGACAACATAACTCTTAATCCATTTTTTAATTTTGAAGTAACTAAATTCATTACATAAATATTATCAAACCTATTAATTATAGAATCGCCACCTAATCCTGTTAAACATATAAGTTGAGTTTTACTTTTCTTTGAAATATCCATTAAAGGCTTTAATAAATGTTCTGCATTTGTCTGTGCAAAGGGATTATCCATAATAAGGACCTTTGATGATTCTTTTCTGGAAAATATATCTCTATCTTCTCTTCTCATATAGGATAGAAGACTAGATAATATTACAAAAGCAGATAAGAACCCCTCACCCCCTGAATTCTTAGAGACCTCATCCCAAGTAATTTGTTTTTGTCTATTTTCTTCTATTTTATAAAGCTTAATATTAATATTTCCTATTGAAATTATCTCATCATAAAGTTTTACTATAGTGATGCTATTTTGAATATATTCACTTATACTTTCATTTTTTTCTAGAAGACCTACACAATAATCTCTTATATTTTGAATATATTCTTTAAGTTTCATCATATGTAATTCTTTGTTTTCTTCCATATTAACTACTGAAATTTTAAGCATTTTTATTGATTTTCCATTAATATTTATTGAAGAATTCTCATCGATTTCATCAACATTTTTATTAACTAAAGAAATATACTCGTAAAGATTAGTTAAAATATTTTTTTCTTCTTTATTGATTATTTCAATATCGTGCATAAGTTTTTCTACTAATCTCTCATATGAATCTAAAATTATTTCAAGTTGTTTTAATAAACTATTGGGATTATTACAAACTTTTTTAAGACTATCTATTGCATCAATAAATAATAAATCATTATTAAACATTTCGTCATTAGCTATAGTATCAACTATTTCTACAAGCTTTTTCTCATTTTCTCCTATGCTTTTATTAATAAGTCTATAGTCTCTTTTAAGCTTTCCAGTAATACTATCCAATTTACTGATATTAAATTCAACTTCTATTGAAGTCTCTATTTCAAAGTCATATTCATTTAATCCATTTTTGTTTATCTTTAATAGGTTAAGTTCTTCACTAATAGCAACTTTTTTGCTGTTCAATTCCTGTTCTTTTATATTTAAATTAGCAAGCTCTTCTTTGAAATTCTTATTAAATATTTCGCTTCTGTCTTTTGGTTTATCTCTATTTATAAGTTCTTTAATTTGATCATATAAATTTGATTTATTTGCTTCTTCCTTTGCTTTTCTATTACCATATTCTGAAATATTATCCTTCATCCCATCAATTTTTTCCTCTATTTTTTCAATATCATTTATCAACTTACTTTCCTTGTTACTATCATAAATGACATCCTTAAAATCATTTTCTTCAATATTATACAATGAGATTTTATCACTTAATTCTTTTTCTACTTTTCTAAATTTTTCATTTTCTTTTTCAAATTCTTCTTCTAACTCAGGCATACTTTCAGAAATCTCTTTTGTAATAACCTCATATTCGGAATATAAATCTTCTAAATCACTGTTTATAATATTACCATTATTATAACCTTTAAATTTTTCTAGCTTTGTACTACATTCATCTATTTTATCTTCCAAATTTCGCATTAGCTCTTTAAGATTTTCAATTTTCCTCTCAGTTTCTTTAAATTCTTTCCTACTTTCATCTATTTTACTTAAATATAATCTTTTCTTTTCTAATTGCATATCAAACTGCTCTTTATCCCCTTGATACTGTTCATATTTTGAAACTAAATAATTATATTCAGTTAACTTTCTATTACTCTCTTTAATATTCTCCTTTAACTCGTCACTTTTATCATCATTTTCATTAATAGCATCTGTCAATTCACCTATAATATTATTAAGTGAAATTAATCCTTCTTTATTTATTTTTATTGCCTCTTCTTTTTCTTTTAAATCTCTATTTGTTTTTTCGTACAATTCCTTAGTCAATTTTGAATTATTAATAAAGCCCTTTTTATCGTTATAAAAATCTATTGACTTTTTCTTTTCAAATATATAATTATTAATTTTAAAAATTTCCTTTTCTTTTAGTTCTAATAGCCTTTTTAATTCCTCCTTATTTAATAATTTATTGTTAAATGCAGTATAAAATCGTATATCATCAAATTCAATTATATTTCCACTTCTGTTTTCTATAAGACAATCTATATTCTCTCTTGATATTATTGGAATAGGTACTGATGTAAAAACCTCTATTTTATCTTTTTCTAGTATATTAATTTCTCTACTGTTCATGATTAAGGAATATGGTATAAATGGGTTTTTCTTAACCAATTCTATATTATCTTCTTCAGACAATTCATTCTTTTTAAGATATTCCATACCATAAATAATATTAATTTCTCTATTTTTCAATTCATCTATAAAATCCTTTGGAAGATTATCTATTTTTCCTGTATTTAATCTATAGATCTCTCCTTCAATATTATGTTTATCTTTGTAAAGCTCTTGCAAATCTATATTTTGCATCTCTATCTTTTTATTAAAACCATTTACAATCTCTTCCCTATCAAATATTTTATTTTCATCTAAATTTATATACTTTACTATATCCTTCCTCTTTATAATATCTTCTTCATAATTCTTAATATCTTTTAACACATTATCAAATTCTACTTTTAATCTACTTTCTTCCCTTCCGCTTTTATCATTTTCTGATTTTTTAGCATTTAGTAATTTATCTTTTTCTATAGTATCCTCTTCAATTTTTCTCTTTTCTTTTTGAAATTTTTCTATATCTAAAGATATATCTCTACCAAGAACTATTAGATCTTCTTCACGATAATATCCCTCAATATTTCTTAACAAATTCTCATTATAAGTTCTGTTAAATTTATCTTCCACTTCATCAAAAGCCTTTATTTTTGTACTTAATTTACCTTCTTCATTTGAAATTTTATTTAATATTTTTTGGAATTCTTCAATATTTTTTTGTAAATCAGCTTTTTGTGAACTAGATAAATTCAGGCTATCTTTGTTTTCACCCATTTCTATATTTAAAGCATTATATTCATCCTTTAAATATTTTTTAATAGTATACCCAAGATCATTAATTCTAGGTGCATTATCTTTTTGCTTATCTCGTATAGCTTTCAGCTTCGTTTCTATCTTTTGAAGCTCCTTGGAATACTCCTTATATCGCTCATAAACATTAGCACAATTTAAAATATTATGTTCTTTTTTTAATTTATTTAAGCTTTCCCTAGCTTCTTCAATTTCCTTAATTTTATTATCTATCTCTTTTTCAAGCTTATCTATTTCATCAATTACTAAATATATGTTCATAGATAGCTCTTCATATTTTATTTCCTTTAATTCTTGTTTGTTTTTTAGTAATTCTTCATCAAGTCTACTTAAGTTATTTTCTTTTTCTTCTATATAGTCACTAAAGGCCTTTATGTAATTAGCTATTTTATTTTCATGCATCTTTAATTTAGTTTCATTTTCTTTAAATTCTACTGCTGCAGCTTTTACTGCTACTGACCTTTCAGTAAATATCTCAATTTTACTCTTTCTATCTATATCACTTTTATTACTTTTATATTGGCATATATATTTTTCTAGAATATCTCTATAATTCTTTATTCTATCTTCATCTTTACTTAACTTTTCTTCTATATTAGGTAAAAACCATTTCTTAATTAAGCCTTCAGTATTTTTAGCTTCCTTAAAAAGCTGAGACAAACCAGACTCAGTTAAATTAACTCTTTTAATAATATTTTCCCATTCCTTATGATCTATCCCATACTCTCTTAGCTTGTTAAAATATGCTCTAGAAGTAACTGAATTATTCATATCATAATAATTAAAATCAAATTCTGGATCTTTTTTTATTTCATCAAATAGCTTTTTACTATTGGCAAAACTCTTTATCTTACGTCCTTCCCCGTCCTTCTCAATAATGGGAATGCTTTTTATATCATATTTATTTCTCGATTTATATTCATATATAAAATTGATAATGTCTAATGTTTCTTTAGAGTTTTCATCTGATACAACTTCTTTTTTCTTTACCATCATTCCAGTTAAAAGATATCCTGCATTATCATCTAAATTCCATTCCATCATAATGTATGTAGGCATTTTTCCTGTAAAATAGCTATCAAAAGTTCTATAATTTAAATCTCTATATCTATTTCTTACAAAAGGAGCAATCATCATTTGAACAATAACGGATTTTCCTCCACCATTTTTCAAATTGAGCATTGTATTTTCACCATTTAAATAAAATAATTGATCATCTATTTTTGAATTATTGTTATTATAATTTAAATTTACTAACCTAAGATAATTAAAATTACTCATGTACTTCCTCCCCTAATGCTTCAACTACTCTATTATAATTTTTTCTATTTAATAAATGCCAATCCATAAAATAATCAAGCTTTTTAGTAGTTTTTATCATATCATCACTTTGAATATAATCTATCAATCCTTGATTATCTAAAAATGAAAGTATTGTATTTACAAAACCTTCTTTAGTAGTTTTTGATCTATTTTGCTTTTCAGAACCTTTTAAGGACTCAAATTTTTCTAAAATATTGCTAAAAGCTATCCCTCCCTCTTCTATATCTTTATTAATAGCACTTCTTTCTACTCCTTCTTTAAGCTTTTCAGCTATAATATTTAAGAATTCTCCAACCTTTAGAAATTCTCTACACTTACTACTTAAACCAGTTGCTCCATAAAAAGAAACTATTAAAGTCATAATAACAAATTGAGATAAATAGTAATCTTTTTCATTAGCTCCTGATTTACATAATACTGACTTAAGCTCACCTTTAGAATATCCTAAAAAATCATTATCCTCCTTAGGAATAAAATATACTACTGTTCCAAACTTTTTTACTTCACAGTTTAATTCATCAGCTGATATTTTAACTAATTCTTGAACATTCTCATTCTCTGAATAATATTTATAAAGTGCAATCTCATCTTCCTTTAATTCCCTTTTCTTCATTAAATAATATATTATCCTATTACTAATCCTTATTTCTTCTAATGAATAATTCAAACTTATCTCCCCTCCTTTGTTATTACTTCAAAACTTAAATCTGAACATATAAAATTTTTATAGTTTCCATTTTCATCAATTATATTTTCTATTCTTATGTTTTCATTTTTCTCTAGCTTATTTATTTTTATATCTTGTATAGCTTGAAACCTAGGATTTAAATCCATTATCTCTAAAATTGATTTATTAAGCTGAAATTCTATTTCTCCATTATCGATAAAACTTTTTCTCTCTTCTTTGAGTTCCTTAATATTTATCTCTCTTGACTTTATCATTTCTACCATTACTTCTCTAAAAATCTCTACTGTAGGTAAAAGGTTAGTTTTTGTGATTTCACTTATTCGCGTAAGCTCAGCTAGATTTTTTAATGTTATTTTCCCATTATCTAATGCTAACTCTAATATAGTACTTATAACTACATTGCATTTTTCTATCCTTTCCTTCTTTTTCTTATTAATCCAATCTTCACTTTCATCTTCTGCAAAATTTAGTAATGTTTCATCATTTTCTTTTGGGATTTCTTTTATAAGTGTTTGATATGTAAATGCTTTATTTATATTGTAACTCTTTATAGGCTCCTTTAAGAAAAGAGGAGCTAAAAATCTATCAATGCTCCCTATAAGTTTAGGATTTTCCAATATCTTATTGTATAGTTCTTTTTTTAAATCAAATCTTTCAATAAGAGACATCTTAGATATGTTTTCAAGTTCTTGTCTGTATATTTCTTTCAAATCATAATGCTTTAATAAAATTTTTTGTTCTTCATCTATTGTTCTGCCTAAATACTCATTTATAACTCTTAAATTTTTTAGATTTTCTTCTTCTTCTTCAGTTAAGTCTCTGATATTAATTTCCTTATTTTCAAATTCTTTAATGTTATCTTCAATTGATTCTCTATGCAACTGAAACTTTTTATTGCTGTCTCTTAATATTTCTAAATTTCCTTCAGTAATTTTCTTGTATTCATCAACAGAGTAACTTAATGGAAGTTCTTTTATTCTTCTAATATCCTCATCCATATTTTCAATTCTGCTTTTCATATTTCTAAAGATATCTTTTATATCATCAACTGCTTTTTCATATGAAGCTTTTTGTAAATGTAACTTGAAAATTATTTCTTTTATAGTTATCTTTAAACTTTCTTCTACTTCTAAAGTTGATAAAATAAGCTCATATCCATCCTCACTGATTCTATAAACTACACGTCTTACATCTTCTATATAATCAATTTTATTCTTCAAAAAGCTAATATTTATATCTTCATAATCACCCTTTTTAAAATTCATGGCTTTAAAATACATAGCTTTTCCTTCGTTACACAATACTGTATTAACAATAAATTCTGCGATTTCTTTACTATCTTCAAAGGTAATTTGTTTTTTGTAATATACGTTATTCACTTCATCTATAAAAACAGCTATATCATCAATTGTGCATGGCTCTTCTTTTAATGATTGCTCCATTATAAATACCAAAACTGAAATTATTAAATTATCTTGTTCATATCCCTCTGTAAAACCATACTTATCCAAAGTTCTTTTAGAAATACTATTTCTAAATAATAAAGAATAAGCACCTATTTTTTTCATACGTTCATATTGCTGATTTAAAAAATCTAACTTCATTCTTCCTCCATCAAATCACATATATTTAAAATTTCCTGTGGAATATACAAATTATTCTTTAATATTTCTTCTATTTTGACCTTGTACTTTTCACTAAATTCTTTGATAAATTCTCCTTTTAGATTTCTGTTTTGCCCTTCCTTAGTTTTAGGTAAATCGTATTTTTCATCTATTGCCTTATTTATCATTTTTTCATATCCTACATTAAAAAGCCGAATATCGTATTTATCTTTATAGCAAAAAAGTAATCCTTCATATATTAATATTCCTTCATAATCTAAATCACCAAAATAATAAAGAACATTATCTCTATTAGAAAGATAATTCTCTACAGAGATTTTATAATCTTTAAAAGTCTTTCGAATATTTTTGCCACCACCATAAATAACTGTACTTATGTCAATATCAAAAATACTATTCTTTGTATTTATTAAGTATTTCCTCATAGTATAAAAAGTATCTTTGTTTTCCAAGATTAATATGTTTTGAGGTTGTTTCTTAGACTTCGAATAATATGCCAAAGGTTCTGAAGTGTCGTAGTAATTTAGAAGCTTTAAATCCACCTTCAAATTTTTTAATATAGTTTTCCCTTTTTCCTTCTGGATAAACTTCTCCCTACCCCATATCTGAAAAGATCTTTCATTCATTGATACTGCTGTATTTAATAATTGTACCTTATTCTTAAGAAAATCACTTAATTGTAATATGTATTTTCTATTCTCTTTATATTTATCAAGGTTGCTTTTATAATATGAAATATCCAATTTGCTGTATATTTTAAAATTTAGCTCATCTATAAACTCGGAATTATCTTTTTCTTTCTCAATTAATTTATATCTAGAATATAAAGCAGGCTTTTTACCGTTTCCACCACTAGCTTCAATAGGTTCTATTTCATTTTCTTCTATCAATCTATTAATTAATTTATACAACTCCAAATATTCCTTTATGTTATAGGTATCTTTTATTTCATCTAAAGTTATTTTCTTCTTTTTGAATTTATCAGTTAACTTCATACATTCACCTTCTTTTAATTACAAGCTACATCTATACAAATATTACACATATATGTTATTAATCCAATATTTACTTAAATTATACCATCAGATTTTTATTATAAATAGTTAAAGATTCCAATAACTTTATAATTTGCTCCAACTTTAACTTTTATATTGGATTTTCGTAACATGGATGAAAACTTTAAAGTCGTAATAATAATTGTTCCTTAGGTGTTTTAATATTACGGCAATAAAAAAAGACTAACAGCTTTTTATCAGCGTTAATCTTTTAATATTATTTCTGCTTTTACTATGTCGTCATGTGATGCTATCCTAGCTTTTTAATGAAATCCGTATAAGTCCCCATTTTATCAGCATATTCTTGAGAATATCATTAAACAAGCTCTCTTTTTATCTCCAATAAATAATTCTTTCTTATGATAGAAAAATAATGAATCAGCCTACTTAAATTTAAGCTGATTCATCCCTTACTATATCATTGCAATTATGCACTATTCTTCAACATTAACTTTAATGGATCTTCAATAAATTATTTAATATTATTTTTCTAGATATAAAATACCGTATTTTAACCCTATCTATTTATTAACTTTAGAATTCACATAATCTATGTCTTCCTTTAAAGCTTCAACTTCATCATCACTTATATTGTTAAAAATATCATTTTGAACAAGTAATTTATTCATTTCTTCTAACTCTTTACCCAATGAATTAAGTACACTTTTTTCATGTCTTGCTACTCTTGCAAGTACTGTACTATATACTATTAGAGATTCAATATTATTTAAATTTAATTCATTATAAAACTCAACAAAACATCTTCCTGCAGATTGCCCAATTGTATATTTTTCTTCTAAAATATTTTCATAAAATGTTTCTGTAATTAAGTATTTTAATTTATAATAGTTAATCATTTTTTACACCTCTTAATTTAATTTATATATAATCTCAACTTGAATATTAGGATATTTTTTCATAAATTGTTCTATAACATATTTGCAACTAGGACAAGGATATAAATCATCTAATCGCTTAAAAACAATGAACCAGCCTACTTAAATTCCGACTGATTCATTTCATCTTTTCACTATATTATTGCAATAATGGATTGTATTTAGCTAATCTTTTATAATATATTGATGTGACCTTTATATTACATATTCATATCCTTCGACCAATTTTAAAACAATATTTTTTTCATACTCATCAAGGCTATTATAGCAATCTAAATCTTCTTCATTAAAACCTAGTTTTAATAATGTCGCAATAGCTAAATGTCCGATTGTATAAACTCCAATCAAAACATGTGAACTTTCCCTATAATCACTTATCTCTATTAACCTTTTTATTATACTATCTGTTTTATATTGAAGTTTAACAATTTCTTTCATTGTATTACTTAACACAAAAACATTATTTATTTCTAAAAATTCTTGAAGTTGTTCATTAACATATTCTCCTTCTTGAATCTTTTTTATTATTTTACTATTACCCATTCTATTTATCACTCCTTGAATAAATTAAGTATACTTTCTCGTTCTTGTCTATAGTTTTCCCATAATTGCGAAGATACATCTTTCAAACCTAGTTCATCCGCAATTTTAATTTCTTTCATATATGCACGTAATTCCTTTATCACTCTAGGATTTTGTTCATATAACTGCCTCATTCCTGGTAATCCACTAGCTAAATCATCTAAATAATGTTGATATTCATGTATCAAGGCACTCATTGATGCGTTTTTATCTATTATCAACTGTCCTGGTGCACCTGGAACCAGCCCTGGTGAATACGCCATTGTACCATCTCTATATACTATTTCTACCCCATTATCCTTCATAGCATTTATTAATTTATTCCACTCTGCAGGATTAGATTTAAGCCCTGAACCTAAGACATCTCTTATTGGATCTGCTGGATTTTTTCTATAAAAATCTTTAACTTCCTCAGCACCACTACCACCCTTAACCTTCTTAAGAAGTACCATCTGCGCTATAAGTCCAGCTGTATACCCAGTACAATAAACTAATCCCTTTTCATCCTTTGCATCAGATACTTGTTGTGCTATCCCTTCGACTATGATAGAAGGATCATCAAGGACAGCCTTTATCATTTCATTATCCTTATAAAAGTCTTCTTCCGCTCCCTTAAGCCAGTCTGGAGTGTCCCCAGTTACCTTAGTGATTGCAACAGCTACTGCACCTACGGCATATACTGAAACACCTATAACTAATCCAACTAACCCTTTAATTAAATCTTCTACTGATTTTATCACTCCGTCTACGAAGTTTCCTACCATTTGAGAAAAATCTATAATTCCATCCACTATTCTTTCCCATGTAGTTACATATCTCGTATATGTTTCATGAGCTCTGCTGGCATAATTATTGTCCATCTCTTCATAAGGGACTACCTTA